>CAZLMT010000076.1:0-11097 GCA_964560615.1 uncultured Actinomyces sp.
GCATTGAACGACGCGACGAAGAACTTGGTGTGCCGCTTCTTGGCGTTTAGCGTCGCCGTCGTCGGCTCGAGGTCGGTCACGGCACCGTCGGATACGGCCGGCGCCGCACCGGGTGCAGCAAGTGCGGGGGCGCCGGCGGGGAGCGCTGCCGCGAGGAAGACCGCTGGCATGAAGGCGTACGCAAATCGAAGGGCCATGGGACCACGGTAGGCCCTGAGGTCATCCGAGTCGCGGCGATACCCTGTCGAGGTGAGTCAGCCGGCCCCCGAGGAGCCCACTCCCGAGGTTGACGACCGTCATCCCCTGCGCGTGCTGCTCGGCGGCCCTTGGGGGGCCGTGGAATCCATGGCCCCGACGGTGCTCTTCGTCCTGGCGTACTTCGCCTCGGGCAACAGTCTCGTCGTCGCCGTCGGTGTCGCGCTTGGCGTCGCGCTCGTGCTCGCCGGCATTCCCATCTGCACCCGGGCGGCGCGGCTGCTCGACCGGGATGCGCTGGCGCCAGGATCCCGATCTGCTCAAGGCCTACTCACGGGTGACATGGCTGTGGGCGATCCTCAGCCTCGTGCGGGCCGCGATCCAGATCCCGCTCATCCAAGCCGGCCAGCTCGGCTGGCTCGGAGCGACGCCGTTCCTCTTCTACGGTCTCGTCGCGATCACCATCGCGGCGTCGTGGTGGGTCATCAAGCGCACGCTGCCCGCGGATCACCCGGGGATCCGCCAGCCGCGCATCCCCGCCAGCGGTTAATGCCACTTCGCCTTGGGCGCCCGATCATCCTCGAGTGTGCAGGCGGGTAGTGGCGGAGCAATTCCTTGGCACTTAGTGCGCCTGACAGGTCGGGCACCAGTAGAGGTTGCGCCCCGCCATGTCGGACCACGCCACCTCCGCGCCGCACACCAGGCACTCCCTGCCCTCACGGCGATAGACGTAGACCTCTCCCCCGTGCCGGTCGCGACGCCGCGGTCGGCCCATCGCGCGAGGTGAGTGCTCTTCGCGCACGGTGTCGATGCGCCCCTTGCGCACGCCGTCACGCATGAGCTCGACCAGGTCGGCCCACATGACGATGAACTCCTCGCGACTCACCTCACTCCCCGGGCGGTAGGGGTCGATGCCCGCCCGATAGAGCGCCTCAGCCCGGTAGATGTTGCCCACGCCGGCGAAGACCGACTGGTCCATGAGCAGGCCACCGATCGGGGCTCGACTGCGGTGCACGCGCTGCCATGCACGCTCGGGGTCGGCGTCCTTGCGGATTGGGTCGGGGCCGATGCGCTCCGCAAGCGCCACCACCTGGTCGGGCGTGAGCACTTCGCACGCGGTGGGCCCGCGCAGGTCGGCGTAGGCCGTCTCGCCCACGAGCCGCAGCCGCACCTGGCCGACAGGCTCGGGCGCGGGGCTCTTGGCGAAACTCCACTTGCCGTACAGCCCGAGGTGGACATGAAGTGTCCGGTCGTCATCGAAGTCGACGAGCAGGTGCTTGCCGAGTGCATCGGCCTTGCGGATGGTCGATCCGTCAAGGAGGGCCGCGCCGTCGGCGAAGCGCCCCTGCGGGCTGGTCACCTCGAGGGCCTCGCCCTTGAATGCCCGGCTGATGCGGCGAGCCTGGCGGTGGACGACGTGACCTTCGGGCATGGGTCGTGAGTCTGCCACCGGTCTGGCACGATCGCAGCGTGCGCGTTGCTGGGGTCGATGGCCGCCGTGGCGGCTGGGTCGTAGCGATCGTCGACGTCGCGGGGGAGCCTCGTCTGGAGTCGCTGGAGTACGTCGCCCCGCTCGCGCCGACCCTGGTCGCTGACCTCAGCATCGTCGCCATCGACATGCCCATTGGCCTGTCGGATAGCGGACCGCGTGAGTGCGACGTAGCTGCGCGCAAACTGCTGCAGCCGCATGGCACCCGCGTGTTCCCCGCTCCCCCGCGCGTGGCGGTCGCTCACATCGATGACTACGAGGCGGCGTGCCGGGCCTCGATTGCGACCACGGGCAAGTCCCTGTCGAAGCAGACATGGAATCTCCTCCGCTCCATCGCAGAGGTGGATGCGCTCGTCGATGATCCACGCCTGGTGGAGTGTCACCCTGAACTTGCCTTCGCGCTCATGCAGGGCCACCCGGTCGATGAGCGCAAGAAGACTCCTGAGGGTCGTGCGCGCAGACTCGACCTGCTGCGCCGGTGGCTCCCCGACCTCGGCGATCCGGCGTACGGAGACGATGGCCTCGATGCCCTCGCCTGCGCCTGGTCAGCTGCGCGCATCGCCCGCAGCGAGGCGCTCACGCTCCCGGCCGGTGAGATCCCCGTCGACGACGCAGGCCGTCCGATGCGGATCTGCGCCTGACGAAGCCCCGCACCCGGTTTCCGCCAGTTCGACGGGGCTGAGCGGCCCCTCAGGTCGATTAAGTGGCGGAAACGGCCGGGGCCAGCCGACGAAGTCAGTCGAAGATCGGATCGGCGGTGCGGGTGCGCTTGAGCTCGAAGAAGCCCGGAGTGCCCGCCACCAGCAACGTGCCGTCCCAGAGCCGCCCGGCTGCCTCGCCCTTGGGCGCCGGTGTCACGACGGGGCCGAAGAACGCCACGCGCTCTCCATCGGGACCGGGGACCGCGATCACCGGAGTGCCCACGTCCTGACCGACGAGACCGATGCCCTCGGCATGACTCGCGCGCAGCTCGGCGTCGAACTCTGTCGAGGTGCCTGCGGCGACGAGCGCATCGGGCAGCCCTAGCGCCACGACCGCCTCAGCGACGGCGGTCTCGTAGTCCTTGCCGCCGGGATGGATGCGCGTGCCGATCTCGCTATAGAGCTGGCCCACGACGTCATCGCCGTAATCGCGCTGCGCAGCGATGATCGTGCGCACCGGACCCCACGCCTTGAGCATGAGCTCGCGGTACTCCTCGGGGACTTCATTGCCCTCGTTAAGCACGGCCAGCGACATGACGTGCCAGCGCACCTGCACTGGTCGGACCTTCTCGACCTCGAGCATCCAGCGCGAGGTCAGCCAGGCCCAGGGGCAGATGGGATCGAACCAGAAGTCCACTGGAGTGGGGGCCGGTGTCGTCATGCGGCGAAGGTACTCCCGCCCCTGCCCGAGGGGTCTGCCAGGATGACGCCGTGAGCGAAAACGTGACCCGTGCAGAGGCCGCCGAGCGCAGCCAGTTGATCTCCGTCGACGGCTACGATGTCGATCTCGATCTCACCACCGGCGAGCATCACTTCGCCTCGACGACGACCGTGGCCTTCAGGTCTCAGCAGGCGGGTGCGTCGACCTGGATCGATCTCATCGCCCCCGAGGTGCTGTCGGTCAATCTCAACGGGCGCGAGCTCGTGCCCTCCGAGGTGGTGCATGACTCCCGGATCCGCCTCGACGACCTCGAGCCGGAGAACGTCCTCATCGTGCGAGCGCGCTGCGCCTTCATGCGCACGGGCGAGGGCCTGCACCGCTTCGTCGACCCTGTCGATGACGAGGTCTACCTCTACACGCAGTTCGAGTCCGCGGACGCCCGTCGGATGTACGCCTGCTTCGAGCAGCCCGACCTCAAGGCACCTTTCACCCTGCATGTGCGCACGCCTCAGCACTGGGTGGTCGTGAGCAACGCACCCGATCCCGCGCAGGTCTCCCTCGGTGACGGCACGACCCGCTGGGACTTCCCCGCCACTCCCCCGATCTCGACGTACATCACCGCGCTCGTCGCCGGCCCGTACTACTCCGTCCACGACGTCTACGACGGCCCGCACGGCAGCTACCCGCTGCGCCTCTTCTGTCGCAAGTCCCTGGGGGAGTTCCTCGACCCTGACGACATCTTCCTGCTCACGAAGCAGGGCTTCGCCTTCTTCGAGGAGGAGTTCGGGGTCCCCTACCCGTTCGTGAAGTACGACCAGCTCTTCGTGCCGGAGTTCAATGCCGGAGCGATGGAGAACGCCGCCTGCGTGACGTTCCTCGAGGACATGGTCTTCCGCTCTCGCGTGACCGATGCGGCGTACGAGCAGCGTGCCAACACGATCCTGCACGAGATGGCGCACATGTGGTTCGGCGACTTGGTCACCATGAAGTGGTGGGACGACCTGTGGCTCAACGAGTCCTTTGCGGAGTGGGCCGCCCACCACGCCAATGTCAATGCCACGCGCTACGCCGATGCGTGGACCACCTTCTCCAACCAGCGCAAGGCATGGGCCTACCGCCAGGACCAGCTGCCCTCGACCCATCCCATCGCTGCCGACATGGTCGACCTCGACGCGGTGCGCGTGAACTTCGACGGCATCACCTACGCCAAGGGCGCATCCGCACTGCGGCAGCTTGTCGCCTGGGTCGGCGAGGACAACTTCCGCAAGGGCATCAACGCCTACTTCACCAAGCACGCGTGGGGCAACACCGAGCTGCCCGACCTGCTGAGTGAGCTTGAGGCGGCATCGGGTCGCGACCTCTCGGGGTGGACAGCGGAGTGGCTGCAGACCAGCGGCGTCAATCTCATGCGCGCGGATCTCGACCTCGCCGATGACGGCACCTACCGCTCCGTGGCGATCCTCCAGGAGCCGCCGGCCATGCCCGAGGGAGTCGCTCCCACGCTGCGCTCCCATCGGATGGCCCTCGGCCTCTACGACCTCACCGATGCCGGGCTGGTGCGGCGCGACCGCATCGAGCTCGATGTCGTCGGCCCGCGCACCGAGGTGCCCGAGTTGGCCGGCGCGAAGCAGGCCGACCTGCTGCTGCTCAACGACGACGACCTCACCTTCACCAAGGTGCGCCTCGACGATCGCTCCTGGCGCACGGCCGTGGCTCACGTCGGCGACCTCGTCGACTCGATGCCCCGCGCGCTCGTGTGGGGTGCGGCGTGGGACATGGTGCGCGACGCCGAGGTGCCCACCGGCGATTACGTCGACCTCGTGATCGCGGGCCTGCCTCGCGAGACCGATATCGGCGTTGTGCAGCAGACCCTGCGCCAGGTGAAGACCGCTGTTGATCTCTTCGCAACACCCGAGCATCGACCGGCGTACGTCGCCCAGCTTGCGGCGACCCTCGGCGGCCTCATGCGGGCCGCGGCTCCCGGGTCGGACCATCAGCTCGCCTTCGTCCGCGCTTTCACCTCGCTCGCGACGAGCGAGGCCGATCTCGACACCGTGGCCGGACTCCTGGACGGATCCGTCGCACTCGAGGGCCTCGCCGTCGACGCCGACCTGCGCTGGAGCCTGCTGCAGCGTCTCGCGGCCACTGGACGCATTGAGCTCGATGCCATCGAGTCTGAGCTCTCGCGTGATGACACGGCCACCGGCCGTCGCCAGGCGGCCGTCGCGCGCGCGGCACGACCGTCACTCGAAGCCAAGGACCTCGCCTGGGCGGAGATGATGGAGCGCACCGACCTGCCCAATGCGATTCTCGAGGCCACCATCGCGGGGTTCGTGCAACCCGACCAGGTCGACCTGCTCTCCCACTTCCGGCAGCGATTCTTCGACGAGATCGTGCGCGCCTGGGACGCTCAGACCATGGAGATGGGTCAGTCACTCGCCATGGGGCTCTACCCGAGCCTCGTCGTCGAGGCCAAGACCGTGCGCGAGACCGATGACTTCCTGCGCCGCGACGATCTCAACCCCGCGCTGCGCAGGCTCGTCATCGAAGGTCGCGACGGCGTGAGCCGATCCCTGCGGGCCCGCGCCGCCGACGTGTAGGTCTTGAGCGCCGAGCGGTCAGTTGTGGGGCCCGACTCCCTCAGGGGAGCTCCCGGCAACTGACCACTCGCCGCACCTCGCGGAGCCTTACGGCTGGTCGAGTTCTCGGCGACCTGCCCTACGGCTGGTCGATGTGCTCGACGCGCATACGTCGAGCCTGCTCACCGAGCACCGCGAGCCCGTCGCGCAGGCCACCCATCGTGTCGCCGGTCGTGAAGGAGCTCGTCATCGACAGCGCCGCGAGCCCGCAGGCACGGTCATCGAGAGGGATACGCGCGAGACGGCCGGTGACGATCTCCAGCTGTCGCGCCGCAGGGTCGACCGCGACCAGCACGCTGCGGTCAGGATCAGCCAAACGCTGCAGCAGGGCTTCCGCCCCTGAGCGCTCGCCCTCCCAGGCGCCGATGTAGGCGCTGAAGGTCAGCCCCGACTGACGCTCGGCATGCTCGAGCAGGCGCTGCACCTCCGCGCGCTGCGCGGGCGTGAGATCACCAGCGGGCACTGGCCCCACCCCTCTCCTCGTGGTCGGTCGGTCCGCCAGGCGTGATCATGCCCGGGCCGTGCGGGGCCGCCATCGTGCCCGATGGGCTCGACATCCATAGCGGCTCTGCCGAGGCCGAGCCTTCGCTGGATCCCGAGCGCCCCTTGACCCATCCGGGGGCGTAGACCGCGATGACGATGATGATGATCGACAGGGCAGGGATGCCGACGAAGAGGGCGAGGGCCTCAAGCGGGGTGTATCCAGGCCCGGGATCATCGCCGTCGTAGACGACTCCGCTTTGGGCAGCGGCGGGGCCGGCAGAGGTGATCGAGGTGGCCGCAAGGACGACCGCGGAGGCAGCCGAGGCAAGCAGGGAGCGCATGCCGTCAGCCTAGGGGAGCGCCCTCACGGCAGCTCTGCGTGGGCCGGGCCGCACGGTCGCGACGATGTCCTCCAGGAGGCGGGCATCCCCCAGATCCTCCAGGGCCACGGCCGCCCCCGTCCGATCCGCGAGCGGCACGCGCCAGTTGGGGTACTCCTGGTCCGTGCCTGGCTGATTCTGTGCGCGCACGTCACCCACGAGGTCAGGGAGGGCAATACCGACAAGCCGCGCGGGAGAGGCCGCCACGATGCGATGCAGGGCCGTGACACACGCGTCGATGCTCGAGTCGGCATCGTCAAGCCATCCCCGGGACACAGCGAGATCAAGCCACTCGCGCGTCGCTGCCTCATCAGCCGCCTGCTCATCCTCGCGTGCGCGTGACAACAGGTCGAGTTCCGCCCGGATCCGCACGTGCTCGCCCGCGAGATAGCCGGCGGTCGGCGGCAGGTCGTGCACCGTGACACTCGCAAGTGCATCGGCACGCCACTGCTCTGGCTCCTTCAGCACGCTTCCCGCCCAGCGCTCGAACCACAGGATCGACGTCCCGAGGATCCCGCGCGCCTCCAGGAATTCCTCGACGCGCGGCTCGACGGTCCCGAGGTCCTCGCCAATGACGAGAGCGCCAGCGCGCTCGGCTTCGAGAGCGAGGATCCCCACCAACGCCTCGTGATCGAAGGTGACGTAGGCACCCTCGGCAGCAGGCGCCCCGTCGGGGATCCACCACTGGCGGAAGAGCCCGAGGATGTGGTCGACCCGGATGCCCCCCGAGTGCCGGAGCATGGTGCGCAGCATGTCGCGGTAGGGCACGAAGGCGGCATCCGCGAGCGCATCGGGCAGCCACGGAGGTTGCGCCCAGTCCTGGCCGAGTTGGTTGTACATATCGGGAGGGCAGCCGACGGAGACTCCGGATGCAAGCACATCCTGCAGCCCCCACGCATCGGCGCCGTCGCGGGCGACGCCGACGGCGAGGTCGTGGATGATCCCCGCACGCATGCCGACATCCATGGCCGACTCCTGCGCCTGCTCCATCTGCTCGTCCAGGATCCACTGCATCCACAGGTGACGCTCGATGCGATCGGAGTTCTTTGCGCGCCACACTGCGACTTCCTCAGACGAGGGATGGCGCAGGCCCTCGGGCCACTCACCCCACACGGGGCCGTACTCCTCCGCCAGAGCGCACCAGGTGGCGAAGTCGATCAGGCCCGTGCCCTCGCTCTCGACATAGGCGTCGTATCGAGCCTGGCGCCCGGGCGTGAGCGGGACGCTGCGCACGATGTCGAGGGCGGCCGACTTGGCGACCCAGACCGCATCACGGTCGAGCAGGGAGTTGCTCAGCCTGCGCAGCGGCTTGCCCAAGCGTCGCACCGACTTGCGGTCGGCACCGCTGAGGTAGGCGTACTCCGGGATCTCCTCGATCCGCAGGTAGATGGGGTTGGGGAATCGTCGCGTCGCCGGCAGATAGGGCGACGGGGTCATGGGCACGATCGGGGCCGCGGAGTGCAGTGGGTTGACCAGCAGGAAGTCGGCACCGAGGTCGTGCCCCGACCATGCTGTGAGATCCGCCAGATCCGCGAGGTCACCGATCCCCCAGGATCGCCGAGACCGCACCGAGTAGATCTGGGCCATGAGACCCCAGAGGCGCTCGCCTGACGCCAAGGCCGGCGGCTGCAGTCGCTCTGGAGTGACGATGAGCGTCGACTCGCTGACGCCGTCGTCGCCCGGGCCGTCGTGAGTGCGCGCCTTGATCACATGCCAGCCGAGGGGGATGTCGTCGGGCACGACGAAAGTCGCTTCGCCCATAAGTCGCCCGTCTACCTCTCGCGGGTCCACCCAGCGGTCGCTTTGCGCGGGTTCGACCACGCCCCCGTCCTCGAGCTCGATCCAGACGCGCAAGGACGATCCGTGCGGCACGTGGACCCAGATGTGGGCGTATCTGCCGCGGATCGCGACGACGACAGGCGGCAGAGTCCTGCGCCATTCGCGAAGTTCGCGCTTGGCGAGGCTCGCGGAGATCGTCGTCGCATCGGTCGGATCAGCGCCGAGAGCGCGGAGTACGCCGGCGATCGCCTCGTCCGACGAACGCTGGAGCACACCCGCCTGGTCCCAGTACTCGACCGCAACCCCGTAGGCGCGAGCGAGGTCCTCCAAGCCGACTTCTGCCGTCACCACATCTCCGGATGTCGCCCCAGCCAGGGTCGCGCCTGCTCGAGCTGCGCCGCGAGCGAGATCAGCGTGACCTCGTCGTACGGGCGCCCCACGAGCTGGACGCCGATAGGCAAACCGGCCTCATTCCAGTGCAGCGGCAGCGACATGGCCGGCTGGCCCGTGAGATTGAAGATCGCCGTGAAGGGCGTGAAGGCCTTCTGTCGCGCGAAGTCCTGCGCCGGGTCGCCACCGTCCGTGAAGTGACCGATCGGCACCGGAGGTTGCGCGAGGGTCGGGGTGAGCATGACGTCGTACGCCGCGGTCGCGTTGATGGCGCCACGCGCCAGCACGCGCGCGAAGGAGACAGCGCCCGCGAGGTCGATACCGCTCGCCTGGGCTCCGCGTTCGCGGAGGTAGCGCGTCAGTGGCTGAAGGAGCTCGACCTTGTCAGGCTCCACCGGCGTGAGTTGGGAGAGGACCGACCAGATCGTTTCGAAGGCGGGGACGATGAGGTCCGGCACCGGAGGCGCAATGTCCTCCACGACGTGGCCGAGTTGCTCCAGGAGGGCAGATGCGGACTCGTAGGCATCCAGGCAGTCGGGATGCACATCGACATCGGCGATCACGGGGGTGGCGAAGCGGCCGATGCGCAAGACACCCGGCTCGCGCCCGGCCGCGCGGAGGAAGGTCTCGCCTACAGGGAGCCCCGGCGCCGGGTAGGGATCGTCGGGGAAGGCCCCTGCCATCACGTCGAGCAGGGCGGCGGCGTCGCGGACGGTGCGCGCGATAGGGCCACTTACCGGGAACTCCCCGACCGGGTCGCGCAGGGGGCCATTGGAGATGCGACCTCGCGCGGTCTTGATCCCCACCAGCCCGCAGACGCTCGCCGGGATGCGGATGGACCCACCACCATCCGAGCCGTGCGCGGCTGCCGCGAGGCCCGCGGCCACCGCGGCCGCCGCACCGCCGCTGGAGCCTCCCGCTGAGCGCGTGAGATCCCATGGCGTGCGCGCGGGCGGCGCGACGGAATTCTCCGTGTAGCAGGGGAGGCCGAACTCCGGTGTGTTGGTCTTGCCCGTCATGACGAGGTTGCCCTGCTTCATGCGCTGGACGACGTTGTCATCGCCGAAGGGCGTGATGTCGTAGGCAAGTGAGCCCAGGGTGCAGCGCACTCCGGCCTGGAAGTTGAGGTCTTTGACAGGGATGACGACTCCGTGAAGCACCGGGAGATCACCGCGATCCGCGATGTCGCGGACCTCCTCGTCGGCGGCGCGCGCCTGCTCGAGGGCGATCTCAGGCGTAATCGTGATGAAGGCACCGACGGTGTCGTTGAGCGCCTCGGTCCGCGCGAGGTAATGCTCGGCGAGTTCGACGGAGGAGATCTCGCCGGTGCGGATCGCGGCTGCCTGCTCGAGGGCGGTGAGGTCATGGAGTGAGGTCACGCGCCAGAGCCTAGGTCTCCGGCCGCCACCATGCCCCCCTCCCCCATTTCTCCCGCTAAGCGGGACAAATGGACGAAACGACCCTCATTCCACCCCGATTCCGTCCATCTCTCCCGCTAAGCGGGACAAGTGGACGGGTGGCTAGGGTCGGAGGATGCCTGACTATCCCCGCGCCGAGCGCCTCGACCTGGTCGACGACCTGCATGGCCGGGCTGTCCCCGACCCATACCGCTGGCTCGAGAACGGCGAGGACCCCCGCAGCACCGCCTGGCGAGACGAGCAGGACGCTCTCATGGCGGCGGAGCGTGCGGAGTGGACGATGCATGATCGCTTCGCTGAGCGGATCGCCGCGCTCATGGGTGCCGGATCGATCTCTCCGCCCTACATCCGCGGCGACTGGACCTTCTCCACCCGACGCGAGCCCGGGCAGCAGTTCCCCGTGCTCTACGTCCGCGGGGCTGACGGGGTCGAGCGCGCTCTCTTCGATCCCATCGCGATCGACCCGACCGGCGTCACGACGATGGATTCCTGGCAACCGAGCAAGGAGGGCGACCGCGTCGCGGTGCAGTACTCCATCGGTGGAGATGAGGAGTCGATCCTCGCCGTCATCGACACGGCAACAGGCGAGCGCATCGAGGACGGCATCGACCGCTGCCGCTACTCCCCTGTGGCGTGGCTGCCCGGCGGGGAGCGCTTCTACTACGTCCGGCGCCTGGCCCCGGAGCTGCTGCCGGAGACCGAGCAGAAGTTCCACCGTCGGGTATACCTCCACACGGTCGGCCAGGATCCCGACGCCGACGTGCTTGTCTTCGGTGCCGGCATGAACATGACCAACTACTACGGCGTGGAGGTGAGCCGCGAGGGCCGCTGGCTGCAGGTCTCTGCGTCCGAGGGCACAGAACCGCGCAACGACCTGTGGATCGCCGACCTCGAGGCCACGCCACCCGAGTCGCCCGCCTTCCGCCTGGTGCAGGGCGACGTAGACGCCCAGACGAGCCTCC
>CAZLMT010000077.1:0-10858 GCA_964560615.1 uncultured Actinomyces sp.
GCCGGGAGTCACCGCCTGGGCCAAGACTCACGACGTGGCACTGCCCCCGCAGGTTGAGGACCCGGACTTCCACCTCACTCCCGAGCTCGCGTACGACACCATCACCTACATCAGTGCGCGAGTGTGGCCAGCCCTCGGTCCGCAGGGGCCGGAGCTGGATGCGCTGAAGGCCAAGATCGGCACTGACCTGCAGGCTGCCGTCCAGCCGGAGTGACGCCGGGACGAGTGCTCCTAGACGTCCCACCAGATCGCGGCGAGGCGGCGCGGCATTCCCGCATCGGCGGCCTGCACCGCTGCGGCTACCTCGTCGGCGCGACTGACCGGCAGGCACAGGCGGATGCACGCCGACTCCGCCTGCGCGCGCGGGTCGAGCGGGATGCGCTCGGTGACGTCGTCGAACTCGACGAGCTGGGCGTCGTACCCGGCATCGCGGATCACGGTAAGCGCGTCACCCGCGGTGGGCGACGTAGGTCGATCGAGATCCCAGAACTGCTTCCACAGTGGATTCATCCAGCTCAGTGGGTGGCGCACGGGTAGCTCGAGTACGACGCGTCGTCGTGCATGCGCGGTGAGCGCAGCGACGAACGCGGGCAGCTCCCACACGTTGTAGGCGACGTGGTGGCACACGACCACATCGGCGATCGGCGTAACAGGTGCGACGTCCGGCCAGTCGCCGAGGATGACCTCGCTCGCGACGCCGCGCTTGGCCGCGGCTTCAGCGAACGCGTCGAGCATTCCCTGCTGGTGATCGACACCGATGAGCAGACCGGCGGGTGGCACGAGCGCGAGCGCTGCGCGGCCACCGCCACACCCCACATCGAGCACCGTCCCATCAGCCGGCAGTGCCTCGCGCGCGGCCTGATGCGCGGGGGAGTCGGGGATGGGGCCGTCGGGAGCGAGGAACTGCGCCACCGGGTGGATCCACGGATCCTGCGGCGCCTGCGCGCGGATCTCGTCGGGGATCGCCCAGGAGGCCAGGTCGTCACGCCACTTCTGCGCTGCCGTCGTCATGGGGGAAGCATAGGTGGATCCGGGTTCGCCTGATCTGCGGCATTGCTGCGAACTCTGCGAGCACGCGAGTTGTGACTGACCGGTCACGTGCGAGTCATGACGTCAATGTCGGTGGGCATTGACCGACACACGGGATTCGCAGTCGCTGTCGCTGACACGATGCAGGGCACTGGACCGGAAGCGACAGGCAGTCTCTGTCTGAAGGGAGCACGGCAATGACGGTGATGACGTCCGCTGCTTACACCGATCTCGCGTACCTGGGTGGCACCAGGGCGATCGCGACCACGCCGATTGCCGGTCAGCCGACACAGTCGTACGCGGATGTCTATGTGCCCGGGGCGGAGCCGATCCGTGACGGGGAGATCCGGGTGACGGTGCTTGGCAGTGGCAATCCGCCGCCGACGCGGGCGCAGGCCTCCGGCTCCATCCTGGTGGAGGTGGGCAACGCGGAGCACGACATGTTCATCTTCGATGTCGGCAGCGGCTCCCTGGCCAACTTCATGACGCTGGGCCTCACGATCAACCCCCTGGACAAGGTGTTCCTCACCCACCTGCATGCCGACCACACCGCGGACCTCATCACGCTGTTCGGCAGTTTCCGCAAAGCCGGCCGCCAGGGCCCGCTGCACGTGTGGGGCGGCGATGGATCCGAGCCGAAGTTCGGGACGCAGGCCGCCCTCGACGCGATCGAGGCCGCATGCGCATGGGACACCGAGTCCACCCGCGGCTTCACCTCGAACGAGTCCGCCGTACTCGTCGGATCGGAGTTCGATGCGTCGGTCACCTCCGTCGTCTATGAGAAGAACGGCGTCACCATCACCGCGTTCCCGGTGATCCACAACCTGCACGGAGCCGTCGGCTACCGCGTCGACTTCGCCGGCCTCAGCATGGTCTTCTCCGGCGACACCCACCCGTGCTGGCCGCTTGTCCACGCCGCGCAGGGCACGGACCTGCTCATCCACGAGTGCTTCCCGTCGGCCGCCACCCTCGCCGCCGTGACAGGTGACAGCATCGAACGCTTCCGGACCGTCACCTCCACCCACACGGTCCCCAAGACCGCCGGGAAGGTCTTTTCCCTCGTCCAACCCCGCATGGGGGCCCTGTGGCACACCCTCATGGTCCCCGCGGTCGTCGCGCCCATCCTCGAAGAGGTGAGCGCGGTCTTCGACGGTCCCGTCGTACAGACGCAGGACCTCACCATCTTCAACATCACCCGGGAGGCCGTCGTCGCCCGACAGGTCCACGCGGCCCCGCAGGCTGTCGCCATTCCCGGTGAGTCGACGCTCGACCTCACCTACGGCGCGCGCCCCGAGCCGCCGGCCTGGTGGGCGGAGGCGATCATCCCCGACGACGAGCCGCCGCCCCCCACGCATCACCTTTAGGACCTTTAGGCGGCCCGGCAGGTGATGTGAGGGGGCCCTTGACGGCTGTCGGAGGGGGGGTCTACTGTTCGAACAAGTGTTCGAATACTCACCCCGAGGAGGTGCCTATGGCTCGACAGTACGCCGCCCCTGTGACGGGTGTGGCTCTTGCGGCCCGGCGGCCCATGCGCTTCACGTGGCAGGGCCAGGGCTACGTCGTGACCTCCGTCCTCGGCCACTGGGTGAGCGGTGCCTGCTGGTGGCGGGCCCCGGATCGGGCAGATGCCGACACCCACACCTGGCGGGTTGAGGCCTTCCCGCGTTCGGGCAGCCGCAGTCCCGGCGTCTACGACCTGTCCTGTGTCGGCGACGGCTGGACCCTGCACCGCATTACCGACTGACCTGCACTGCCGACTGACCTGCACTGCCGACTGACCTGCACTGCCGACTGATGGGAGTTGACCGATGGGAGCTGCGATGAGAGTCACCACTCCGAGCGCTGACCTGCTCGCCGCCGCCCAGCGCGGCCTGGTCGAGGCGACGTACGCCGAGACCGCCGATGAGCGCTACGTCGGCGCGCACCTGTCGGCACTGCGCTCTGCTGCCGCTGTCCTCGCTGCGCGTGCGCAGCCGGCCAAGAGTCGTGCCCGCCTGCGCAGCGTGTGGGCGGTGCTGCCCGCGGTCGCTCCCGAGTTCACCGAGTGGGCGCAGTTCTTCGCTGCCAGTGCCGCCAAGCGTTCGGCTGCGGAGGCGGGTTTGCGCGTCGTCACGCAGCGCGAGGCCGACGATCTGCTGCGCGATGCCGAGACCTTCCACGACCAGGTGTGCACCCTGCTGCACATCGACCGGCAGCGGTCCCTGCCGGCGACGGGGTGAGGCACGTGCCGTGGATTTCGCCCACCTCCACGTGGCATCGGCCTATTCGATGCGCCATGGCGCATCGATGCCAGCCGACCTCGTGGCCCGCGCCGCCGAGCACGGCCAGTCGCTGCTCGCGCTCACCGATCGCGATGGCGTCTACGGCGCGGTGCGCTTCGTCCAGGCCTGCTCGGCTGCCGGCATTGCGCCGGTGCTCGGCGTCGACCTGGCCGTCGACCTGCCGCATGCGGGTCCCCGAAACGTCGGTCCCCGAAACGTCGGTCCCCGAAACGTCGGTCCCCGAAACGTCGGTGGAGCGGGGCGGCCCATGCCTCCGGCCGCCCGTCCTCCGAGCACGGGGGAGCGCCTACCCGACGGGGTAGGCCGTGCGGCCCGGCGGGTCGGCACAGTCGACTCTGTCGGGCTTCCCCCGCAGGGTGCGAGCCCTGCCCGAGGCGGCGCGTGGGTGGACCCCCGCCATCCACGCGCCGTCCTCCTTGCCCGCGATCGGCGCGGCTGGTCCTCGCTGTGCCGGCTGATCAGCGCGATGCACGCGCGGCGTGCGGACGAGCGCGCTGATGCTCGCTCTGACGCGCGCTCAGTCGCGGCATCCCTCGAGCAGATCGCCATGCACTCCGACGGGCTCATCGCACTCCTCGGCCCGCACTCACCTGTCGCCGAGGCCCTCGCCGCGCGTCGCCCCGACCTTGCCGATGCGCTCATCGCTCCGTGGTGCGAGATCTTCGGCGACTCCCTGCGCATCGAGATCGTCAGCCATCGTGCACGCAGCGGCACCCTCTCCACACCCGTCGCCGCGCGCCTGCTCGGCTGGGCGCGCGAGCGCGGCATCACCCCGGTGCTCGCCCACGCCGTGCGCTACGCCGAGCCGCGCCAGGGGCGCATCGTCGACGTACTCGACGCCACCCGCCGCCTGGTCGTCCTCGACGAGCGCCACCGTGACCGCCCCAATGCCCAGGGCTTCCTCGCCTCCACGGCCTTCATGTCCGACCTCGCTGACGAGATCGCCCAGGCGGCGGGGGCCGGGCGGCGCACCTCCCGCGATCTGCTGGCCGCCGCGTTCGACCTCGCGGGGGAGTGCGCCCTCACCCCGGCCGACCTCGGCATCGGCGAGGTCATCGTCCCCGAGCTCGACGTCGTCACACCCTCCTCCTCCTCCTCCTCCTCCTCCGCGAGTGTCGAGTTGCGGCGTGATTTTGGGCGAAATTCGGCCCGCAACTCGACACTCGGCGAGGCAAGGCGTGCCGATGCGCTCCTGCGCGCGCGCTGCGAGTCCGCACTCGACCGCTATCTCGGCGCCGAGCGCATTGCCGCGCGCCACCGACTGGAAGAGGAGCTGCGCACGGTCATGACCCTCGGCTTCGCCACCTACTTCCTCACCGTCGCCGAGGTCGTCGATCTCACCCGCGGCCTGGGGATCCGCGTCGCCGCCCGCGGCTCCGGTGCCGGCAGCCTGATCAACCACCTGCTCGGCATCTCCGGTGTCGACCCGATGCGCCACGGCCTGCTCATGGAGCGCTTCCTCACCCCGCTGCGCCGCCAGCTCCCCGACATCGACATCGACGTCGAGTCCGCACGACGCCTGGAGGTCTACGACGCGATCATCGAGCGCTTCGGCACCGAGCGTGTCGCCACCGTGTCGATGATGGAGACCTACCGCGTGCGCCACGCCATCCGCGATGTCGGCGCCGCGCTCGCCATGCCCCCCGGTGAGATCGATGCCCTCGCCAAGGCCTTCCCGCATATCCGCGCGCGCGGCGCCCGCCAGGCCCTGGTCGACCTGCCCGAGTTACGCGACTCCGGTATCGGTCGCATGACCGCGCGCGGTGAGCTCAACCACTTCTGGGACCTGGTCGAGGGCCTCGACGGCCTGCCCCGCCACATCGCCATGCACCCGTGCGGCGTGCTCCTTTCCGACGCCACCCTCCTCGACCGCACGCCGGTCGAGCCCAGCGCACAGGGCTATCCGATGAGCTCCTTCGACAAGGACGACGTCGAGACCCTCGGCCTGCTCAAGCTCGACGTCCTGGGCGTGCGCATGCAGTCCGCCCTCGCCCATGCCGTCACCGAGGTCGAGCGCATCGACGGTAAGCGCATCGACCTCGATGCCGTCACCCTCGACGACCCGGCGACGTACTCCCTCATCCAGTCCACGCGCACGCTCGGCTGCTTCCAGATCGAGTCGCCCGGGCAGCGCGAGCTCATCGGCAAGTTCGCACCCGAGGTCTTCAACGACATCATCATCGACATCTCGCTCTTCAGGCCCGGCCCGGTGAAGTCCGACATGGTCACGCCCTTCCTGCGCGCGAGGCAGGGCTGGGCCGATCCGGTCTACATCCACGACGATCTGCGCCCGATTCTCGAGGAGACCTACGGCGTCGTCGTCTTCCACGAGCAGGTGCTGCGCATCGTGGCGACTCTGACCGGCTGCTCCCTCGCCGAGGCCGACGAGACCCGCCGCTCCATGGGCTCGCCCGAAGGTCAGGACGATGTGCGCGCGTGGTTCTACCCCGCCGCCCTCGCCCACGGCTACGACCTGCCCACTGTCGAGCGTGTGTGGGAGGTGCTGCGGGCCTTCGCGTCCTTCGGCTTCTGCAAGGCCCACGCCGCGGCGTTCGCACTGCCCACCTACCAGTCGGCATGGTTCAAGGCGCACCACCCGGCGGCATTCCTCGCCGGTGTGCTCACCCACGACCCCGGCATGTACCCCAAGCGGCTCATCCTCGACGACGCGCGAGGCCTCGGCATCGCCATCCTCGGCCTCGACGTCAACAGGTCGGGTACGACGTACGCCGTCGAGCACGTGGCCGAGATATCCGGTTATCGAGGTTTATCCGATCCCGGAAGCCTCGATAACGGGGACGATCAGGCTGCCGACGGCTCCTACGCCATCCGGATCTCCCTTGCTGACGTCAAGGGCATGAGCGAGGCCGAGATGGAGCGCATCGTCGAGCGACGCCCCTACTCCTCCCTGGCCGACTTCTGGCATCGCGCCGCAGTGAGCCAGCCGATCGCCGAGCGGCTCGTGCTCGCGGGAGCCTTCGATTCGGTTCACGGCATTTGGGCAGAGGGCACGAGCCTGCGCCGCCGCGGTCGCGTCACCCGCCGCGACCTGCTGCTCCAGGTCGCCGACCTTGCCCGTGGAGGCCCGCGTCGCACGCGAGCCGAGAGCGAGGTCGAGCAGCTCACCTTCGAAAGCCTCGCCGGCGATGCCCCGCCTCCGATCACCGGGCTGCCCGAGCTCGGGCCAGCAGACCGGGTGCGCACCGAGATGGAGATCCTCGGCCTCGACGTCAGCCACCATGTCGTCGACTTCTATGCGCCGATGCTCGATGCGCTTTCGGCGCTGCGGCCTCCACTCGTGCGCAGTCGCGACTTCCTCGGCCTGCGCTCGCAGGCGGAAATCCTCATCGCAGGGGTCAAGGTCGCCGTGCAGACCCCGCCGGTGCGCAGCGGCCGTCGCGTCATCTTCTTGACCCTCGATGACACGACAGGACCGGTCGACGCTGCCTTCTTCGACGATGTGCAGGGGCCCTACGCCTCGACCGTCTTCGGCTCCTGGCTGCTGCTCGTGCGCGGTGAGCTCCGGCGCACCGGTCCGCGCGGAGTCTCCCTGCGTGCCACCGGGGCCTGGGACCTCGGCCACGTGCACGAGGAGTGGTCGACCGGCGGCCTCGACGCGATCGTGGCGATGCTCGCGGCCTCGCCACGTCCGGCATCACCCGAACAGGCCCGGCGGGACGGCGAAGCCGCCCCTGACGGGCTGCCCCGGCGGGTGCTCGTGCATGCGAGCGGGTTCCGGCAGTCTCCCTACGCCGACATCAAGCCCGCTGATATCAAGCCCGCGGCCGGCGACCGGCAGGGCGCGCCATCGAAGCTGTGGCACTCCAGTCCCGGGAGCAGCGGGTGGTAGGCGCCTGGACTGCTTTGTCATCCACCGACGCGGTCTGGCTGTCACACCGCACGTCAGACGATGACAAAGTCGCTGCTCACCCGGAGCTGGTGATGGGCCGCGGAAGCAGGGAACGACACGCGGTGATGGAGCGACACGCGGTGCGGGGCTCCTCGGCGGCGAGGATGAGCCCATGAGGGGTCGGGCATGAGCCGCAGCCAGTTGCGCCGTGTCCCGGGAGCCACCGGCCTCGGCACCGACGACACAGGCTGCACGATCCTCCACGTCGATATGGACGCCTTCTATGCGTCCGTTGAGCTCGTCACGCGCCCCGAGCTGCGCGGCAAGCCGGTCATCGTCGGCGGTGGGCAGCGCGGTGTCGTCCTCTCGGCGACCTATGAGGCCCGAGCCATGGGCGTGCACTCCGCCATGCCGATGTCCCGCGCGCGTCGTGTCGCCCCCGATGCCATCGTCATCGAGCCGCACCACGACCGCTACGGCGAGGTGAGCGCCGGGGTGATGGCGATCTTCTCTTCGATCACCCCGCTCGTCGAGCCGCTCAGCCTTGACGAGGCCTTCCTCGATGTCTCCGGAGCGCTACGCCGACTCGGATCGCCCACGTCCATCGCCGAGCTCATCCGCGCCCGCGTCTACGACGAGCAGCGCATCACCTGCAGCGTCGGCGTGGCACCCACCAAGTTCATCGCCAAGCTCGCCTCCACCCAGGCCAAGCCCGACGGCCTGCTCGTCGTCCCCGCCGACCAGGTCGTCGCCTTCCTGCACCCCCTGCCCGTCGCCGCGCTCTGGGGCGTGGGGGAGCGCACCGAGGAAAGACTCATTTCCCTCGGGCTGCGCACTGTGGGCGACATCGCGCACACTCCGGCCGACACCCTCGTGCGCGCGCTCGGCCAGGCATCAGGGCAGCGCCTCCACGATCTCGCCTGGGGCCGTGACAATCGCGAGGTCGTGCCCGATGCCGCGGAGAAGAGCATCGGCAACGAGGAGACCTTCGCCCGCGACGTCGATGACCCCGAGATCATCGCCCGCGAGATCCTGCGCCTCGCCCAGAAGGTCGCCGCGCGAGCGCGGCGCCATGGCATCCGTGGTCGCACCGTGGTCCTCAAGATCCGCTTCGCGGACTTCACCACCATCACTCGCTCACGCACCCTCGATGCCCCCACCGATGTCGGCCAGGTCCTCTATGACACGGCCGTCGACCTCTACGCCGCCCTGCGCCTCCAGCGAGCCCGGATTCGTCTCGTCGGGGTCCGCCTCGAAGGCCTCGCCGACCTCGAGGGGAGCGTGGAGCAGCTCACCTTCGATGACGGCTCGACTGCGTCTCCGGTCGATCGGCGGGCCGCCGAGGTGGCTGCTGACCGCCTCCGGGAGCGCTTCGGGCAGGACGTGGTCCGTCCTGCCCGCCTCTGGGCCGACGACTGAGATCGGGTGAATTCGTGCCCGGATCAGGGCTTCCAGCAGGCAAATGACCCCGCCGGGTTTCCAGACTGGCCCGACACGCCTATCCTGTGAGAGAGCCAACGAGGGGAGGTCCGCAGTGCCGCTGTCCGAGCACGAGCAACGTCTGCTGGAGCAGATGGAGCGCGCCCTCTATGCCGAGGACCCCAAGTTCGCCACCTCCCTGCGCAGTGCCTCCGCTGGACGGCCAAGCCGTGGGCGTGCTGCCTTCGGCGTCCTCGTCCTTCTCGGCGGCTTCACCCTGCTCATGCTCGGCGCGATCCTGCCGCTCATCCCGCTCGGTGTCGCTGGCTTCGTCGTCATGGTGGTCGGTGCGACGCTCACCTCCCTCGGTCTGCGTGCCCGGCCCGCGACTGCGGCCACGGCGGAGGGCGAGGCCGATCCGCAGGCGACACCCGGCGCCACTGCACCACGTCGCGCACCGAAGCAGTCGTCGGGCTTCATGCACCGGCTCGAGGATCGCTGGCGCAAGCGCCGCGACGACGGCCCCCAGTAGTCACTCCCCGGCACCTCAGAAACTCTCTCGCTCCCTCAGCCACCTCAGGCATTCGGCACGCGTCTGCCGTGCCCGTGGACAGTCTGCGGCTGCGCTAGACCTGCGCCACCTCGTCGGCGACGACGCTGCTCTCGCGAAGACCCCCACCCCATAGCGACGGCGGCGCGAGTCGTGCGCGTATCCGGCGCGGCCGCGTGGCCGCGCGCTCAGCCGCCCGCCGCACGCACGTCAGGTCAGCGCGCAACTCTGCCGGTGACGGCGCCACGACGTCGATCGTGGGCGGTGCATACCTCACCTGCTCGATCCACCACACGAGGCGCCGCAGCGCTGCCCGCTCTGGGTCGCCCAGGCGCACCTGTCGGGCAAGGGCATTGGCGGCCTCACGAGGGGTGTCGGCACGTGACCAGGTCCAGCCCAGGTCCGTCAGGCTCTCGCCCAGGTCGCGCCAGGTGGCCTCGATGCGCTGGCGCCCCTCCCGGAGCGATGTCCGGCGCCGGCGCCGCCATGCAATGGCCACCATCGGGAGCGCGACAAGGAGGGCGATGCCCGCGGCAGCGGCGGCAATGACGAGGCTGGGTGGCCCACCCGCATCGGCGCTACCGAGGGGAGCCTGGGCCTCGGGCACCTGCGGCTCAGGCACCTGGTCCGGAGTGGGTGCTTCCGGCGTGTCTTGATCGGCACGGTCGCGTGAGTAGTCCGGCTGCACGACCCCCGCGCCGACGCGCGGAGTGGGCTCGAACCACACCCAGCCGATGCCGGAGAACCACAGCTCGGGCCAGGCATGGGCATTGCGCGCCTGGACGACGTACTCCCCGTCGTCGGTGATCCGGCCGCCCGTGAAGCCGACAACGACACGCGACGGGATTCCCACCGCGCGTGCCATGAGCGCCATCGTGCCGGCGAACTGCTGGCAGTATCCGATGCGCTCGTCGAGGAAGGATTCGAGTGGGTCTGCGCCGGGGGGTGTCACGACATTCGTGCTGTAGGAGAACCCGCCGTTCTCGGTGAACCAGTCGACGAGCGCCTCGGCGCGCGCGTAGGGCGTCTCTGCACCGGCCGTGACCTCATCGGCGAGTGTCTCGAGCTGGGGCGTGATGTCCTCGGGCAGTCGGAGATAGGGCAGCAGGGGGTCGGGTGCCCGGCGAGTGGCGTCGCGCAGCTCGGCACGCGTGGGGTCGACGTCGTACGCCGCGACGGCGTACTCCGTGTCCCTGCTCGAGACTCCGATGCCGCCCACCGTGCGCGTCTGCGGGTCCCAGGTCCAGCGCTCGTCCAGCGGATCCGCCAGAGACGTGATGGCCGAGCCCGCATAGGGCACCGGCAGTTGCGCGTTGTCGAGATCGCTGATGCGGATGTCCCATGTCGACTCGGTGATGTCGGCGACTGCGGGCAGGTCCGGCTCACCGAGGGGCTCGGATGCGGGGACGCGGATCGGGGCGTCGCTCGCGCGCCAGGTGACGCCATCGAAGGTGTCGAGGCTGATCAGCCGGAGATAGCCGGGCTCTGAACTTGTCGTGCGATAGCGCAAGACCTCGCGTTCGGGGTTGTCGACGAGGTCTCGACGCAGCGACGCGAAGGGATCCACGCTGATGGGCCCGTCCCCACCGATGCCGGGTCGATCGCCCGTGGGGCTCACCCACACCGGCTCGCTCAGCCCGGGGATCGCCGTGGGAAGGATCAGGGCCGCCACCACCGCGACGAGCGCGACCTGAGCGGCTGCAGCTCCTGTCGACGCGCGCGGGCGTG
>CAZLMT010000078.1:0-2668 GCA_964560615.1 uncultured Actinomyces sp.
GGTCGATCATCGAAGAACTCACCACGGTCTTGCCGACAGCCGCATCCGCGCTCCATCCCTCTCGCTGCGAGAAGAGGTAGTCGATCGCGACCGAGAGGAAGTGATTGGGATTCATCAGCCCGCCATCGGGTGTGACGATGCCGTGCCGGTCCGAGTCGGCATCATTGCCCGTCGCAATGTCAAAGTCCAGGCGACGCTCGATAAGCGAGGCCATGGCGTGGGGGGAGGAGCAGTCCATGCGGATGCTGCCATCCCAGTCCAGTGTCATGAAGCGCCAGGTCGGATCCACGCGTGGGTTCACCACCGTGAGGTCGAGGTCGTAAGCGTCGGCGATCGCTGCCCAGTAGTCGACGCTGGCCCCGCCGAGCGGGTCGGCTCCGATGCGCACGCCCGCCACCCGGATCGCGTCGATGTTGACCACGGACGGGAGGTCGTCGACGTAGTGGCGCAGGTAGTCATAGCGATGAGTGGTCGACGCCGCCATGGCGCGGGGGAGGGTCACCCGGCGTACGCCCTCGAGACCTGCGGCGAGCAGCTCATTGGCACGGTCCTGGATTACGGAGGTGATCTCGGAGCCGGCGGGGCCACCATCGGGCGGGTTGTACTTGAAGCCGCCGTCCCGGGGCGGGTTGTGACTCGGGGTGACGACGATGCCATCGGCGCGCCCAGGATCCGTGGCGGCACGCCCCGCGTTGTGCCGCAGGATCGCGTGCGACACCGCCGGAGTGGGCGTGAGCCCGTCGCGGGAGTCGATGGCCACCGTCACGCCATGAGCGGCGAGCACCTCCAGCGCCGTGGCCCAGGCCGGCTGGCTCAGGGCATGACTGTCGCGACCGAGGTAGAGCGGACCGTTGATGCCCTGCTTCTTGCGGTACTCCGCAATGGCCTGCGTGGTGGCGGCGATGTGATCGTCATTGAATGCCTGGGCGAACGACGATCCGCGATGCCCGGAGGTGCCGAAGGCGACGCGCTGCGCGGGATCCGCCACGTCGGGATGCCCGGTGTAGTACGCCGTGACAAGGGCGGCGATGTCGATGAGATCGGAATCCTGGGCCACCTGTCCGGCACGCGGGTGCGTCGTCATGGGGCCATCCTGCCCCGTCCAGGTTGTGGGGCGCAGGCCATAGGCTCGACGTGTGGCGCGCGATGAGGTGGCGGTGATCTCGCGCGAGGGTGTCCCTGACCGCCGCTACTTCCGCACTCCCGCCACGGCACCCGGGCCAAGCGGCCCGCAGATGCTGCGCGCCATCCGGACGATCCGATCCGATGCACTCGGCTTCCTCGAGCAGATGGCCCGCGCCTACGGCCCGGTCGTGCAGTTCCCTATTCCGTCACCGCCGACCTATCTGGTCTCCGATCCGGAGGCTGTGCGCCGGGTTCTCGTCACTCATGCGCGCGACTACGACAAGGAGACGATCCAGTACCGCTCGCTCTCGCTGGTCACGGGCGAGGGCCTGCTCACCACATCGGGTGAGGTGTGGCGCCGACAGCGTCGGATGGTGCAGCCGGCCTTCCACCACGAGGTTCTCGAAGGGGTCGTCGGGCATGCGGCGCGAGCGACTGAGGAGCTGATCTCACGCTGGGGAGATCTTGCGCGCGGGGCGGTCATCGACATCGATGAGGCGATGATGCGCGTCGCGCTCGAGACGGTGGGTGCGTCCCTCTTCGGTACTAATCTGTCAGGGGATGCGGATCGGCTTGCGCGCGCCACCATCGAGGCACTCGATGTCGTCGTTGCCCGTGCCCAGGTGCCCGTGCAGCCACCCGACTGGCTGCCGACGCGACCCACGCGCCGACTCCGCGCGGCGCTCGTGCAACTCGACGATGCCGTCGCCTCGATGGTGGCCTCGCGACAGCGCGCGGGCTCAGCGGGTGAGCTGTCCACTCTCCTGGACCTGCTCGTCGAAGCGGCCGCGGCCGATCCGCCCATCCCCGCTTCCGAGGTGCGCGATGAGCTGGTGGCCTTCCTCGTCGCCGGGCACGAGACGACCGCGAGCGCTCTCACGTGGGTGCTGTGGCTGCTGGCCGGTGATGCCGAAGTGCAGGGCGAGGTGGCGCGGGAGCTCGATGAGGTGCTGGGGGAAAGGGCCCCGACGTACGCCGACCTCGATCGTCTGCCGTGGACGCGCGCGGTCTTCGACGAGGCGATGCGGCTCTATCCCCCCGTGTGGCTGGTGTCGCGTCACGCGAAGGAGGACGACGTACTCGCGGGCCGTGAGATCCCCGCTGGATCGCTCATCATCATGACGCCGTACATCGCGCAGCGTGATCCGCAGCTCTGGGAGGCCCCCACGGAGTTTCGGCCACAGCGATTCCTCGACGGCCATCGGCGCGGTGCAGCGGGTGATGCGATCTTTTGGCCCTTCGGTCTCGGGCCGCGCATGTGCATCGGTCGTGACTTCGCCTACGTCGAGGGGATGGCGGTGCTCTCGGTGCTCCTGAGGCAGGTTGCGGTGTCGCGCGTTCCCGGTGTGGTGCCGCGCCCGGCCGCGCTGGTGACCCTGCGGCCGGCCGACGCGCTGCCGATAGTCGTGACCCGCAGGACGTGAGGATGCTGATTCGCACGGAGCGTCTGACTCTCTCGACACTCACGACGCGGGAGTGGGCCGAGGTCGCTGACTGCGACGTCCCGAAGGCGGCACCGGAGTACCCGACAGAAGGCGACCTC
>CAZLMT010000078.1:2678-6181 GCA_964560615.1 uncultured Actinomyces sp.
TCACCGCGCAGGAGTGGGTCGCGGTCGCGGATGGGGGGACGACAAGTGCTGCACCGGGCTACCCGACCGAGGGAGACCTCGTCGTGGCTCGACTCATCGTGGCCGGTGACTGGCCCAATGACGAGTGGGGACCGCTGCAGGTACGCCGACTCGCGGACGGCATGGCCATCGGCGGCGTGGGATGTAAGGGAGCTCCCGACGATCGGGGCCGCGTCGAGATCGGGTACGGGCTCGCGGAGTCCGCACGCGGACAGGGCTACGCGACCGAAGCGGTCCTCGGCCTGCTCGACTGGCTGGCAGAGCAGGGTGTGAGCGAAGTCGTCGCCGAATGCGATCCCGGCAACGCGCCCAGCATCGCGGTGCTGCGCCGGTGCGGTTTTGAGCCACCGGGCGCGGAGGCTGTGTGGTCCTGGCGGGCTAGCCCCGCAGGATCTTGATGGCGTCGTCGTGCAGCAGCCCGTTGGTCGACAGCGACACCGAGCCACCGGGCGCTCCGGCCTCCACGCTGTCGAAGCGCCCACCGGCCTCGATCACGATCGGGATCAGCGCGGCGGCATCCCAGATGCTGAGTCCCACTTCCGCTGCGATGTCGACGGCGCCCTCGGCCACGAGCATGTGTGACCAGAAGTCGCCGTATGCGCGCGTGCGCCGAGTGCCCGCGATGAGCGCATCGAAGGCCCGGCGGTCCCACCCGTCCGGGTCGCTGTAGGAGAAGGACGCGTCCGTGAGAGTGGGGACCGTGCTCACCCGGATCCGTCGCGGCTCGGGTGACTCCGGACCGGTGCTCCACGCGCCCTGTCCACGGGCGGCCCACCAGCGCCTGCCGAGGGCCGGAGCGCTCACCACGCCCAAGGCAACGCCGTCATCGTCGCCGAGGGCGATGAGTGTCGCCCAGACCGGGACGCGACGTACGTAGTTCTTGGTGCCGTCGATGGGGTCGAGGATCCATCGCCGTCCGGCTGATGCATCGCCGCCGTACTCCTCTCCAACAATGGAATCGTTCGGGCACTGGGCCGCGATCATGTCGCGGAGCCGGCGCTCGGTGGCCTGGTCGGCCTCGGTGACCGGCGTCATGTCGGTCTTGGTCTCCACGCTCAGGTCGTGGCGCATGGCGTTGGACATCGTGATGGCGTCAGCCTCATCAGCCATGGCTAGGCCTAGCGCCAGATCAGGATTGGTCTCTTCGGGTGTCGCCACGCCCACACCGTAGCCGGGTGAGTCCGTCCCAGCGTCGTAGCCTGTGCCCGTGACAGACACGATCTTTGGGCTGCCGACCCACACCCTCGTCGTCCACGCTGCCGTGGTGCTTCTGCCGCTCGCGGCTCTCGGGGGCATCATCATGGGCTTCTCGCAGCGCTTCTCCATTCGCTTCGGGCCGGTCGTCGTCGCCGTGGCTGCCGTAGGCACCGTGTCGGCGTTCGTCAGTCGGATCACGGGCGAGGAGTTCGCCGAGCGGGTGGGCAATCCTCGGGAGCACGCCGAGGCGGGCCAGTTGCTGCCCTTCATCGCGGTCGGATTCTTCGTGGTGCTGCTCCTGCTGTGGTTGCTCGATCGGCGTGGACGCCGTGATCTGCTCACTCAGATCGTCGGTGTCGTCGTGATCGTCGCGGCTCTCATTCTCACCGGGTGGACTATTCGCACCGGACACTCGGGCGCGGAGGCGACCTGGAAGTCCATCATCGAGAACACCCAGCCCGGCTGACGAGCAGATGATCCCTCGCCTGCGCGCCGCGTTGCTCCTGCTCGCTGTCCCCTCAGTCCTCGCCGCGTGTTCGTCGTCTGCGCCAGCCGCCACCGAGCCCGGCACCCTGCACGGCCCCTATCCGGTCGTGCGCTCAGTTGATGGCGACACCATCCGCGTCGACCGCGACGGCGAGGAGATCGCCGTCCGCTTCATCGGACTGGACACCCCCGAGACTGTCGCCGCAGACCGCCCCGTGGAGTGCTTCGGCCCTGAGGCCTCAGCGCGTACGGCGGCACTGGTGGAGGGCGGGCAGGTCTGGCTCGAGTACGACGAGGCGTCGGGCCTGACCGACAAGTACGACCGCACGCTGGCCTTCGTCTGGCTCGACCAGCAGACGATGCTCAACGAGCTCCTCATCCGCGAGGGCTTCGCGGAGGAGGTCACCTACACCGACGGTTACGCCCACCAGTCCGACTTCCGTGCCGCCGAGGATGCGGCGCGCAATGCCGGGGCGGGTCTGTGGACCGCGTGCGCAGGGGAGGTCCAGTGAGCACCGATTCCTCGAGCCACACCTCGATCGCACCGCTCGCCGCGCGGACTAGATCGGTTCGGCGCTCGGGTCTTCATGTGTGGTCGGGTCATCCGACCCGCCACGCGAGTTGAGCAGGCGCCGCAGGGAATCCAGGCGCGCCTGCAGATGCGCGTCACTGCGCACATAGGCGTCCAGGCCGCACTCCTCCTCATCGTGCGTGCAGCCGCGGGGGCAGGCATCCAGCCCGGGCGCGAGATCGTCGAAGGCTCGCACGACCGTGGCCAGTGAGACATGCGCGAGGCCGAAGGAGCGCACCCCGGGAGTGTCGACGATCCAGCCGCCCGCGGGCAGCGCGAGGGCGACGGCAGAGGTCGATGTGTGCCGGCCACGGCCGGTGACATCGTTGACCCGGCCCGTGGCGCGATCGGCTCCGGGCACGAGGGCATTGACGAGAGTCGACTTGCCGACGCCGGACTGCCCGACGAGCACGGTCACCTGATCGCGCAGCTGGTCGCGCACGGCATCGAGGTCCGCTGGGAGAGGAGCCTTGCCCTCTCCGCGGGCGACGGCGACAGCCGGCACGTCGAGGGCGGCGTAGGCATCGATCACCGGCCGCGCATCGGCGAGATCGGCCTTGGTGAGGATGAGTAGTGGCGCAATGCCCGAGTCGTACGCCGCGACGAGCGCGCGATCGATGAAGCCGAACCGCGGCTCGGGATTGGCCAGCGAGGTGACGATCGCGAGCTGATCGGCATTGGCGACGATGACGCGCTCGACAGGGTCGGAGTCATCGGCGGTGCGTCGCAGCACGGTGGCGCGATCGTCGATGCGCACCACGCGCGCGAGGTCATCGACACCGCTTCCTCCGCCCGTGAAAGCGACCCGGTCACCGACGACCACGCCCTTGCGCCCGAGCTCGCGTGCCTTGACCGCGAGCACAGTGGCGCCCTTGTCGGAGGCGAGGGTGAAGCGACCGCGGTCGACAGCGACGACCATCGCCGGGATGGCATCGGCGTGAGCCGGGCGGTCCTTGGAGCGCGGGCGGGACTTGCCGCGGGAGGGACGGACGCGGACGTCGTCCTCGTCCAGATCCCGACCCGACCTGCTCATGCGCCCGCCGTGAGCATGCGCTGCCACATGCCGGTGAAGTCGGGGAGGGTCTTGGCGGTCGTGCCGATGTCCATGATCCGCACGCCGGGCACGACAAGGCCGATGACGGCCGCCGCTGTCGCCATGCGGTGGTCGCCGTAGGACTGGCCGACCTTGGCGAGTTCCATGACCTTCTGG
>CAZLMT010000078.1:6191-10341 GCA_964560615.1 uncultured Actinomyces sp.
TAGGACGACACGGTGGCACCGTGCAGAGTCGACGGCTCGATGAGGAGGCCGTCGTCCGTCTCTCGCGCGGATCCGCCGAGTGCGGTGAGCATCTCAGCGAGCGCGGCAAGCCGATCGGTCTCATGACCGCGCAGGTGTGCGATGCCGCGCAGTCGCGAGGGCGTCTCGGCGAGTGCGGCAAGCGCGGTGATGACGGGCGTGAGCTCACCCACCTGGCCGAGGTCGACGTCGATGCCGCGGATCGCGCCGGGCCCGGTGATGGTGAGGGCGTCGGCGTGCAGATCGACGTGCCCGCCCATCTCGGCCAGCAGGCCGCGCAGGTCATCGCCCGCCTGGGTCGTGTGACGGGGCCAGCCGGGGATCGTCACCGTGCCCGCCGTCGCCATGGCCGCGGCGAGGAAGGGGCCGGCGTTCGACAGGTCGGGCTCGATGCGGCGATCGACGGCGCGGATAGGGGCCGGCGCCAGAGTCCAGGTGGCGGTGTCGGCGTCGAAGTCGACGTGCACGCCGTGCTCGCTGAGCATGTGGAGTGTCATGGCGATATGCGGCTGGCTCGGCAGGTCGCGGCCGGTGTGCCTGAGGGTGAGCCCGTCGTCGAAGCGCGCGGCCGAGAGGACCAGACCGCTGACGAACTGGCTCGATGCTGATGCATCGATGTCGACCGCACCGCCGCGCACGGCTCCTGTGCCGTCGATGCGCAGCGGCAGGAAGCCACGCGTGTCGGTCACGGCGACGCCGAGTGCGCGCAGGGCATCGAGCATCGGGCCGAGCGGGCGCTCGCGAGCGCGCGGGTCGCCGTCGAAGTCGACCGAGCCGGTCGCCAGCGCAGCGACGGGCGGCAGGAAGCGCATGACCGTGCCAGCGAGGCCGACATCGATCGAAACATCTCCGTGCAAGGGGCCGGGTGCGACCTGCCAGTCGATGTTGCCGACGGCGTCAGTGCCGACCTCGCGGATGTCGACGCCGAGTGAGCTGAGCGCCTGAGCCATGAGCCGGGTGTCGCGTGCAGCGAGCGCCGCCGAGACGGTCGACGGCCCGTCCGCGAGGGCGGCGAGCACGAGGGCGCGGTTGGTGGCGGACTTGGATCCGGGCACGGCGACGGTGGCCGAGACGGGCTCGGCCGCGGTGGGGGCCGGCCAGGCGTCGGTCACGTCGCTCACGTCGCGAGGGTATCGGGAGAGGGCATGGGGCAGGCTTCTCCCATGTGCGGGAGGTATGCGGCATCGCGCGAGCCGGCGGCGCTCGTGGAGGAATTCGGCGTCGAAGTGCCCCCGAAGACCGACCTGCCCGCGCGATTCAACATCGCGCCGACCAATGAGGTTTACGTCGTCCGTGATGGCAAGCCCGACGAGAGCGGTCACCACCCGCGCCGGCTCGACGTCGCCCGCTGGGGGCTGGTGCCGTCCTGGGCCAAGGACCCGAGCATCGGCAACAGGATGATCAATGCGCGCGCCGAGACGCTCGCGGAGAAGCCGTCGTACAAACGCGCGCTCGCGTCGCGCCGCTGCCTGCTGCCGGCCGATGGGTTCTACGAGTGGCAGGCGCCCCCGGAGGGTGCAATCACCGCTGCGGGCAAGAAGCCGGCGAAGCAGCCCTTCTTCCTGCATCCCGCCGACGGCACGGGCTTGGCGATGGCCGGGCTCTATGAATGGTGGCGCGACAAGGAGATCGAGGACGACGAGGATCCGCGTGCGTGGCTGCTGTCGACGACAATCATCACCACGGCGGCGCGCGACAACGTCGGGCAGATCCATGACCGGATGCCCATCGCGGTGCTGCCCGAGCAGCGCGCGGCGTGGCTGGATCCGCAGACTCCGGGCCAGGAGGTGCTGGCCGAGCTGCTGGCTCCGGCGCCCGGGGGCTTCTGGGACATCTACCCGGTGTCGACCGCGGTCAACTCCGTGCGCAACCAGGGACCGGATCTGGTGAATCCCATCGGGGAATGACACCGTCGGCCCCGGCGTTTACGTCTTCGTGCTGACCGGTCAGGCGTCGATACCCCCCGTGGAGGGCCTCCCCGTCATCCGGGCCGATCTCGGGCCCGCGGGGGTCGGCGTACCCTCGGCAGTGATGGATGAGGCCCAGGTCGATGACGCCGCGGTCGCCGTGATCCCGGAGACCGACGAGGAGCGCGCCGCGCGCTTCGAGCGCGATGCCCTGCCCTATCTCGACCAGCTCTACGGCGGCGCCCTGCGGATGACCCGCAACCCGGCCGACGCCGAGGACCTCGTCCAGGAGACCTTCGTCAAGGCCTTCGCCGCGTTCGAGTCCTTCACCCCCGGCACCAACCTCAAGGCGTGGCTCTTCCGCATCCTCACCAACGCCTTCATCAATACCTATCGCAAGAAGCAGCGCCAGCCGCTCCACACGACGACGGACGACCTCGACGACTGGCAGATGCAGTACACCCAGGCCTATGCGACCGGGCAGTTGCGCTCCGCCGAGGCCGAGGCCCTCGACCGGCTGCCCAATGACCTCATCAACAATGCGCTCGCGGAGTTGCCTGATGAGCGCCGCATGGCGGTCTACCTCGCCGACGTCGAGGGCTTCTCCTACCAGGACATCGCCGACATCATGGATACGCCGATCGGCACCGTGATGTCGCGCCTGCACCGTGGCCGCAAGCAGCTGCGCTCCTCGCTCGAGGACTACGCCATCTCCGAGGGCTACCTCGTCCCGGACGGGGGTGCGTCATGAGCGAGTGCGATTCGTGCACCTGCGGAGAGGCGCTCTCGCGCGTCTATGACTACCTCGATCAGGAGCTCGATGCCGCCTCGGCGGTCGCGATCGCCGGGCACCTGGATGGTTGCCCGCCCTGCGCCGAGCAGTACAGGCTCGAGCAGGTGGTCAAGGCGCTCGTCCAGCGCACGTGCTGCGAGGAGCGCGCCCCCGAGGAGCTTCGCGTGCGGATCGTGGCCCGGATCTCTGAGGTGAGGATCACCTACCGCCGCCAGCCCTGAGACGCCCATGTGCCACGATTGCGGCCCCGGGAGGAACGACCCCGGTCAGGACCATGTGAGGAGTCATCATGAGCAAGCGTGGCCGCAAGAAGAAGGCTCGCAAGAAGAGCGGTGCCAACCACGGCAAGCGCCCCAACTCCTAGGCGATGGCCGCGGAGATCCGCGCCGAGATGGTCGCCCAGGTCCACTCCATCCTGGTCGAGCCCGGCAGCGACGTCGCTGTCGGCGACACCGTGCTCCTCCTGGAGTCCATGAAGATGGAGATCCCGGTGATCGTCGAGTCGGCGGGGACCGTCCTAGACATTCCCGTGCGCCCGGGCGACGTCGTGCACGAGGGCGACCTCCTCGTCACGATGTCTCTCGCGGCAGGCTGATGCCACTGACGTACGTCGTCACATCCGACGACACCGCCCTCGCCCTGGGCAGTGGAGATGTGACTGTGCTTGCCACCCCCCGCCTCATCGCCTGGCTCGAAGCGGCGACCGTCGATGCGTGCCCTGAGCTTGCGGCCGACGAGACAAGCGTGGGCACGCGCGTGGACATCGAGCATCTCCTCGCCTCTCCGCTTGGCGCCCGCGTCGACGTGTCCGCCGAACTTGTCCATCGCGATGGTCGTCTCCTGCGCTTCGCCGTGACCGCGCACCACGATGTCGGCGACGGCCTCATCCTCGTCGCCCAGGGCCAGGTGACGCGGGTCGTCGTACGCCGGGAGCCCTTCCTCGCACGGGTTGGAGCCGCTCTCGTCATCCGTGAAGCGCTGCCGGAGGAGCTCCCCGCGGTGGGTGAGCTCCGCGTGAAGGCCTATGTCGCCGGCTATGGCATGGCGACGGAAGAGGTCGGCTATGCCGACGTGCTGCGCGATGCCCCCGGGCAGGCGGTCGATGCGGAAATCCTCGTCGCCCTGCGCCAGGGGGAGCTCGTGGGCACCGTGGCGATCGTCCATGCCGGACGACCACTGGCCGAGGTGGCCCAGCCCGGTGAAGTGGAGTTCCGCTTCATGGCCGTCGCGCCCCACGCCTGGCGGCAGGGCATCGCCCAGGTACTGCTCGAGGCGGTCACCGCCCGCGCGGCGGGTCAGCCCCTGGTGTGCAGCGTCATCGAGGGCAACGAACCGGCGGCCCGGCTCTACCTCGCCCACGGCTTCATCCCCATCGATGGTCGAGACCACGAGCCGGTCCCCGGTGTCCGCC
>CAZLMT010000079.1:0-10227 GCA_964560615.1 uncultured Actinomyces sp.
TGGGGCTGTGCTGGCATCACCATCACCTCATCCACGACACCGGCTGGCACATCGAAGGCGATCCCGGCGGGCGATTAACCTTCCGCTCGAGTCGCGGGCGGGAGCTGACGAGTGATCCGCCTGTCTTCTAGGCGTGGTGCTAGCAGCCTTGACGATTGGGCTGCTCAAGAGCCGTGTCGGCTTCGTCGATCGCTTGATTGACCCGGGCGAGTGCCACAGCCGCCCAGGTGATGCCGGTATCCCAGGGGAGACCGGCCGCGTCCGAGACGAAGACGCTGTGCGTGAGCGGAGCCTCCCAGCAGGTGCGCCAGGGAATGACCTCATCGGAGACTCCCTCCGCCCAGGCGCTGTAGCGCGAGGTGATGCCGTCGTAGGGCCACATGCGCGGGTCGCCGCCCTCCGCGGTGAAGTAGGTGCCTGCGAGGAGGGTGACGGGGATCCCGTCGAGATAGCCGACCTGGGCGTTGTTCCATCCCGGCGGTCCGTCGAGGTACTTGAAGGTGTCCTCGCGATTGAGGCCGAGATCGCCCTGCTCGGCGTACTTCAACCAAGCGTCATTGAAGGACTCGCAGAAGGCGTTGCCGAGGCAGTCGTCTTTCGTGAACTCCCCCCACGTGTAGCTGCCGGGGACGGAACCGTTGTTGGGCGTGCCGAGCATCGTGAGAGAGCGCACGGCGACAGGGGAATCCGTCTGCTTGAGGATGCGGATGGCCGCGCGACTGTAGAGGCCGCCGTTGGAATGTCCGACCAGGTCGACATCGGTCACGCCGTACTCGGTATTGAGATAACTCAGGAAGCGCGCGAACTTCTCCCCGGAGGCATCGATGTCACCGGCGGACATGACCGTCATGGACTCGGGCAGCACGATCGGGCAGTCCTTGAAGGGGGCGAAGCTGGTGGGATCCGGCTCAGCGACCGTGCCCCACGGCACCATGGCGGGTGCGGTGTAGACCTGCTTGCCCTGCGCGAGGAGGTAGTCGCGCAGGGCGGTATCGGAGTTGCCCGCGGAGAGGAAGCCGGCCTCATCCGAGCAGGCTTCGGTCGGTGTCGTGAAGGGACTGACCGCACCGCCGCCGGACATGATCACGACGGCGCGTGACTCCTCGGCGTCGCTCGATCCGAATGTCGAGGTGCAGCCGGTGAGCACCAGTGCGGTGCATGCGGCAAGGGCGACGGCGGTGCGCTTCACGGGAGCCTCCAGGTTTGCGGCCAGCCTAGGACACGGTCCCGGAGAAGGGTGCGGCTAGACGAGCCAGTTGGCCTCGTACGCCGGATCGGTGACGCCGGGGCGATCGAGTTGGAAGACCGGATCGACCGGGTGCCCGTCGACGAGGTCGAGCAGCATGCCGCCGAACGCGGGTGCGAACTTGAAGGCATGTGCCGCACCGAGGCCGACGATGACGTTGTCGTAGCCGGGCACGGTCGAGATGACGAAGTCGCGGTCGGCGGTGAGGGAGTAGAGGCAGCGCTTGGAGCGCACGACCTCACCGACGTCGGTGAAGGTGGAGCGCAGGAAGGTCATCAGCCGATCCAGCATCGCCGGATCGAGCTCACCGGAGCGGTCGTCGCCCGTGACGATCGGCCCGCCGCAGTCCTCGGCGGCCTTCATCGTCATCTCGAGTGACGCGCCGGGCACGGCATACGGCGGGAAGCCGTAGAAGCTCGGATCGTCCATCCAGATCCACAGCGGCAGATCGGCGTAGGACGGCGGGACGGTGACGTAGGTGATCTGCTCCTCGGTGACGGTGAGCGGGATCGGCCAGCCGAGCGGGGTGGTGAGCGCCGAGGTCCACGCGTCGGCGGTGATGATGCAGCGATCGGCGGTGACGACGCCGTCCGAGGTGATCAGGCGTACGCCGGTGGCGCTCGGCTCGATCGACTCGACGCGCGTGCGATCGCGCAAGTCGGCGCCGCGCTCGCGGGCCAGGCGCTGCATCGTTGCTGTGCCGAGCGCAGCGGGCACGATGCTCGAACGCTCCTGATAGAGGCTCACGGTGCCCTCCGGTGGAGCGAACTGCGGCCAGCGCTCGCGCAGTGCGGCGTTGTCCATCACCTCGTAGCCGATGCCGACGGCATCCATGCTCTGGGTGTACGTCGACATGTCGATCGCGGCACCCGGTGGGAAGAGGTCGACACCGCCGGTCTGCGTGACGAGCGGGAGGCCCGAGACGCGCTCGAGCTCGGCCCACGCGTCGTACGCACGGAAGGTGAGCTCGACGTAGTGGGGCGTGTGATAGCTGTGCCGCAGGATCCGCGAGGTGTCATGCGAGGCCCCGCGCTCGTGGCCGAGCTCGAACTGCTCGAGGCCAATGACGGAGTAGCCACGGCGGGTCGCCTCCCAGGCTGCAGCGGAGCCCAATGCGCCGAGGCCGACGATGGCGATGTTGGTCACGTGAGCCGATCCAGGAGCCAGCGACGGATGTCGAGGGAGTCATCCTCCATCGGCGCGTACCAGCCGCCGGTGAAGTAGCGCGAGGACATGCCGCGCTGCACGGACTCGCAGATAGCCCAGTCCTGCCGGTTGACGAGGTCCCACAGATCGCCCGCGTCAGACGGATCGAAGGTGTCCTTGGCTATCTCGCTCGGATGGAAGAGCAGGTCGCAGACGATGCGGGTGCGATCGATGCCGAGAGGCGTGAGCACGAAGGCAGCCGCGTGCTCCGCCGACAGGCTCAGCAGGAGGTTGGGGTAGATCAATTCCCCCTTGTGCTTCACGCGCTCATGCTCGTCGAGATCGGGGAAGGGTGCGCGGTCCGTCGTACCGCTCATGGTGAAGGTCCACGCGCCCTCGCGGTGGGGTACGCCGTCCTCCCAGGGGATGTCCCTACCGCCTCCGGCGAAGGCGGGGACGAGGCGGGAGAGCTCAGGGTGGACGGGCCCGCAGTGGTAGCACTCGTTGTAGTTCTCCGCGATGACCTTCCAGTTGGCGGCGACGTCATAGGTGAAGCGAAGTCCGAGCTGCAGGTCCGCGAGCGGATAGCGCCGGATGCGCTCGGGGACGGGGCCGAGCTGCTCGAGGAGTGACGTGCGCGGTGACTCCGCCACCCACAGCCAGCCACCCCATGTGTCAGCTGCCAGCGAAGTGAGGTGGAAGTCGGCCGGATCGATGTCATCCGTTGCATGCGGAGCGTGCATGAGCGAGCCGTCGAGGGCATAGGTCCACGAGTGATACGGGCAGCGCAGGGCCTTGACTCCGCAGGGCGGTGCATCGGCGGGCATGAGTTGCGCGCCGCGATGCCGACAGACATTGGCGTGGGCGTGCAGCGCGCCGTCGTTGGTCACTAGGACGGACTCCCCGTAGAAGTCGACCACGGCGACGCGGTCAGGCTCGGTGAGACCGAGGTCATCGAGGCGCCCGATACAGGTCCACTCGTGGCGGAGCATCTCTCGCTCACGCGCGAAGGCCGAGGGATCGACGTAGTGCTCCCGGGGGAGAGCGGCTTCCATGTCTGGAATTCTCCCTGCCGTTTGTCCCGCTAAGCGGGAGAACCGGTCGATTTGGGGGGCTGCAGGGGGCCGAATCCACCCCTTGTCCCTGCCGAATGGGTGATCTATGAGTATCTCCCATGCTGTGGGCTATCGTGGGAGACATGACCGCAGCACCGGAGTCCACGTACTGGCGCGTGCGCCTCGATGACCGCCGCCGGCCGACCCTGCCCCCTGAGTTGCTCGCCGCCGCAGGGATCTCGGCCGGGGCCGAGCTCAACGCGAGAGTGGCCAGCGACGGCGTGATCGTCCTGGAGACGCGCGATGCCGTCCTCGCGCGCATCCGCGAGCACATGGCCCCGCTGATGGGTGGTGCGAGCATGGTCGATGAGTTGCTGGCTGAGCGCCGCGCCGAGGCAGAGCGCGAGAACGCGTGAGCGTACTCCTCGATGCGTCTGCACTACTTGCCTTCATCCAGGAGGAGCCGGGTGCAGAGGTCGTTGACCTGGCACTCGAGGGGTCGCTCATCTCGGCGGTCAACTTCAGCGAGTCTGCGACTCGGATCGCCGCTCGCGGCATCGACCCGAGACCGGTGCTTGATGACGTGCTCGAATTCGGCATCGACGTAATCGATTTCGATTTCCGTTGCTCGAAGTCACTCATCGACGTTCAGGCCCATGAACGCCAGATCGGGGTCCGCCTGTCCCTGGGGGACCGCTGCTGCCTAGCGACGGCCATGGCTGAGGACCTGCCCATCCTCACCGCTGATCGTGAGTGGTCGCGCTTCGCCGATCTGGTCGAGATCCAGTTCGTTCGCTAGCAGCGCGGGAAGGTCTGCTCCCACCTGCGCTCACGGATGACCTCATCGCCGTCCTTGACGACCAGGTGGATGCGCAGGTCGTAGGAGTCCTCGCGCGTGGCAAGGTCCATCACCGAGCGCGCGGTGGCGGTGACTTCAGCGAAGCGCAGGGTGAACTCCACATCGGAGTGGGCCTGCTGAGCGAAGGTGCGTTCGTCGACGCTCACCCAGCCGTCATAGCGCTCGCTCGCGGAGCCGAACGGCGTGGAGTAGTCCGAGACGGAACCGACGACGCAGCGAGTCACGCGCCGGGCGACATCGCGCTCGATGCGCCAGGTGATGCCGTCGGTGTCCTCGCTCGACTCGGGGTTGCCCGGCGCGAAGTCGGGCACGCGCGCCTCGGGATCCGCGTCATACGTCGGCAGGGTCAGCACGGCATCGCGCAACGTGAGGAAGCCGGGGCCGCCGGGTGCGACGACGTTGGGCCAGTCGGCTCCCGCGACCGAGACACGCAGGGTGCGCCCCGGTAGCCACCGCCACGCGGTCGCCTCGAGCTCGACATCGACCCCACCCTCCGGTCCGATCAACAGCGTGCCGCGGGTGACGAGGGTCGAGGTGCCGTCCGGGGCGACGTCGCAGAGGCGCACGGCGATGATCGGATGCGGGCAGGTAGCGGTGACGTGGGCGCGCAGGTGCGCATAGCCGGCGATCTCGATCGGCTCGGTCACGGGGAAGTCCCAGGTCATCGACTTGGAATCGTCCACTCGCTGGTCGCCCGACTGGCCGTAGGGCAGGTGACCCGCGCAGGAAATCCACGCATCGATCCCGACATCGGGCCTGACGGCGTACGTCGGACGATCCTCGAGTGTGATCTCGCGCGTGCCCGAGCGAGGCGACGGCCAGGTGTCGCTGCGCCACTCCCCTGGCACTATGTCGAGCACCGGGTCGGGTGGATGGGAGTAGCGGGCGAACCAGGTGTGCGGCAGCGCCCACTGCGGGAGCGATGCGGGTGCTGAATGGCCGAGGTGCTCGGCGAAGAACGCCGCCATCTGCGGCACGTGGTCGATGCGCGGGCCGGGGGCGCTCGAGGTAGGTGCCGCGTGCGACCACGGGCCGGCGAGCAGGCGCGTAGTGGCGTTCAAGTGCTCCAGGGCACGGAACGTCGTATTGCGATACCCGTCGGCCCATCCGGCGATGATCATCGTGGGGGTATCGATGCGGTCGTAGCCCTGCCCGTCAGATCCGAGCCTGACCGATCCGTGCCGCCAGTAGTCATCGTCGCGCGGATGGCTCATCCAGATGAGTTGCCACGGCTCGTGCTCGTCGATGCGTCGCATCCACTCGGCGCGCCAGTCTGCTCCCCAGATCTCGGGCACGGGCGGCAGGGCATTCATCGGCGTCATGTAGGCGCAGTAGTCGACCTGGTCGATCCACTTGAGTGCGCCGCCCATGTAGTGGACGTCGTCGGTGAAGCGATCATCGGTCGCGTAGATCGGGATGATCGCGCCGAGGTGCGCGGGGCGCTCGCAGGCGAGCTGGAAGGAGTTGAATCCGCCGTACGACGTGCCGAACATCCCGACCTGCCCGCTGCACCAGGGCTGCGCGGCGAGCCAGGCAATCGCCTCGGTGAGATCGCGCTGCTCCGCCTCGGGGTACTCATCTGTCGCGCGGCCGCTGCTGCTGCCCGTGCCGCGCACGTCGATGCGCGCGACGACGAAGCCGAACTCGGTGCAGAAGCGCTCGTACTCCGGTCGCCACCCCGAAGTCATGTCGTCTTTGCGATAGGGCAGCGCCTCGAGGATGCACGGCGCGGGGACCTCATCGGGAATGAAGAGCGTGACGCTCAGGTGCTCCCCATCAGCCAGCGGGATCGTCGATCGGATCACGCGAGCATTCCCTTCACCTCATCGATCGGGAGCGCGCGGATCTCGCGACCTTGATAGCCGACCGTCGTCTCGGCGTTGATGAGCGAGGCGATGACCGCCTCCTCGCTCGCATCGACCACGGCCGCGAAGTAATCGTCGAGTGCGCGGCCGGTGATCGCCGGGCCGCCGGAGCCGGATGTGCGCAGGCCGTTGGCCATCGCGACGAAGATCTCCCCCGACCCGTGGTGGGCCACCGATCCGGTGCGTGCGAGGCCGAGGCCGATGCGGCGGGCAAGCCGCTCGCAGCCGGCGGCGTCGATCGGAGCGTCGGTGATGGCGATGCCGATGCAGGAGCCGGCCGGTGGCGGCTCGATGATGCCGCCGCGTGCGAGGCGCTTGCCGACGTCGACGCCGTCGATCGTGAGCCGCTCGGCGCTACCGAAGTTCGTGAGCAGGAGTACGCCGACGACGTGCCCGTCAGGGAGCACGCGCGAGGCCGAGCCGATACCGCCCTTCCAGCCCAGGCAGCACATGCCCGTGCCCGCGCCCACGGCTCCCTGCGCGAACTCACCGCCCGCGCGGGCGCCCTCGAGTGCCACGCGCACGTCGCCGAAGGTCACGTGCATCGTGCGCGGGTCAGACAGCCATGAGTCATCGCATTCGCCGACCACGGGGATGATGACCTCACCGAAGGTCGACTGTCCGCCGATGAGAAGTTGACACGCGGCGTCATAGACACGGCCCACCTGCATGGTCGAGGTGAGGAATATCGGGGTCTCGGCGTAGCCCCACTCCTCGATTTGCGACCGCCCGGTGAGCTCGCCCGCGCCGTTGAGCACCGAGACACCTGACGGCACCGGATCGGCGATGCAATCACCACCCGGGTCGACGACCGTGACGCCGGTGCGTGCGATGCCGCGACCCTCATGCTCGTCGTAGACGACCGTGGCGTGACCAACCCCCACGCCGGGAACGTCGATGATGCTCGCGGTAGGGCCGCTGGGGTAGGGGCCGACAACGATGCCGAGATCCGCGACTCGCATCCGCGCATCCTTCCAGGCCGTGGGAGGGTGAGGGCGTGATTCGGGTCGTCCGCTCTGCCGAGGCGCGCCGACATGTGCCCGGTGCGGAGATCTGGCTCGGCATGCGCACACCCGGCACGGAGGTCCCTGAGCGCGTCGATGCGATCGAGGCGGCACTCGGGGACTGGCCCGTGGTGGAGGCCACCGCGCACGGCGACGAGGTGCTGCTCGACGTACACGACGCGCGCCTGGTCGAGCACGTGCGCACGGTGTGGGAGCGCTGGGGGGAGTACGGCGCGGACCGGGTCGTGCCCTATCTCTTCCCCACGCCCGGCCTCCTCGGCGGCCTGCCGCTGCGCGAACCGCCCGCGGTGCACGGTGCGGCGGGGATGTCCGGCTACGACACGATGACGCTCATCGGCCCCGGCACGTGGGAGGCCGCGCGCGCAGCGATTGATGTCGCGCTCACCTGCGTGGACGAGGTGGGTGACGGTGTGATCTACGGCCTGACGCGACCGCCCGGGCATCACGTGACGCGATCGGCGTACGGCGGATCCTGCTACCTCAACAACGCTGCGGTGGCGGCGCAGGCGCTGCGGCGCGCGGGCCATCCACGCGTGGCGATCGTCGACATCGATGCGCATCACGGCAATGGCACGCAGGATGTGTTCTACGCGCGGGGCGACGTGCTCTATGCATCACTGCATGTGGACCCGGGCGCCGGGTGGTTCCCGCACTACGCGGGCTTCGCCGATGAGGTGGGTGTGGGCGAGGGACTGGGGGCCAACCTCAACATCCCGCTCGCACCCGGCACAGGCGACATGCGCTGGCTGGACGCGATCATGCGCATCGTGCAGCAGGTCATGGACTTTGGGGCGACCGCGATGGTGCTCTCGCTCGGAGTGGATGCGGCCGCGGACGATCCCGAGAGCCCGCTGGAGATCACGAAGTCCGGCTACTTCCGCGCCGGTGAGCTGCTCGGGGCACTGGAGTTGCCGACGGTGGCACTCCAGGAGGGCGGCTACCACCTACCGACCCTGGGATCGCTCGTGCGCGCGACGCTGGAGGGGCTGAACTACTCCCGTGACGGTAACGGCGCGTAGGAGCACAGGAGCGGCCCTGGCTGGCGGCGCTGCATAAGGTAGCGCGTCACCGCGTTGTTGACGCAGGTGGACGGAGTCGACATGTATGTCACATGCTGCGTGCTGTCGTAGGTGATGAGCGATGACCCGGACATGAAGTTGGCCATGGTGCGAGCACCGACGTACTCGGTGAGGGTGTCGCCCAGGGAATTGATGACCACCGGCGGCGTCGGCAGCCTCAGCGGCTCGGTGAGGGGCTCAAAACCGTAGGTGAAGTCCGCAGGCAGGCCCGAGCACAGTGTGCCTTGGTTCACCGCAGCGAAGCCCGCGTAGACCGACTGGTTGGCATTGGCGACGTAGGCCGCGCGCGCGATCTGATTAACGGTGGGATAGCCCGTCATATCGCGGCAATTGACAAAGTTGATGGTGAGCTGGGCACTCGCGTCTTGCTCACTGCGCTTTTGCAGATCGCGCAAGGGCTTCGCGATCTCGACTGATGTATCACCCCTGAGTGCCTCATCGACGGCGATGATCACCGCGACGATGCTGGGGTAGGCCTGCTGATAGGACATGTTGTTGAAGATCTCCGGCAGGACCTCCCAGCGGTTGAATTCTCGTCCATTCACCGTGACGGTTCGCTCATCGAGTCCGTCAATGACGCGTTGCAGGCGGGCAGCCATGTGCCTTCCGAACAGCGAACCGAAGACCTGCTGCCCGGATGTGAAGGCCCACGTGGTCTCGCGCATGAAGGAGGAGATTGTCGAATTAGGTGCCGAGGAGCCGTCGAGGATGAGAGTGCGCACCCGGTCGGGGTACTCCCGCGCATAGCGGTAGCCGATGGTCGTGCCATAGCTCATGCCCCAGAAGTTCCACCGGGGCGCACCCAGGGCCACACGCATCGCCTCGAGGTCCCGCACGATGTAGTAGGTGCCCAGATACGGAGCAACGTCCGGATTGCGGGCCAAGCATTCGGCCAAGAGCGGACTTCGCAAAGCGATAAGAGTTTCAGTGAACTCCTGCCAGTCCACCGGACCGGTGGCGGGGGGCTCGTAGTCCGCCGCCCGGGCCGCGGCCTCCACCTCGATGCAACCGGTTAACTGCGGCTGCGAGGCTCCGACGCCGCGCGGATCCCAGCCCACCCAGTCGAAGCGCTGCTGCACCTGGCGCGGCAACTCACCCCAGATGCCCGGCGTCGAGGCCATGCCGGACTCTCCCGGGCCACCGGGATTGAAGCTGAGGAAGCCCATGCGCTTGCCCGTCGCGCGCTTGACCGAGAGAGCAATCTCGGCGTTAGCGGGATTGGCCAGGTCATCCCAGTCTCGCGGCACGGTGAGCACGCCGCACTCGAACCCGTCGAAGCCCTGCGCCGGGCACTCGCCCCAGGTGATGGTGCCGCGTTTGGGATCAGTGACTGCTGGATCGGCGGCGAGCGCGGGGGCGACGAGCACGGGGGCGACCAGAAGCGACGCGATGAGCGCCCCTCCCAGACTCGACACGGACACCACGCGGGTGAGGGCTCTCATGGCGTGAGCGTAGCCGCTGTGTCACCGGAGGTCCATCAAAGATGGACTACGACGGCGGCGGGATGCGCTGCAGAAGGTAGCGCGTCACGGCGGAGTTGATACATCTCGAAGGCGTCTGCAGGTAGCTCACGTGCTGGGTGCCGTCGTAGGTGATGAGTGACGAGCCCGCCATGAAGTTGGCCATGGTGCGGCCGAGGACGTACTCGGTGCGCGTGTCGCCCAGGGAGTTGATGACGACCGGTGGTGTTGGCAGGGTGAGCGGCTCATTGAGCGGCTCATAGCCATAGGTGAAGTCCTCGGGAAGGCCCGAGCACCACGCACCCTTTTGCATCGCCGTCTGACCGGCGAACACCGACTGATTGGCGTCGGCGACGTACGCCGCGCGGGCGATCTGGTTGACCGTGGGATATCCGCCGAGGTCACGGCAGTTGATGTAGAAGATGTTGAGTGAAGAACTCAAGTCCTGTGCGCTGCGCTTCTGCAGAGCGCTCAGTGGCTTGGCGATCCTGT
>CAZLMT010000080.1:0-719 GCA_964560615.1 uncultured Actinomyces sp.
CCCGGCGGTGCGCCGGGTGGCGCCCCCGGTGGTGGCTTCGCCGGTCGTCCTGGAGGCCGTGGTGGCCCGGGTGGCCGCGGTGGCACGGCCGGTGCCTTCGGCAAGCCGGGTGGTCGACCCTCCCGTGGCCGCAAGTCCAAGCGCGCCAAGCGCCAGGAATTCGACAACATGCAGGCACCGACGATCGGTGGGGTGCGTCTGCCCCGCGGCAACGGTCAGGTCGTGCGCCTGCCCCGCGGTGCGAGCCTCACCGACTTCGCGGAGAAGATCGATGCGAGCCCCGCAGACCTCGTGACCGTGCTCTTCAAGCTCGGCGAGATGGTCACCGCGACGCAGTCAGTCGATGACGACACCCTGAAGCTCCTCGGTGGCGAGCTGGACTTCGACGTCCAGGTCGTCTCGCCGGAGGACGAGGACCGCGAGTTGCTGGAGTCCTTCTCCCTCGACTTCGGCGAGGACGAGGGCGATGAGGCGGATCTCATGCCGCGTCCGCCCGTCGTCACGGTCATGGGTCACGTTGATCACGGCAAGACGAAGTTGCTCGACGCTGTCCGCAAGACCAATGTGGTCGCCGGGGAGGCGGGTGGCATCACCCAGCACATCGGCGCCTACCAGATCATCGCCCACCCGGGCGAAGGCGAGCGGCCCATCACCTTCATCGATACGCCGGGCCATGAGGCCTTCACTGCGATGCGCGCGCGCGGAGCGCAGGTCACCGA
>CAZLMT010000080.1:729-10144 GCA_964560615.1 uncultured Actinomyces sp.
CGCTGGCGGCGTGAAGCCCCAGACAATCGAGGCGCTCAGCCACGCCCGGGCGGCTGGGGTGCCGATCGTGGTCGCGGTCAACAAGGTCGACAAGGAGGGTGCTGATCCCTCCAAGGTGCGCGGTCAGCTCACCGAGTTCGGACTCGTCGCCGAGGAGTATGGCGGCGAGACGATGTTCGTTGATGTGTCCGCGGTGAAGGGCAGCGGGATCGACGAGCTCCTCGAGGCGATCCTGCTCACGGCCGACGCCGCCCTCGACCTGCGTGCCAACCCGGATCAAGATGCCCAGGGTGTCGCGATCGAGGCTCACCTCGACCGCGGCCGGGGTCCCGTGGCCACCGTTTTGGTCCAGCGCGGCACCCTGCGTCCGGGCGACTCGATCGTCGCGGGCGACGCCTACGGCCGCGTCCGCGCCATGCTCGACGAGGACGGCCAGCCGGTCGATGTGGCCCTGCCGTCCCGCCCGGTGCAGGTGCTCGGCCTTACCTCGGTGCCCGGGGCAGGTGACACCTTCCTCGTCGTCGAGGAGGACCGGACTGCCCGGCAGATTGCGCAGACCCGCCAGGCGCGCGAGCGCAATGCGCAGCTCGCCAAGTCGCGTGCCCGGCGCACGCTCGAGGACTTCCTCAAGAGCCTGGAGGAGGGCGAGCGTCCCGAACTCAACCTCATCCTCAAGGGCGATGTTTCCGGCTCGGTCGAGGCCCTCGAGGACGCCCTGCTCAAGATCGAGGTGGGCGACGGCGTCTCACTTCGCGTCATCCATCGCGGCGTGGGTGCGATCACCAAGAGTGACGTCACCTTGGCCAGTGCCTCGGATGCGGTCGTGGTGGGCTTCAATGTCCGCCCCGAGGGCAAGGTCGCGGAGTATGCCTCGCAGGAGGGTGTCGATGTCCGCTTCTACTCCGTCATCTACCAGGCGATCGACGAGATCGAGGCGGCACTGCGCGGCATGCTCAAGCCCGTGTACGAGGAAGTGCAGCTCGGCACCGCTGAGGTGCGCGAAGTCTTCAAGTCCTCGAAGTTCGGCACTATCGCCGGCTGCCTCGTCCGCTCGGGCGACATTCGCCGCAACTCCAAGGCTCGTCTGGTCCGTGACGGCGCGGTGGTGGCCAACGATCTCTCCATCGCGACGCTGCGGCGGTTCAAGGACGACGTCACCGAGGTCCGCGAGGGCTTCGAGTGCGGCATCAACCTTGGCACCTACGGCGATGTCAAGGTTGACGACGTGATCGAGACCTACGAGATGCGCGAGAAGGCACGCGCCTAGGGTCTCGATCGTGTTCGTGGCGACCTGCGAGATGGACATCCTCCTCGGCGATGTCCACTCTCTGAAGGGAAAGCGAGCCGTGGTGAAGCCGATCGTCAAGGAACTGCGCAGGAGGTTCGAGGTGGCGGTTGCCGAGACCGACTACCAGGACCTCCATAGGAGGGCCGTGATCACGGTCGCCGCTGTCTCGGGTGATGCTGCGCACGCGCAGAGCGTGGTGGATGCATGTGAGGAGTGGGTCGCCGGTCACCCGGAGATCACGCTGGTGGGAGCCCGCCGACGATGGTTCGGCGGCGATGACGAAGGAGTGCGCTGATGGCCTCGGAGGCACGAGCTCGCAAGCTTGCGGACCGCGTCCGCGAAATCGTCGCTGAGACCTTGGAGATGAAGGTCAAGGATCCGCGGTTGGGATTCATCACGGTCACGGATGCTCGCGTCACCCCTGACTTGCGTGAGGCGACCGTCTTCTACACCGTCTACGGCGATGACGAGGAGCGCGCCGCGACGGCGGCGGCCCTCGAGTCCGCCAAGGGCATCCTGCGCACCGAGGTAGGGCGCCAGACCGGTATCAAGCACACCCCCTCCTTGGCCTTCGTGCTCGATGCGCTGCCAGACAACGCCAAGCACATCGACGACCTGCTGCGGGCTGCGGCCGAGTCCGATGCCCAGGTGCATGCTCAGGCCACCGGTGCGTTGTACGCCGGAGACCCCGATCCCTACCGCCACCCCTCGGAGGAGGAGGAGGACCCGACCGGATGACCGCCGCGGGCCCGCACGGCATCGTCATCCTCGATAAGCCCGAGGGCCCGACCTCGCATGCCATGGTCGCGCGCGCCCGCAAGGCCTGGGGCACGCGCCGGGTGGGTCATGCGGGCACGCTCGACCCGCTTGCCACGGGAGTCCTGGTCCTCGGACTAGGCACCGCAACACGACTTCTCGGTCACCTCTCCGCGCAGGGCAAGGAATACGTCGCGACCATCGCTCTTGGCATTGCCACCTCAACTGATGACGCACAGGGGGAGGTGCTTCGTGCCGAGGGCGCCCGGATGTCCGCCGATGAGGTCGAGGTGGCCATGAACCCGTGGCGCGGGCAGGTGAGCCAGCGGCCGAGTGCGGTGAGTGCCGTGCGCATCGATGGTCGGCGGGCGCATGAGCGCGTGCGTGCGGGTGAGGATGTCGAGGTCCCCGAGCGCGATGTGAGCATCGAGGCCTTCGATCTGCTCGACCTGCGTCAGGCAGAGATCGACGGGATCCCGGTCACGCGTATCGATGTGCGAGTGTCCTGCTCGGCTGGGACCTATGTCCGCGCACTCGCGCGCGATGTCGGTGATGCCATGGGAGTCGGCGGTCACGTCGAGGCACTGCGTCGCACGCGCTCCGGTGACTTCACGCTGGAGGAGGCATGCGGACCCGAGGACCTGGGTCGATGGCCGCTCCTGTCGGCCGCGACGGCCGCGCGGAGATCCCTGCCCTGGGTCGAGATCCCCGACGACTCGGTCCGTGCGGTCACCCATGGAGTCCGGATCCCGTGGCCGGGCGGCACCGCAGAAGAGGGGACTGTCGCCTTCGTAAACGGGGATGCGCTCCTGGCGCTCGCGGAGTGCCGGCACGGCACCGCGGCGTACTCCGCCGTCTTCCCGCCCGAGTCCGCCGCGATCTAGGCGTCGCGCGCGAGAGTGCCGTGCGCGGTGTCCGGGGAGAGATCCTCCACGAGGATGCTCGCCCAGGTGTCGCACACCGCCTCCAGTGAGAAGGAAGCGCGGACCTGATCCCGCGCGATGGCGCGGGTGGCATCCCACTGGCCTGACGCGACGACGTCGTAGATGGCGTCAGCGGCTGCCGCAGGATCAGCGTGGATCCAGCGGGTGTCGTAGATGGTGTCCGCGCCCGGCCACGGCAGGAGGGCGGGCACGGCACCCGAGGCCATCCCTTCCGCGGGCGCCAGGTGGAAGCTCTCGTCATCCGAGGTCGACAGGACCCAGCCGACGCGGCGTAGCCACGAGGCCACGTCTCCGCCGAAGCCGTCGAAGGTCACCGCCCCAGTGACCACGGGATCGTCGTGCAGACGGTGGAAGAGACGCTCGGCCTCGGCGCGCTCCTCCGGCTTGCGCCAGATCCACCAGTAGTCCCAGGGCATCTTGGACTTGATCGCCAGCCGGAAGCGTCGATCGCGTCGACGCAAGCGCGCCAGGATCTCCACGCCGAGATCGGGGCGCTTGCGGTGCGGTGAGATGCCGATCATGCCGAGCGTGAACTCCGCGCCGGCCAGCTTGGGCCGATCGAACTGCTCGACATCGACCCAGTTGGGAATGACGACGATGCGATCTGCAGGCCAACCGGTCTTCTCCGCTGTGAGTTGCGCGTAGAAGGGACTCACGCAGACGACCTGATCGATGGCCTCGGCGCGCACGTCAGCGAGCCAGCCGGCCTCAAGCTCGAATCGGTGCAGGCGCACGATGAGGCGCTGACCCGCGCGCTTGTGTCGTGAGTACCAGACGAGGTTGGGCCCTGCCCACTCGCAGATGACGACGTCGGCCCACGCGGCCATGGACTCACTGGTGGACGCGTCGTGCACGGAGAGCGCCTCCCAGTGATCGAGGCGGAGCTCGACGCCCGGCAGCCCCGCGAGGTGCTCCTGGATGCGCGTGAAGAACTTCAGGTCATGGCTCGCCACGACGACACGCAGCGGGCGCCCTGCGGCCTGCGTGGACGCCTCGAGGGCCGCGGGCGCTGGAGGGAAGGTGCGCTCGAGCACGGCGCGCAGTCGCTTTGTCGCCGCCTCCATGCGGAAGGGAGCCACGGAGCCCGTGATGCGCTGCCCCAGTTGCGCCAGGAGCCCGGGATCGCGGGTGACGGCGGCGCAGGCTGCGGTGATGTCGGATTCGTCGGCGACGAAGAGCGGGTAGTCATCGCCCAGGATCGCCGCGTGCATCGGCGTGCGATTGAGGAGGACGGGCACCCCGAGTACGCCGAACTCGAGCACCTTGGTGCTGAGTTCCAAGCTTGCATCCATCTCCGGCGCGCGCCAAGAGAGGCCGAGGTCACCCGAGGCTGCGATGGCCATGGCCTCCTGGCGCGGCATGCCCCCGTGCCAGATGACGCCCGGAGTCGACTCAAGCGCCGCTCGCATCCGCGAGGACCAGTCAGGGTCGTCGGGGACGTCGTGGATCTTGTCGCCCACCATGTGGACCTCGGCAGAGACGCCCTGCTCCGCGAGCAAGGCCGGGAGTCGCGTCATCTCGAGCGTGTTCCACAGGGGTGCGAACTTGCCCGTATAGACGAGTCGCAGGGGTGCGCCTGCGTCGTCTCGCTCGGGCACGTCGATCTCCGGCGCGGGCACGATCGGGCTCCACAGCACGCAGCGGCCGCCCGTGCCCGGGACGCTGGCCTCGATCAGGGAGCGCAGCTCCTCGGTCTGGCACAGCATCCAGCGGCTGGCGGCCGCGATGGTGGCGAGCCGATCGCGCTGCTCGTCGTCCATGTCAAGCGGACTCTGCGGGATGTCGGTGAGATAGGTCCAGAGGCGGCCATGCAGGCGAGGCGATGCTGCGGCAGTAGTCACAAGGCGTAGGCCGCGCACGACGACAAGATCGGCGCGGGCTTCGCCATCGAGGCGCTCGATGAGCGAGACGGCTTCGGGAGCCGAGAGCGCCGTGCGCCCCGAGGTCATCCCGGACTCGAAAGGATCCACGACGGTGACCGAGGGCAGCGCGCGCAGGGGATCGACGAGACGCCCTGTCTCCACGGGAGCCTTGAGGAGCACGCGCACGTCGACCCCGGCGCGCGACAGTGCCTCGCTCATCGACTGCACCCAGATGGCCGAGCCGTCGAGGATGTTGAGGTTGACGTCGCCGTAGACGATCGCACTCAGTCGCCGGGCGGTCATGCGCTCACCAGGCGTGCATCGGTGGGATGGGGGCGCGCCGGCTGGCCGAGGAGGTGGCCGGCGAGGAGGTCCAGCAGGTCGTGCGGATTGCCCAGATCGACCTGGAAGGCGAGGAAGGGCGAGGCGAGACTGAGGAGCGCGGGCTCGAGGGCGTGATCGGGTGCGACGGTGACGACGGTGATGTCCGCGTCAGCCAGGGCGTCGCGTGCACGGCCGGGAAGGGGCGTGGATACGACGACCTCGCGCGGGCGCCAGGCCTGCGCGAGCACCCGGTCGGGATCTACGTCGGCGTCGGCGACAAGCGCGACATCCCAGCAGGCCCGAGGTCGGGACGCGATGCCGAGTCGGTCGGCCAAGACCGTGAGTTGGACCGGAGCTGAGGCGGCCAGGAGGATGGCAGCAAAGACAGCGCGGTGCTCATCGGGCGTGAGCGGGGCTGGACCTCGGCGGGCCGCATCGACGAGGGTCGCGAGGTCGCCGGAGGTGACGATCGCGGAGTGTGCCGCGGGCCACGGCGAGAGCATGCGCGCGAGGTCGTTGTCGCCCGGTCCCAGCACGCGCCGTCCGGCGGCGAGCGCCGACACGCTGTCGAGTCCGGCGCCCAGGATGCCGGAGGCGACGGCGTCAGCCAGGAGCCCCGTCGACGCGTCGAGGGCACGCGCCCAGGCCGCGTCAGCGGGGAGCGCCGGGGCGATGCGCAGGGTGCGCGCTGCCGCCTGGGAGATGGTCGCCACGCCGTTGCTCGGCGCCGCCGCGACCAGGAGGGCTGCCTCATCGGGCAGTGGGGCAGGTGCGAGGGGATCGACCCCCGGATGCCACGGCGACCGGCGTGACGCGCCGGGACCGTCCACCACGAGGTCGCAGCGCCGCGCAAGTCCGTCGAGGAATGCGGTGTGACCGGGGGGTGTCATGCGCAGGAGTACGGCGGGGCGCCCGAGGGCGTGCGCAGCGTCGACGAGTGCGCCGGCGGCGAGGAGGCGGTCGACGGCCGCCGGATCGCCCAGGTGAGACCAGGATTGTCCGGGCAACGCTGCAGAGGTGTCGATGATGACGAGATCGGGGTCAATCGCTTCCACGAGTGCCGCTGCCTCGTGGGGGAGCGCGGGGCTCACGGCCGCGTAGGGCGCCCAGCCCCGTGCCGTGGCAGTGGCGATGGCCCCGGCGATGGACAGCCCTCGACCCGGAGGAACAGCGGCGATACGGGGGACGAGCAGTCGCGTGGCGTCGAGATCCAGGACCTCCCGAGTGCGCGCAGGTGCCGTGGGTCGCGGTGTGTGGCGACGCGCCCGGCGCAGCCGCCAGGTGCGCCAGAGGTCGCGCGGCAACGTGAGGAGCCGACGCGGATCCTTGGCCGCACTCACGAAGAGGTCACCCACGACATAGGACGCACTGCGGCGGGTGCGCTCGAGCTCGCGCTCGGCGCGGTCCGCGCGCGCCTGCGCCTGGCGCAACTCCGACATCAGGCGCGCACCGCCCGTCATGCGCTCGACGTCACCCTCGGACGGGCCGTCGGGTGCCATCTCCTCGGTCATCGGGGCTCGCGATCCCCGAGCCAGTCGACGATGACCTCGGCGATTCGGGTGCCCGCCTGCCCATCCCACAGGGGGGGTCGGCGCGTGGTGTCGAAGGTGCCGGCGAGAGCGGCGTCGAGGAGCGGCAGCAGGCTCGATGAGGTCGCGAGTCGATTGGATCCATGCGTGATCGTGACGGGCCGCTCGGTGTTGGGGCGCAGGGTCAGGCACGGGATACCGAGGACCGTGGTCTCCTCCTGAACGCCGCCGGAGTCGGTGATGACCGCACGCGAGCCTCGGACCAAGCCCATGAAGTCGATGTAGCCGAGCGGCTCGACCACGTGCATGCGGGGATGGTCGTCGAGTCCAAGCGCCTCGAGGACGGCTCGACCGCGAGGGTGGAGTGGGAGCACGATGTCGGCTCGTGAAGCCGCGGAGTGAAGGAGCGCGACGAGCTCCCCGGCCGACTCGGGGTCATCGACATTGCCCGGCCGGTGGAGTGTCGCCACCAGGTAGTCCTCAGGCAGGCGCAGGAGGTCGCGCATCCGCTCGGGGTCGAACCGATCCACATTGGCGAGCAGGGTGTCGATCATCGGATTGCCGACGAGGTGGATGCGATCGGTGGGGACACCCTCATGGGCGAGGTGGGCTATGGCGTCCGGGCTGGTGCACAGCAGGAGATCGGAGAGGCGGTCGGTGACGATCCTGTTGATCTCCTCGGGCATGGACATGTCGAATGACCGCAGACCGGCCTCGACGTGTGCCACGGGGATGCCGAGCTTGCTCGCGGCGATCGCCGCCGCGAGGGTGGAATTGACGTCGCCGTAGACGATGACGAGCTCCGGCTTGGTGGCGATCATCTCCTCTTCGAGACCGACGAGGATGGCCGCTGTCTGCTGGGCATGACCCCCTGAGCCGACACCCAGATTGATGTCGGGGCGAGGGAGGTCGAGCTCGCGGAAAAACACCTCCGACATGCGATCGTCGTAGTGCTGCCCGGTGTGCACGAGGCGCTGGCGGACTCCCAGGGAGGCGAGCGCGGCGATGACGGGAGCCGCCTTGGGGAAGTTGGGGCGCGCACCGGTGACGTGCAGCAGGGTCATCGCGGCCTTCCTGTCCATGGCGGCGCGAGCCGTCTCCCGGGGATCGCGTGCAGTGACGCTGTGGTCACCGCCGTCTAGTATCCCAGACCGTGAGGACTGAATGAGGGGACTCAGCTTCGTGCGGCGCGTTCCCCTTGCCGCATCCGGAGCACTGCGCCGCTTCGGGCAGGATCCGGCTCGTGGTCGTGCCGCCCTGGAGCGTGCAGTCCCCGGGCTCGGTGGCGCGGAGCCCGATGACCCCGTCGCGCTTGTCGATCGCGCGATCGCACGTGATCGCTACGCCGATGCATGCGAAGCCCTGGCTCTGATCCCCGAGAGCAGCACGGAGCGAGCCTCCTGCGAACTCGCCGTCGATGTGCTGGCGGGCCGGTTGAGCCAAGCGGCTCGGTCCCATCCGCATGATGCGCGTAGTCGTCGGACCGTGCGCGCGGCGCGTCGGCAGCTCGCTGTGCTGGCACAGCCCATCCTCGGAGGACCCGCCCGCGTGCGATCGGGCCAGCCCGACAGGGCCGGCTTGGCCGGTCCGCCGGGCCAGCCCGACAGGGCCGGCTTGGCCGGTCCGCCGGGCCGAACAGGCCGCGACCGAATCGGCGTACTCCACGTGGTGACGAACTCCCTGCCGCTCACCCAGGCAGGTTCCACTATTCGCACGCAGCGCGTCGCCCGCGCGCAGCGCGACCTCGGGTGGGATGCACGCGTCGTCACGCGACTCGGCTATCCCGTCACGCACGGCGATCTGCGCTCGCCGAATCCCCAGATGGTCGACGGCGTGCCGTACCACCGGTTGCTGCCCCTGGTGATGCCGGCGGATGAGCGTCTGCGCACGGCCTATGCCGCCCACCTGGGCCAGCTTGTCGAGGAACTTCGCCCCGATGTGCTGCATGCCGCATCGGATCATGTCAACGCGGCAGTCGCCCTTGACGTGGGTCGATCGCTCGGGATACCCGTCGCCTACGAGGCGCGCACGTTCTTTGAGGACACCTGGCTGGCGCGCCACGGCGGCGAGGATGCTCGCGACAGCGACACCTATGCGCTTCTGCGTGATCGGCACACCGAAGCGCTCCTCGCGGCAGATGTGGTGACCACCCTCGGCACGGGCATGCGCGATGCCATCATCGCGCGCGGCGTGGATCCCGAGCGTGTCTTCATCGCGCCCAACGCGGTGCCGATGGACTTCCTCGTGCCCCGAGACATCGTGGCGACGCGAGAGCGACTGGGGATCAACGACGCACTGTGGGTGGGAAGTGTTGCGACCATCAACGACGACGAGGGTCTCGACACGCTCATCGACTCCGTCGCACTCCTTCGGGGCGAGGGCCTGGATGTCCGCGTGCTCATCGTGGGCGATGGTCCCGGCCTCGCAGACCTGCGCCGACGTGCCGAGCGGAGCGGCGTACCCCTGCTCGCCCCGGGGCGCGTCCCTGTCGCCGAGGTGCGCCAGTGGTACGACGTCCTCGACGTCTTCGCCCTGCCGAGGCGCGACACCGCCGTCAATCGCGCTGTGACGGCGCTGAAGCCCCTCGAGGCACAGGCGCGCGGCATCCCGGTCGTGGGGAGCGACCTGCCCGCCGTGGCCGAGGTGCTCGCCCCCGGCTCCCCGCTCGTGGCGCCCGGCGATGCTGCCGCCCTCGCCGAGGCCCTCAGGTCC
>CAZLMT010000081.1:0-2491 GCA_964560615.1 uncultured Actinomyces sp.
GTGGAGGCCATCGACCTCTACGACCAGGTCTGGACCAACTTCAAGAAGTAGGACACCGAGCTGACGGGCCCGGGCCTCCGGGCCCGTCAGCTCTCCTGCATCACCCCTCTCGGAAGGATGATCGTGACGAGCACGCGCATCGACAACGCCACCGTGTGGACAGGCCACCGACTCCCCGACGGGAGCGTCTACTCCTCCGACGCGGTCCTCATGGTGGACGGCCGCATCGTCGCGCTCGGTGAGACAGCGCGAAGGCTGCCCGCGGACCAGGTCGTCGACGCTGGTGGCGGATTCCTGGCACCTGCCTTCGGAGACGGCCATGTCCACCCGATCTTCGGGGGGCTGGAGCGTGAGTTCGCCCCGGTGCGCGACCATGCCACGCCGCAGGACATCGCGGCGGCCGTCGGCACCTGGGCGCGGGAGCATCCCGAGATGGAGTGGGTGCGCGGAGAGGGATTCGATCACGCGCTCGCGCCCGAGGGAATCTTCCACGCGAGCTGGCTCGATGCCGCGGTACCCGACCGTCCGGTCGTCCTCCGAGCAACGGACTATCACACCGTCTGGGTCAACTCCGAGGCGTTGCGCCGCGTCGGCTACGGCCAAGGCGTCGCGCAGCCGCACGACGGTGAGATCGTGCTCGGCAGCGACGGAATGCCCACGGGCACGCTGCGCGAGTGGGGCGCCTGGCGTCCCGTCTACAACCTGCTCCCGACTCCCCCCGCATCCATGGTGCTGAGCGCCGTCGACTTCGCCATGAGCGGCTTCGCGTCGACGGGCATTACCTGGGTGCAGGATGCCTGGGTCGAGCCCGGTGACGTGGACACATGGCTGACCGCCTCGGATCAGGGCCTCCTCCACACGGACATCGACCTGGCACTGTGGGCCGACCCCAACTCATGGCGCGACCAACTCAGCCAATTCGCCGCAGCACGAGAACGCGTCGTGGCTGACGGCGGTCCATTCGTCACGAGTCACACGATCAAGTTCTTCGCCGATGGAGTCATCGAATCCGCAACCAGTGCCATGCTCGAGCCCTTCTGCGACTGCCCGCACTGGAAGGGCATGCCCAACTGGGAGCCGGGCGAGATGGCGGCGGCCGTCGCCGCCATCGACGCCATGGGCTTCACCGCGCACATCCACGCCATCGGTGATGCAGGCGTACGCATGGCCCTGGATTCCATGGAGCATGCCGCGAGGGTGAATCCGCCGCGCGACCGCCGGTGGGTCATCGTGCACACCCAACTCGTGGATCCCCCCGACCTGCCGCGCTTCGCCGAGCTCGGCGTGATCGCAAACTTCGAGCCCTACTGGTCCAAGTTTGACTCCTGGCAGTCCGAGCTCACCGCGCCACGACTCGGCCCGGAGCGCACGCACCGGCAATTCCAGACGGCCACGCTGGCCAACATGGGGGCGCGCATCTCCTTCGGCAGCGACTGGCCCGTGACGACCTTCGCGCCCCTCGAGGGGATCCAGGTCGCGGTCACACGCCAGATGGATCCGGACGGTCCGCCGTGGATGCCGGAGGAGCGCATCAGCGTCGATGACGCTCTTGCCGCATACACCCTGGGCGTCGCCTTCCAAGCCGGTCGCGACGATGCCGGCCTGATCAGGCCCGGCGCCGTTGCTGATGTCGTGCTTCTCGACGCCGACCCCCGCGCGGTCGATCCCATGAGCATCGGAGCCATCGCCGTGCGTGGGACCTGGCGTCGCGGCGAACGCACCTACGGGAGCTGAGGTGGCCCTCACCCCGGGCGAATCCGATCGACTGCTGCTCTTCCTCGAGGGACAGCTTGCGCGTGCACGTCGCGAGCGAGGCCTGCGGCTCAATGTGCCGGAGGCGACCGCCTACATCGCCGACGCCGTCTGCGAGATGGCGCGGGACGGCCTCGACCTGCCCGCCGTGCGCGAACGAGCGCGACATCTGCTGAGCGTCGACGACCTCCTCCCGGGGGTGCCCGAGTTGATATCCGAGGTGCGCGTGGAGGCTCGCTTCGACGACGGCACGCGCCTGGTCGTCGTGACGGATCCCTTCGGAGTCAGCCTCGACGATGAGGCTCCCGCTCCCGTGGCGACAGGGGATCTCGCGCTGGACATCACCAACGAGGCGGCGACAGCCATCGCCATCAGCTCCCACATCCATCTCGCGGAGATCAATCCGCGCCTGCGCCTGGACAGGGAGGCTGCCTTCGGCCGCCGGCTCGCGATCCCGGCTGGAGCGACGGTGTGGATCGGCCCCGATGAGACGGTCACCGTGGCCACCACCCCCGTGCGCGGCGAGCGCATTGTTATCGGCAACACGGGGCTGGTCAACGGATCCGTGGATGATCCGCAGGTGCGCACGCGAGCGCTCACCGAGCTTCGACGTTGCGGATACCTCGACGTCGTGGACGGCCTACCCGTCAATGGCCGTGCCGACGCCGATGTCGCCGTGGCACGGCTCGTGGACGAGCGACGGAGCCAGTCGTGAGCGGCTACGGACCCGCCCCGGGGG
>CAZLMT010000081.1:2501-10113 GCA_964560615.1 uncultured Actinomyces sp.
GGGGACATCATCGCGCTCGGCGGGACGACCCTGCGCCTGCGCATCCCCGACCGCGTCGCCGACGCCGGGGATGAATTCCACGTCGGCTTTGCCAAGACCGGGCGCGATGGCATCGGCCTGGCGCCCGTGACCACCCGAGAGTCGTGTGACGTCGTGATCACCAATGTCGTCGTCATGGATCCGATCGACGGAATCCGCGTCGCCTCCATCGGCATGCGTGAGGGTCGCATCACCGGAGTCGGCAGGGCAGGCAACCCCGCGGTTTCCGACGCCATCGACATCATCGTCGGCTCAGGGACGGTCGTCATCGATGGCGAAGGGCTCATCGCGACTCCGGGGGGCATCGACACCCACGTCCACGCGCTGGCACCGAGAGTCTTCGACGCCGAGATCTCCTCGGGGGTGACGACGGTCCTCGCCCAGGAGGCAGGCCCCGTCTGGGGCGTGGGGCTCGGGTCACCGTGGTTCCTCGGCATCGCCCGGGGGGCGCTGGAAGGCGTGCCACTCAATGTCGGTCTGCTCGGCCGTGCCTCGTCTTCACGGCGCAGCGTCCTGGAGGACGCCATCGATGCACACGTGTGCGGCTTCAAGGTGCACGAGGACACCGGCGCGACACTCATGACGATCGACACGGCATTGCGCGTCGCAGAGGACATCGACGTGCAGGTCGCCCTGCACACTGATGGGCTCAACGAGACCCTCTCCGTGGCAGACACGCTCGCCGTACTCGACGGGCGGGTTGCTCACGCCTTCCACGTCGAGGGGGGCGGCGGCGGGCACTCGCCGGACGTGCTCACGCTCGCAGGCCGAGACCACGTCATCGCATCCTCGACCAACCCGACCCTCCCCTACGGCGTCAATGCTGCGGCTGAGACGCTCGACATGGTGCTCTTCTGCCACGGCCTGGATGCCGACCGCGACAGCGACATCCAGATCGCGCGAGCCCGAATCCGTGAGACCACCATGGCGGCCGAGAACGCCCTCCATGACATCGGCGTCATTCCGATCACCTCCTCGGACGCACTCGGCATGGGCCGAGCAGGGGAAACGTGGTGGCGGACCTTCGCGATGGCCGATGCTCAGGCACACCTGGCGACCGAGCAGGAGCCGGGCGATGACAACGACCGCATCCTGCGTTACCTCGCCAAAATCACCATCAACCCGGCTCTCGCCCATGGCCTCTCCCACGAGGTGGGACGACTCGCCGCGGGCTATCGCGCCGACATCGTGCTGTGGGATCCGCGATCCTTCGCTGCCAAGCCGCAGCTGGTGCTCGTGGGTGGATATCCAGCCTGGGGGGTGACGGGCGATCCCAACGCGACAATCGACAGTGCTGAGCCACTGCGACTCGCGGAGCAATTCGGCGCGCTGGGCGCTGCTCCTCGGGCCCTCGGCGCGATCGTGACCAACCAACGTGCGGCCGCCCTGGACGATGTCACACGAGGCAGCCAAGACCGTCCCGTGATCATCACACGCGGCTGTCGGTCCGTGCGCAGTTCGCAAATGGTGCGCCATGGAGTGCTCGGCACGGTGGAGGTGTCTCCCGACGGTGCCCGCGTGACCTGGGACGGCCAGCCCGTGGGCGGACCTCCTACCGACTTGGTGACGTTGTCACGCCTTCACTACTGGTAGGCCGACGACTCCCCGCAATGTCGAGGGGGTCGGGTCCCGTGGACCCGACCCCCTCGACATTGATGAGCCGGATTGATGAGCCCGCGCGTGCCAGGACTCGGCTCGAGCGCGCCGGCCTCCTAGGCGTAGCGCGAGAAAATCGCGTCGATCTCGGCACGCTCGGTCGGGGTCATCGCGCGCTCACGCTCGCGATCCCAGAGCTGGCGCAGGCTCAGCTCGTCCTGGTCCTTCTTCTTGAGTCCGAACATCGTCCACTTCCTTTCCCTCGGGTCCCAGGGCTGGCACCCGGCCCGAGGAGCGACCATGTGCCGGTCAATTCCCGGGCCTGGACCCACGGCCCCTCGTGAGGGCCATGTAAACGGTGACATGGAGGGACGGTCAGTCGGCAGAGCGGGGGTCTGTGAGCGTGGGCCAGATCACGCGTGTCGCGAAAAGACGAGGTCGTTGAGTGGCGACCTGTGGGGGCGCCACGCCGGTGGGGGTCTGCACGACCCGCCACTCAACGACGGACTAGCTGTCTGGCCAGAGGGCCGAGCCGCGCTTCCACTCGGGCCAGGTGTAGTTCCAGTACCCCGCGAGGTAGTCGTCGGTGCCGATCTTCTCGCTACTGCCGGTGTACTCAGCCACATCGCCGAACTTCGTATTGCGCCATAGCCACGACATGTCGGAGTAGGTCAGGTTGGTGCACCCGTGAGAGGTATTGGCGTAGCCGATGCTGTAGTTCCAGGTCGCATCGTGGATGTACTCGCCGTTGTCATTGACCCGGATCGCCCACTTCACGGTGACATCCCAGCCCTCTTCGGGATCAGGGTTGTAGAGCCGCTTATCGGGGATATGCGCGGTGAGGATCTTGGTGCCCGCCTCGGTGGTCCATCCCGCTTTGCCACCGGAGATCTTGAGCGTGCGCTCCTCGACCCCGTTGCGGGTGTACTTCATCGTGTGCTTGTCAAGATTGACCTTGAGGATGACCTGGTCGCCCGTCTTGAACGAGGACTGGATCCGCGGCCCCCACACACCCTTCGCGCCCTCGATGGACGTGAGGTTGGCGTTGAGAGTGATGGTGGCGTTGCCGGGCCAGTAGTCGCGCGGACGGAAGACCGCCCTCTTGGAGTCGACCCAGTACCAGCCAGCCTCACCGAAGGGCTTGTCCGAGGTCACCACGAGGGCTCGCTCCACCTCGGCCTTATTGGTGATCGGGATGCCGAAGTCGACCACCAGGGGCACTCCCGCGCCCATATTGCTGGCCTTCGGCCAGACATCGACGGTGAAGGACTGCTCCGCCCGACCCATCTTGAAGTTCGTCCGGCCGGCTACGACGCCGGAGGAATCCGTGACGGTGACCCACAGACGACGAGTGGGAGGCAAAGTCTCGGTTACCCAGGTGCGCGCCTTCGTGGTCTCGCGCACGGGCAGGGTGAAGGACGCGTCCTTCTTATCGACGATGCTGATCGTCGAGCCCTCGGGGACGTTGCGCAGTTTGAGCACGGAGCCCGGCTTCACGGTGATGACCTTGGAGCCGCTGGGCTTGCCAAGCGGCTGGTCATCCACCTCGAAGACGACCGGACGCGTCGGCTTCGGTGGCTTGGGGACGTCAATCCTGAAGTCCACAGGCACGGACGCCGCACCGACCCCATCGGCTGTGACCGCCCGCAGCGCCACCGAGTAGGGCTGCCCCGGCTGGATGTTGGAGATCGTCACGGGGCTCGTCGTCACCGCCGGATCGAAGGCGACCCACACGCCGCCCTGATCCGCCCACTGGTAGTTGGTGATCGCCTTGGCGGTGACCGGCGCCGTGAAGGAGATGGTGGCCGAGTCAGTACCGAGCGCGACTGTGAGGGCCGTGGGGGCTGGGACAGCGGGATCGACAGGGGGTTGCGACGGGTCGGTGGGCTCGCTGTCAAGGATGACGACGGTGGGCGTGGAGCCCGCCGGTGCCGAGGACTCCGCGAGCGCCGGGGCCTGCACGAGGCCGGCGGCGAGAGCCGCGGTCACGGCAGCGATCGCGAAGCGGGCGGGTCGCACGATTCCTCCTGGGCAAATAGCGGCACTAGCCGTCACAGCATTATGGCGGACTCACAGGGCCGAAGTCGCCCTGAGGGAGGATGACCGTAGTCGGCGCGTCGGATCTGTGATCGCCGTCACAGGCTGGTCCGGATCGTGTCCCGTGACCGGGGCGCCCCCGCATCCGCCTCTGGTCAGGCCCCCTGGTCGCGCAGGAGTCGGCGCAGGATCTTGCCCGAGGGCGACTTCGGGATGGCATCGGTGAAGACGACGTCGTGGATCACCTTGTACGTCGCCACGTGCTGCCGCGTGAAGTCGGTCACCTCGGCGGCCGTGATGTCCTGACCGGGCTTGATGACCACGAAGGCCCGGGGCAGCTCCCCTGCCTCGTCGTCGGGGATGCCGATCACGGCCGCATCGGCCACGGCAGGGTGCGTGAGGAGCAGCGCCTCCAGCTCAGCCGGAGCCACCTGGAAGCCCTTGACCTTGATGAGCTCCTTGACCCGGTCGACCACGGTGAGGTGACCATCGGCGTCGATGAAGCCCACGTCACCGGTGTGCAGCCAACCATCGGGGTCGATCGTCGCTGCGGTGGCCTCGGGGTTGTTGAGGTAGCCCTTCATGACCATGGGGCCGCGCACCCAGAGCTCACCCTCGCCCCCCACCGCCTGATCCTCGCCCGTGGCAGGGTCGACGATGCGGCACTCGGCGTTGGGCACGGTTACACCCGATGTCCCTGCCTTGAACTGGCCTACTGGCGTGAGGTGCGAGACGGGGCTCAACTCCGTCATGCCGTATCCCTGCACGACCTCGCACCTGATGCGCTCGCCTGCCTCGAGTGCGAGCTCGGCGCTCAAAGGTGCTGCGCCCGAGAAGACCTGCTTGAGCGACGACAGGTCGTAGTTGTCGACGAGAGGGTGCTTGGCCAGTGCCAGGACGATGGGCGGCACGGCGAAGAAGCGAGTGACACGCCTCTCCTGGATGATGCCGAGAGCCTGCTCGAGATCGAAGCGGGGCAGCGTGACGATGGTGACGCCCTGGGCCAGCAGGCCGTTCATGAGGACCTGCATGCCATAAATGTGGAAGAAGGGCAGCACGGCAAGGGCGACCTCGTCGTCTTCGACAGCGAGTCCGGACTCGATCTGGACCAGATTGGCCACGAGATTGCGGTGGGTGAGCATGACGCCTTTGGGGAAGCCGGTGGTCCCCGACGAGTAGGGCAGCACCACCACCTGTTCGCGCGTATCCACGGGCACCTGTGCCATGGGCTCCCCGAGGAGCGCGGTGACGGGCAGCATCCCTTCGGGCGCCTCACCGATGACGACGATGTCCTCGACCGCCGTGCCCTCCGATGCCTCCCTCGCGACGTCGGCGAACATCGCAATCGTGATGAGGAGCACCGCCCCGGAATCACGCAGCTGGAAGCGCACCTCCTCCGCGGTGTACGTCGGATTGATCGTGCTCACCGCGACCCCCGCGACAGCAGCTCCGTGGAAGGCGACGGCGTATTCAGGGATGTTTGGTGCCATGAGCGCGATGGTGTCGCCCGGCCCGAGGCCGCGAGCGGCGAGACCGCCGGCGAAGCTGCCGATCATCATCGCCAGCTGCGCGTAGGTGTAGCTGCGCCCGGTGGGTCCGTCGATCAGGGCGGGGCGGTCGGGCACGCGATCGGCCCACCGCAGGACATGCTCGGTGACGGTGACGTCGGGGATCTCGACATCGGCAAACGGACTGCGGTGGATGATCATGCGGACTCCCGTTCTAGAGGTGGATGCCCCGGGTGAGCGCCCCGTCGACGACGAGGTTGGTGCCTGTTGTGAAGCTGGAGATCGGGCAGCCAAGGAAGACGACCGCCGCCGCCATCTCCTCGGGCGTGCCCATACGCCCGGTGGGATTGAGGCCGAGAGCGGTGGCGAAGAGGTCGGGATTGCCGTGCTTGATCGACTCCCAGACGCCACCCTCAAAGTAGGTGTTGCCCGGCGAGACGGTGTTGGCGCGGATCCCCTTATCGGCGAGCTGATTGGCCAGGCCCTGCGTGTAGGCGACGAGTGCGGTCTTGATGGTGCCGTAGGGGCCGGCGGCGAAGTCGACCTCCCGGCCGCTCACGCTCGAGATGGTGACGATCGACGCGTGCTGGCTCTTCTCGAGGTAGGGCATGGCGGCCTTGACCAGGCGCACCGTGCCGAGGAGGTCGACGTTGATCGAGGCTTCCCAATTCTCTTCGGTGTCCGGGATCGCCAGTGCACTCACGTTGCTCACGATGATGTCGATGCCACCGAGCTCCGCGGCCGACGTCGTCACCCAGTCATTGATGGCTTGCGCATCACCGACATCTACGACGGACCCGTGGGCTCGCGCACCGGACCCGCCGAGGGCCTGCGTGGTCTCCGCGACCGCGTCGGCCGAGCGTGCGCAGAAGGCGACGTTGACACCCTCGTCGAGGAAGGCCGAGACGACCGCGCGGCCGATGCCACGGGTGCCACCGGTGACAAGTGCATTCAGGCCCTGTGCCTTGAGATCCATCGTGTCTCCTTTGACTGGGTGAGATGACTGACTAGGTGAGTTGACGAGCGCGTGCCCGCAGGTCTGCATGGATGCCGCCGTACGCCGAAGCCGCGGGCAGGATCGCCTTGGGCGCCTTGATGACGACGCTGTAGTTGGCATCGACGACGTTGGCGATGGGGGCCAGGGACACCTGCGAGAGCAGTTGGTACGCATCCATGCTGTGCAGGCCGTAGAGCTCCTCGAGCCACCGCACCATCTCGACGTTGCCGATGCGCCAGGAATCCTCGAGTGGCCGCGCGGATCCCACCGCCATCCAGTGGCGATCGTCCTCCAGTCGCGGCCACGCGGGAGCGCCGCCCTTGATCAGGTCGACGATGATCGTTGAGTCCATGGCACCTTCCACCGCGGTGCCGCAGGACTCCCCCTCGCCCTGTCGGTAGTGGCCGTCGCCGAGCGAGAAGAGCGCGCCTTCGACGTTGACCCCGAGGTAGACGGTCGTGCCGGCCCGCACCTCGGGCGAGTCCATGTTGCCGCCGAAGCGCTCGGGCACCAAAGACGTGCGCACCTCTCCCGCCGCAGGCGCGACGCCGATCGTCCCGAGCATCGGCTCGACGGGGAGATCGATGGCGAAGTCACCGAAGCGTGCATCGAAGGTGACGGTGTTGCGTGCGCGATCCAAGTGATAGATCCAGGTGGTGTCGGGCAGTGCCTCCTGCAGCATCGCGGTGACGCCGGTCGCAGTGAGTCCGCCGAAGAACGGGATGGCCGCTGAGACGCCCCAGTCGCGCGCCGGCGTGAGATCGGCGATGTGGATCACCAGGGTGTCACCGGGCTCCGCTCCCTCGACGTAGAAGGGTCCCGTCTGCGGGTTGACGTAACGCAGGTCGACCTTGGCACTGGACAGGTCATCGACGGACTGGAGAGCGAAGTTGAAGGCATCCTCCGACCAGAGCTTGAGCACGCTTCCCGGCTTGACACGGGCGACGGGGGCGACACCGCCGAAGGTGTAGGCGTACTGCGAGCGCTCCGGGTGGAACTCCACGACGTGGACCATCACCGGACGCTAGCGCCGTCGGGCTTCCGGCGCACCCGGTCTCGCCGACTTCTGGGGCCTCAGCCGACTTCTGGGGCCTCAGTCACGCAACCGAAGGCAGTCGGACCCGAGATCCGCCACGGAGGTCCGCCCGAGGAGCTGCATGGTGGAGGTGATCTCCTCGGCCAGGAGATCCCCCACGCGCTGGACCCCCGCCTCCCCGCCCGCCATGAGGCCGTAGAGGTAGGCGCGTCCGACGGCCACCGCCGATGCCCCCTGGCAGACCGCCGCGACCACGTCGGATCCCGACATGACACCGCCGTCGATGAGCACCTCGACGCGATCGTCGAGTGCCTCGCGCACGCGGGGCAGGATCTCGAAGGGCACGGGCGCGCGCTCGAGTTGACGGCCACCGTGTGTGGAGAGGATCACGCCGTCGGC
>CAZLMT010000082.1:0-573 GCA_964560615.1 uncultured Actinomyces sp.
ATCGAAGCAGCTGTTCGCCAACCCATAACCAGCCTCCAACGAGTCAGTGGCTTGTCAACCTAGCTGACCGATGACGCCGTGTCCTGCTACTCGGGCGACCACCGCGCGGGTCACGCGCGGGCCCGGACGGCGTCGGCGAAGGCATCGCCGCGATGGCCGTAGTCGCGGAACATGTCCCACGACGCGCAGCCGGGGGCAAGCAGCACGGTGTCGCCCGGCTGGGCGAGGGTGGCGGCCGACGCGACGACCTCGGTCATCGCCTCAGCGGAGGAGTCGGTGACCTCGATGATGGGTACGCCGGGGGCGTGGGCCTCGAGTGCTGCGCGGATGACCCCGCGGTCGACGCCGAGCAGCACCACTCCCCGCAGCCTGGAGGCCACCATCTGCACGAGCTCGTCGAAGGACTGCCCCTTCGCCTGTCCCCCGGCGATCCACACCACCGGGTCGTAGGCGCGCAACGAGGTGGATGCGGCATGGGTGTTGGTCGCCTTGGAGTCGTCGACGTAGGCGACGCCATCCACCTCGCCGACGAGCGCGATGCGGTGCGGTGCGGGGGTGAAGGAGCGCAGACCG
>CAZLMT010000082.1:649-10036 GCA_964560615.1 uncultured Actinomyces sp.
CAGCGCCGCAGCAGCCAGCGCATTCGCCACATTGGCGGGCGAGGAGTTGGGGACATCGGCCACCGTGCACAGTTCCTGAGCCGCTGAAGCACGCTCCGCGATGAAGGCGCGGTCGACGAGGATGTCGTCGACGAGGCCGAGCATCGACAGGCCGGGGATGCCGAGAGTGAAGCCGACGGCGCGGCAGCCCTCGATGACATCGGCATCGCGCACCATCTGCTCGGTCACCGGATCATCGACGTTGTAGACGGCCGCGACCTGAGAGTGCCGGTAGACCAGCGCCTTGTTGTAGGCGTACTCCTCCATCGAGCCGAAGAAGTCGAGGTGGTCGGGGGCGAGGTTGAGGCACGCGGCTGACAGCGGCGATACCGACGTGACGTAGGGCATCTGGGTGGCGCTCACCTCGGTGGCGATCACCTGCAGCTCCGGGCGTCGCACCGCGTCGACGAGGGAGGCACCCACGTTGCCCGCGGCGGTCGACTCCAGGCCGCCCGCGCGCAGGATGGCATCGAGCATGAGGGTCGAGGTCGTCTTGCCGTTGGTGCCGGTGATGCACAGCCAGGGTGCCGCGCCCTCGGGCGGGCGGATCCGCCAGGCGAGCTCGAGCTCCCCCCACAGCGGGATCCCGCGCTCGATCGCCGAGCGGATGATCGACGCGTGCGGAGGGATGCCCGGCGAGACGACGTAGACATCGGTTTCGTCGGCGCAGGAGTCCGCGGAGCCCAGCCGCACATCGGCGCCGAGGATCTCCAGGATCGTGGCGCGCTCGCGCTGCTTATCGCCGTCGCCGGAGTCGATGACCGTCACCTGGGCGCCAAGGTCGAGCAGGGCGTCGGCCGCAGCGAAGCCCGCGATGCCGATGCCGGCCACGGTGGCCCGCAGCCCACTCCAGTCGGAAGCCGAGGAGGTCAGCGCGCTGAGGTCTCGACTCAACCCCGCACCCACTCGGCGTAGAAGATCATCAGGCCGATCGCGACGACGAAGCCCTGGATGATCCAGAAGCGCACGACGATGTTGATCTCCGGCCACCCCTTCATCTCGAAGTGGTGGTGCAGCGGTGCCATGAGCAGCATGCGGCGGTGCAGGAACTTGTAGGAGGCCACCTGACCGATGACCGAGAGCGAGATGAGGACGAAGAGCCCGCCGAGCAGGGCAAGCAGCAGCTCGGTGCGGCTGGTCACCGCGAGCCCGGCGATGATGCCGCCGATCGCCAGCGAACCGGTGTCGCCCATGAAGATCCGCGCGGGGGCGGCGTTGTACCAGAGGAACGCGAAGCAGGCGCCAGCCGCGGCAGCAGCCACGACAGCGAGGTCGAGTGGGCTCGCAGTGGGATAGCAGGAGGGCCCGGGGGTGAAGAAGCAGGACTGGCCGTACTGCCACACCCCGATGAGCACGTAGGCCGCGAAGGTCATCGTGGCGGCACCGGTGGCGAGACCGTCGAGCCCGTCGGTGAGGTTGACGCCGTTGGTCGTCGCGGTGACGAGGAACCACACCCACAGGACATAGAGCGCGGCGGGCAGCACGAGCGGGGTGTCGCGGATGAAGGAGATCGCGGTCGTCGCGGGTGTCTCCCCCACGGAGTTGGGGAACTGCAGCGCCATGATCGCGAAGGTGAGCGCGACGACAGCCTGGCCGATGAGCTTGGTGCGCGCGCGAAGGCCGGTGGCACGGCGGCGGAAGATCTTGAGGTAGTCGTCGGCGACACCCACGGCCCCGAGACCGAGGCCGAGGTAGAGCACGAGCAGTGCCGAGGGCGAGGGCGGTGTCCACCAGATGAGGTGTGTGAGGCCGTAGCCGAGCACGATGCCGGCGAGGATCGCCGCGCCGCCCATCGAGGGTGTGCCGCGCTTGCCCTCATGCTCGGGATAGGGCTCGCCCTCGGTGGAGACGCGGATCGCCTGGGAGTAGCCGTGCTTGAGCAGCAGCTTGATGAGCAGAGGGGTGCCGATGAAGACGGTGAGCACCGAGATGATGCCGGAGAGGACGACGAGCCTCACGACGCGGACCCCGCATCGGATGCCGGCTCCAGCAGTGCCTCGGCCACCTTCTCCAGGCCGATGGAGCGCGAGGCCTTGACGAGCACGATGTCACCGGGCTGCACCTGGTCGCGGAGCAGCGCGATGGCGGAATCGACATCGGGCACCCACATCGACTCCTCACCCCAGGAGCCCTCGTGCGCGGCGCCGAGGTGCACCGGGCGCGCCCCCTCGCCGACCGCGACGAGCTTGGAGACGTCCAGGCGCACCACTAGCCGGCCGATGGAGTCATGCTCCTCGACCGAGATGTCGCCGAGCTCGCGCATCTCGCCGATCACGGCCCAGGTGCGGCGCTGGTCAGCTCCACGACCCATCGCGACCAGGGCCTTGAGGGCAGCGCGCACCGACTCCGGGTTGGCGTTGTAGGCATCGTTGATGACGGTGACGCCGTCGGGACGCTCGGTGACTTCCATGCGCCACTTGCTCGGCGACTGATAGGTCTCCAGCACCGCGACGATGTCGGCCAGGCCGATCCCGGCGGCCAGGGCGAAGGCGGTGGCGGCCAGAGCGTTAGCCACCTGGTGCTCCCCCGAGAGGGTGAGCTGCACGGGCACCGCGCTGCCCTGCCAGTGCAGGGTGAAGCTCGGCCGGGCCAGGGCGTCGAGGCTGACATCACTCGCGCGCACGGCGGCATCGGCCGCCTCGCCGAAGGTCATGATCGGCGCCGAGGTGCGTCCGGCCTGTCCCATGACGAGCGAGTTGTCGGCGTGCATGATCGCGGTGCCATCGGCGGGCAGGTCGTCGATGATCTCGGCCTTGGCCTCGGCGATCGCCTCGCGGCTGCCCAGCAGCTCGATATGCGCCGAGCCCACATTGATGACACCCGCGATGCTCGGGTGCGCGATCTGGCAGAGGTAGGAGATGTGAGTCCGGCCGCGCATGCCCATCTCGAGGACGAGGTACCTCGTGCGCGTGGTGCACGACAGCACGGTGAGCGGCAGGCCCACCTCGGAGTTGAAGGAGCCGCGCGGAGCCACCGTCTCGCCGTGTGGGGCGAGGATCGCGGCGAGCAGATCCTTGGTCGTCGTCTTGCCGCTCGAGCCGGTGAGTCCCATGACGAGGGTGCCGGGCAGGCGCTGGATGACATAGGACGCGAGCGCGCCCAGCGACGCCACCACATCGTCGACGACGATCGCAGGCGATCCCACCGGCCGAGTAGTCAGGGCGGCGACCGCACCGCGCTCACGTGCGGAGTCGATGTAGTCGTGACCGTCCACCCGCTCACCGCGGATGCAGGCGAAGAGCGTGCCGGGCACGCAGTCGCGGTCATCGCTCGCCGCGACGGTGACGACGATGTCGGGCTCGCCGTCGACCAGGCGCCCGCCCACGACTCCGGCGACCTCGGCGAGGGTCATGGGGATCATGCGCCGCCCCCCTGCATACGATCGCGGAGGGCGGCGCGCAGCTCCTCGCGGTCGTCGAAGGGGGTGATCACTCCGGCGACCTCCTGGCCCGACTCGTGTCCCTTGCCGAGGAGCAGCAGCACGTCGCCCGGCTCGGCCAGGGCGACCGCGGCGGCGATGGCCGCGCGACGGTCGCCGATCTCCCTGATGTCGCCACCGATGGCCCGAGCACCAGCGAGCATCGCCGTGCGGATCGCCGCGGGATCCTCCGAGCGCGGGTTGTCGTCGGTGACGATGAGGATGTCAGCGCCGGCTGCGGCCACATCACCCATGGCGTAGCGCTTCTCACGGTCGCGGTCTCCCCCGCACCCGAGCACGACGATGCGCCGGCCCCGCGGGATGACAGCCGAGATCACGCGCTCGACGGCGTCGGGGCTGTGGGCGTAGTCGACGATGGCGGTGAAGTCCTGGCCCTCGTCGATGATCTCCATGCGCCCGGGCACGTGCACCCCGGCCATGGCGGTCGCGAGCACCTCGGGGCTGATCCCTGCAGCGCGTAGCGCGACCCAGGAGCCGAGCGCATTGGCGGCATTGAAGCGACCGGGCAGACCGACCTCGATCTCGCGGGGCGCTCCGGGGTCGAGCAGGTCGGAGTCGTCTCGGAGGGTGAGGGTCTGGCCGGCGGGGCTGGTGACGACGGACGCGCAGACCACGTCCGCATCATGGTCTAGGGCGAAGGTGATCTGAGGGATCTCGCAGTGGTCGGCGAGGCGGCGCCCCCACATGCCATCGACGCCGATCACGGCGCGGCGCGCGCGGGCTGCGGTGAAGAGGTCCGCCTTGGCTGCGAAGTAGTCCTCCATGGTGCCGTGGAAGTCGAGGTGGTCCTGGCTGAGCTGGGTGAAGATCGCGATGTCGTAGACGACCCCGTTGACGCGGCCGAGCACGAGCGCGTGACTGGAGACCTCCATCGCCACGGCGGTGACACCCTCCTCGCGCATGACGGCGAGCAGGGCATGCAGGTCGGGTGCCTCGGGGGTGGTGCGCTCGTTGGGCACATTGCGATCGCCGATACGCACGCCAGTGGTGCCGATGATCCCGGTCGTGTGTCCCGCGGCGCGCAGGCCCGCCTCGAGCAGGTGCACCGTCGTCGACTTGCCATTGGTGCCCGTGACGCCGATGAGCAGCAGGTCGCGCGCGGGGTGACGGTAGATCTCCCCCGCCACTGATCCGAGTGCGTCGCGCGGATCGTCGGCGAGCAGCACCGGCATGTCACCCACCATCCCGGCGCCCACCGCATCGGTGAGCACCGCGACGGCACCGAGCGAGGCGGCCTGCTCCGCATACGCCGCTCCGTGGGCATGCGCGCCGGGCAGTGCGGCAAAGAGATCACCGGGCCGCACGGCGCGCGAGTCATGGGTGACGCCCGTGACCGCGAGGTCTGGGGTGGTGGTCGCGAGCCCGCAGGCAGCGGCGATGGCGCCCAGCGTCAGGGGCGCCGGCGGGGTCGCAGGCCGCAGGTCGATCGACACGTCAACACGCTACCGGCGTTACCGGGATTTGGGCGTGATCGGCGCGACCCTCTGGGCCTGGAGGGCGTAGGTCATGACCTCGCGGAAGACGGGACCGGCGAGCTCGCCGCCCATCTGGGTGACCTTGGGCTTGACGATCGTGACCGCGATCACCAGCTCGGGGGCCTCGATCGGCGCCATGCCGATGAAGGAGCCGATGGTGTCGCCGTCGTAGCAGCCGCACTCCGGGTCGATGACCTGCGCGGTGCCGGTCTTGCCGCCGACGCGGTAGCCGGGGATGCCGGCCATGGGCGCGGTGCCACCGTCGGCGACGACGCGCTCGAGCATCTCGCGGATCGTCTTGGCGGTGCGCTCGCTGACGACGCGCACGCCTTCGCCGGAGGGCACGACCGGGTCAGCGATGATCCGTGCCGGCATGCGCACGCCGTCGTTGGCGATCGTGGAGAAGACATCCGCCATCTGGATCGCGTTGACGCTGAAGCCCTGACCGAAGGCCAAGGTGGGGAAGGTGGTGGCCGACCACGTGTCCATGGGCGGGAGGTAGCCGGGCGACTCCCCCGGGAGACCGATGCCGGAGGGCTGGCCGATGCCGAACTTCTCGAAGTAGGTGAAGACCGTGTCCTCGGGCACAGTCTCCGCGGCGAGGATCGTGCCGCTATTGGAGGACTGGGCGCGGATCGTGGCGAGATCCCACTGGTAGCCGCCGTGGTCGGTGGCGTCGTGGAAGGTCTTGCCACCGCGAGGCAGGGTCGGCGGGATGTCGAACATCGTGTTGGCGTCGGCGCCGCCCTCCTCGAGGACGGCAGCGACGGTGATGACCTTGGAGGTGGACCCGGGCTCGAAGGCGTCGGTGATCGCCCGATTGCCGCGGTTGGCCTCGTCGGCCGCGCCGGGGTCGTTGGCGTCGAAGGTGGGCACGGCCGCGAGCGCGAGGATGTCGCCGGTGCGCGGGTCCATAACGACGATGGAGCCGCTCTCCGCGCCAGTCGCCATGACCTCGTTGGCGAGTGCACGCTGGGCGACGTACTGGATGTCACGGTCGATGGTGAGCTGCACGGGACTGCCGGGCTGCGGCTCCTCCACCGTCTCGGCGGAGCCGGGGATCGCGACGCCGCTCACGCGCTCGAAGGTGCGCCAGCCGTCGATGCCGCCGAGGCGGTCGTCCATGGCGTATTCGATACCGGCGAGGCCACCGCCGGCCTCACCGCCGACGAAGCCGACGACATTGGCGGCCACGTCACCGGAGGGGTAGACGCGCTCGAGAGCACGCTCGGAGTAGATCCCGACCAGGCCGAGCTCGTCGATCTGGCGCCACTGCTCGGGGGTGATGTCCTTGATGACGTAGGCGAAGCGCCGGTCTCCGGTCAGGCGCTCGACGAGTGGGCCCGCCGGTGTGCCCAGGATCGCGGCGATCGACTGTGCGGTCGCGAGTGGATCGGCGACCAGCGTCTGATCGACGGTCACGTGCCGCGACTCGACCGTGATGGCGAGCGGGACTCCGCGCGCATCCACGATGTCACCGCGATCGGCCAGCACCGTCACCGTCGTCGTGCGCTGGTCGACAGCCGCAGCCGCGAGGGCGTCACCGCGGAAGGCCTGGATCTCCAGGAGGCGTCCGGCGAAGATCGTGAAGACGATGAGCACGAAGACGAGCAGGATGCCGGCGCGACGCCGGGGGTTGCCCAGGCGCAGTGGCGCGGACTGCTGCGGCGCGGACTGCTGCGGCGCGGGTCGCCGCTTCCGGTTGCTTTGCGCGGGCGGCCGCCCACCGGGCGGCCGCTGTCGGGTCGTGGTGGTCACGGTGCCTACGGCACCTCAATGTCGCCGGGGACCGGCTCGAGCGGGGCAACCGGCGTGAGCGGATCCTCTCCCTCGACCGGGTCGCTCTCGCCGGGCGCGGGGTCGACGGGCATGGGGTCGATCTCGGCCTCGCCGGCGCCAGGGTCCACCCCGGGGATGGGCTGACCGGTCACGGGGTCGACCCACTGGCCGGTGTCGGGATCTTGGATCGCGTCCTCTCCGCCGACGCCATCCACCGTCTCGCCGTCATAGCCGATCGGCTGGCCATCCTGCGTGATGGGCAGACCGGTATAGGGATCGATGTAGATCTCGCCGGTGGTGGGATCGATGAGGTAGCCGTTGACGTAGGTGCCCTCCGCCGGGTCGACGACGATCGGCTCGGGCTGCGGCACGGTGTTGCCCATGATCTCGCCGCTCTCGAGGTCGATGAAGGCTGGCGCATCCTGCGGCACCATGCCGAAGGCGCGGGCGCGCTCCTCCAGCAGCAGCGGCGAGGAGGCGATGGCGATCTCCTCGGTCAGCTGCTGCTCCTGCTCGAGCAGCAGGGCCTTCTCGGCCTGCAGCTCGGAGACAGTGAAGGCACCGGAGGCGAGCATGGTGTTGACGATGAGCATGGAGACCAGGCCGACGGTGGCGATGGCGAGGCAGACGATCGCGAAGATGCCGAGGCGGGCGCGGCGCGTGCTGCTGGTGGCGGGCAGCAGGCGGGGGCGCGGGGCGACGTGTGCATGTGTGCGCGTGCGGGTACGGCGTGACTCGCGGACGAGGATGATGCTCTCGGGTTCAGCCCCCGGGCGGTCCTCGAAGTCGTCGTAGTCGAGTTTCCTCGCTGTTGAGCTCATGCCGCCACCCGCTCTACTGCGCGCACTCGCACCGATTGCGAGCGCGGATTGCTGGAGATCTCTGCCTCGGAGGCCTTCTCGGCACCGCGAGTGATGAGTCGAAGCCACGGCTTCATCGAGTCGGGCACGACCGGCAGGCCGTGGGGCGCTGACGTGGTGGCGCCTGCAGTGAAGGCCTGCTTCACGATCTTGTCCTCGAGCGACTGGTAGCTCATGACGACCATGCGGCCCCCGACGGAGAGGCAGTCCAGGGAGGCGGGGATAGCGCGGGCGAGGACGTCGAGCTCGTCGTTGACCTCGATGCGCAGGGCCTGGAAGGTCCGCTTGGCCGGGTTGCCCGGGGTCGACATCTGCGAGCGCATAGGGATGGAGGCGCGGACGACCTCGACGAGGCGGGCCGAGGTGGTCCAGGGGGCGACGTCGCGCTCGGCGACGATCCGCTCGGCGATGCGGCGGGCGTAGCGCTCGTCGCCGTACTCGCGCAGCACGCGGGTGAGGTCCTCGACCGAGTAGGTGTTGAGCACGTCGGCGGCGGTCATGCCGGTCGTGGAGTCCATGCGCATGTCGAGCGGGGCGTCCACCGAGTAGGCGAAGCCGCGCTCGGCCTCGTCGAGCTGCATCGAGGAGACGCCGAGGTCGAAGAGGATCCCCTGCACCGCGGAGATGCCCAGGTCATCAAGGACCGAAGGCATCGCGTCGTAGACGGCGTGGACGAGGGTGACGCGGTCCGACCAGGCGGCGAGGCGCTCCCCCGCGATCTCCAGGGCGGCGGTGTCGCGGTCGAGTCCGACGAGTCGGCAGGTGGGGATGGAGTCGAGGACTGCTGCGCTGTGACCGCCGAGGCCGAGGGTGGCGTCGACGAAGACGGCACCCGGCTCAGCGAGCGCGGGTGCGAGGAGGGCGACGACACGGTCCCGCATCACGGGCACGTGCACGGGGCCGGTCATGGTCGATCAGCTCCAGCGCCCTGCGATCGCGGTGGCGAGGCCCATGGCCATGCCGGTGACGACCCCTGCCCCGAGTGCGAGGACAGCACGACGGGTCGTCGACACCGACACCTTGCGCGACGTCTCCATGCCGCGCCTGGTGCGCTCGTGGATGTCGAGGATGGTTGCCACTGCCGTTCCTTTCGTCGTTCTGGTCGGTCGAGCTCTGCTGTCTGTCTGTACGGCGTTCCGTCGGGTCAGGTGCCCCTCCGCGTTGGATCCTTCGGTTGACGTGGCACCGGGGAAGTGGTGTCACGGCTCACCTCGCGGAGGGAGGCCTCACACGACGGCCTCGCATTTACAAGATCCCGGGCACCACCTCTTCGCTGATCGAGGAGAAGGCGTCTTCCTGTCCGGCCAGGTACTGCTGCCAGGCCTCGGCATCCCAGATCTCGCACGTGGTGCCGTTGCCGACCACGACGACGTCGCGATCGAGTCCGGCGTAGTCGCGCAGGATCTGTGGCACGGAGACGCGCCCCTGCTTGTCGGGCGTCTCATCTGACGCCCCGGAGAAGAGGACCCGCAGATAGGCCCGCACTCGCGCGTCCGAACGGGAGGCTTCGTTCAGCTTCGCGGAGTAAGCAGCGAACTCTTCGGCGGGCCACACGACGATGGAGCGGTCCTGGCCCTTGGTGAGGACGACTCCCCCAGCGAGTCCCTCGCGGAACTTCGCGGGCAGGACCACGCGGCCCTTGTCATCGAGGCGAGGCGTGTGGGTGCCGAGGAACATTCCCCACCACCTCCCACCTGGACGACTCCCCTAGGGCCCCTGTGGCCCCCGGTGTCGCCACTGTACTCCACTTCCCCCCACTTTCAACCCCCGAGTGGATACGGCGTGTGCGTTAGTA
>CAZLMT010000083.1:0-9999 GCA_964560615.1 uncultured Actinomyces sp.
GAAGATGAACTGGCAGATGATCATGCTCACTCGCTACTTCAGGCCATTGTCGGCGCGGTACACAGCGACGACGGCGTTGGCGTGTCCGTGGCCCATGTCCATCTCCTTGAGGTAGGCCACCTGCTCCATGTGCTTGGCGTCCTTCACGGCGTCCAACTCCGACATCCAATGCGAGATCGGCTTGCCGTACTTCTTCTCGATCGAGGGGAAGTAGGAAGTCGGTCCCGATACCTTCTCAGCCACGCCGCGACCCTACTCAGACTCACGAGGAGGCGATGCGCACGCGCTGGGGAGACTTCGGGCCGGTGCGCTCGATCGCGCCCTCGCACTCCAGGTCGACCTTGACGAAGCGGATCCAGTTGGTGAAGCGCCCGCTGGGGAAGCTGGGGTGCCCGGCGAGCTGATTCTCCGCGATGGCGATGAGGTCCTTAAGGAGTACGCCGTCACCGTCATCGAGGTCCTCCAGCGTGCTCAAGATGAAGTCCCTGAGTACGTCGTACTGCTCCTCGGAGATCGTCCACGTCTCGTAGCCGTCATCGCGAACGGCGCTGCGCAGCCTTCGGCGCCCAGGCGGATGCAGATCCTTTGCGGCCATTGACAACTCGCTAGACGTTGAAGCGGAATTCGACGACGTCGCCGTCGCGCATGACGTAGTCCTTGCCCTCCATGCGCACCTTGCCGTGCGACTTCGCCTCGGCCATGTTGCCGGCATCGACCAGGTCGTCGAAGGACACGACCTCCGCCTTGATGAAGCCCTTCTGGAAGTCGGTGTGGATAACACCCGCGGCCTCTGGCGCGGTGGCGCCCTTGCGGATCGTCCACGCACGCGCCTCCTTGGGCCCCGCCGTGAGGTAGGTCTGCAGGCCGAGCGTGTCGAAGCCGACGCGTGCGAGGGCATCGAGGCCCGACTCGTCCTGGCCGATCGACTGCAGCAACTCGAGCGCCTCCGCGTGATCGAGGCCCGCGAGCTCGGACTCGATCTTGGCGTCGAGGAAGACAACCTCCGCGGGCGCAAGCAGGTCGCGCATCTTCTGGCGGAACGCCGGATCCGAGAGCTCAGCCTCATCGGCGTTGACGACGTACAGGAACGGCTTGGCTGTCAGCAGGAAGAGTTCGCGGATCGGCTCGGGGTCCATCCCGCTGGCGAAGATGGTCGTGCCGGCGTTGAGCACCTCCTGCGCCTTTTCTGCGGCGGCCAGGGTCTCGACGCGCTCCTTGTTGATGCGCGCTTCCTTCTGCAGGCGCGGGATCGCCTTCTCGAGCGTCTGCAGATCGGCGAGAATGAGCTCGGTGTTGATGGTCTCAAGGTCCTCCGCCGGATCGACGCGGCCCTCGACGTGCACGACATCAGGATCGGAGAAGGCGCGCAGCACCTGGCAGATGGCGTCGGACTCGCGGATGTGCGCCAGGAACGGATTGCCCAGCCCCGCACCCTCGCTCGCACCCTTGACGATGCCAGCGATGTCGACGAAGGTCACCGTCGCCGGGAGGATCCGCTCCGAGGAGAAGATCTGCGCGAGTACGGCGAGCCGCGGGTCGGGCACCTCCACGACGCCCGTGTTGGGCTCGATGGTCGCGAAGGGGTAGTTGGCGGCCAGGACGTCGTTCTCCGTGAGCGCATTGAAGAGCGTCGACTTGCCGACGTTGGGGAGACCGACGATGCCGATGGTGAGTGCCACGACGCACGATCCTAGGGCGCGCGTGCCCGCGCCCGGCATGCGGCTTGGAGTCGATGCCCGGCCGCTGTCAGACCCCCCTGGCACCGTGGCGGCATGACCTCTGCCACCTTCATCCTGGCCGTCGCCCTCCTCGGCGCCGTAGCCCTCGTCATCGGCCTGCTCATGGGGCGCCACTACGCGGGAGGCTTCGGCGGCCGCCGTGGCCTGCCGGCACCCGCACCCGAACTCGAGGCGGTGGAATCAGCACTCGATCGACTCGCTCGTCGCCTCGACGAGGCCGAATCACTGCGTCGCGCCGATCAGGCAGGCATGCGCGCTGAGCTCGCCGAGCAGGTGCGTCATGTCGAGGCCGCCACCGAGGTGGTTCGACGTGAAGCAGGTCAACTCTCGAGCGCGCTCGGCCGCGTCGACATGCGTGGCCGCTGGGGAGAAGCACACCTACGTCGCCTCGTCGAAGCCGCCGGCATGCTCGATCGAGTCCACTTCGCGGAGCAGGACAGCCGCTCCACGGACGACGGCATGCAGCGCCCTGATCTCGTCATCGACCTCGGTGCCGGGCGCACCCTGGTGGTCGACGCGAAGGTCCCCCTGGGCGCACTTCTCGAAGCCGAAGCGGCGAAGGATGAAGCGCAGCGGTCGATTCTCTTCGCCCGACATGCGCGAGACGTCGCACAGCATGCAGAGAAGCTTGGCAGCAAGGACTACTGGCGCCGCTACGACGACACACTCGAAGCAGTCGTGCTCTTCCTGCCGGCGGAGTCGATCCTCGGCATTGCCTTGCGCGAGGATCCGACGCTGCTGGAGAGGTCCTTTTCTCGCGGCGTCATTCTCGCTACCCCGACCACTCTGCTTGCGCTGCTACGCACCGTCTCGCACGTGTGGCGGCGGGAGTCGATCGCCGACAACGCCCGCGAGATCCACGCGCTCGGGCGCGAGTTGCACGAGCGCCTGGGCGTGGCTCTCGACCACCTGCGACGCATGGGCTCCTCGCTCGACAACACCGTGAGCCACTACAACCGCTTCGTGGGCTCCCTCGAGGGCCGGGTCCTCGTCTCAGCACGGAGACTGGGTGAGCACGGGATCACTGACGCCCCTCTGCCCGACATCCCTCCGATCACTCAGCGGACCCGCGAGCCGGCGGCAGCAGGCGGGGGCGTGCCAGTCCCGTAGCCTTAGCCGCTGTGAGCGAGACTTCGGCAGGCACAGGCCGCCTCTTCCGCTCCCTGCGCGCCGAGGGCGGCGCCGCCGACGCGGCTGTTCCGGCCCTGACCCTCGACCAGGCCGTGGGCCTGCGCACGGTGACTCTCGGCAGTGGCGGCGACTCCCTTGTGGCACCTCCGGTGGTCGCCCGTGCGGTGGCGGCGGCTCCCGTGGCCGCGGCTGTGGCCACACCGTTGCCTGCCGATGACCCAAGCCTGGAGTACGCCGAAGTCGCGCCGCGTCCTGACGGGGACGACACCGATGATGGACCAGCCAGCGGTGCCAGTGACGTCGCCGAGGCTTCCGCAGCAGTAGCGTCCGGATCGAGTCGAGGTGCGCATGCCGCCCCCGGAGTCCGTGCCACCGGAGTCTGGCTCGTCGTCATCGGGGTGACCGTCGTCATGGGCTTCGCAGACGCACTCGTGGTGGGCCGCACGCAGCTGGGGTGGCTCACGGGCATCTCGCTGCTGGCCGCAAGCGTCTACGGCGCGCTCGTTGTACGCCGTGAAGATGCTTACGTCGCCGTCGTGGCACCGCCCCTGGCATTCTTCCTCGCCACGATCACCGCGGGCCAACTCACGCTGCCTCCCACGGGCGATCTGCTCGTGCGTGAGGCCATCATGATCGTCACGACACTCGGCGCCAACGCCGTGTGGATATTCGGGTCGACTCTGGTCGCGCTTGCCATCGTGCTGGTGCGGCGCCGACGCTCAGCGCAGGCTACGCCGAACCCGCAGCCTTGATATCGCGCCGCAACTCGGGCGGCAGGGCGAAGACGAGGGTCTCCTCCGCGGCAGTGACCTCTTCGACATCAGCGAAGCCTCTCGCGGCAAGCCACTCGAGCACGCCATCGACGAGCACCTCGGGCACGGACGCACCCGAAGTCAGCCCCACCGTGGAGACACCGTCGAGCCAGGTCTCATCGAGCTCCTCGACACCATCGACGCGATAGGAGGCGCTCGCACCGGACTCGAGCCCGACCTCGACTAGTCGCACGCTGTTGGAGGAGTTGCCCGATCCCACGACGATGAGCAGATCGCACTGCTCGGCGATCTGCTTCACAGCGGCCTGACGATTCTGCGTGGCGTAGCAGATGTCATCGCTGGGCGGGCTCTGCAGATGGGGGAAGCGCTCCTGCAGCCGGTCCACCGTCTCCAGCGTCTCGTCGACCGACAGCGTCGTCTGCGACAGCCACACGAGCGGACGCTCCGGGTCCACGCTCACCAGTTCGGCGTCCGCGGGCGACTCCACCAGGGTCATGGCGTCGGGCGCCTCACCCATGGTGCCGACGACCTCCTCGTGGCCTTCGTGGCCGATGAGCAGGATCTGCATGCCCTCGGCGGCGAAGCGCTTGGCCTCCAGGTGGACCTTGGTGACAAGCGGGCAGGTCGCGTCGATCGTCTTCAGGCTCCGCTCACCCGCCTCGGCGTGCACGGACGGCGCAACACCGTGAGCGGAGAAGACCACGGTCGACCCCTCGGGCACCTCATCGAGCTCCTCGACGAAGATCGCGCCGCGCTCCTCGAGCCGGTGAACGACGTACTTGTTGTGCACGATCTGCTTGCGCACATAGACGGGGGGGCCGTAGAGGTCGAGGGCCTTCTCCACCGTGACCACAGCGCGGTCGACGCCAGCGCAATAGCCGCGCGGAGCTGCGAGGAGGACTTTGCCGGGCATATCTCCATCGTATGGTGCGTGGGTTGCCTCGGCATCCGTGGCCGTAGCCTGCCCCCATGGCGCTAGAGACCTCGCCGGAGGCCCCCGCTCCCGTGCGCACCGTCTCGGGCCTGCTGGCCGACTGGATCGGGCGCCTGGGCGCGATCTGGATCGAGGGCCAGATCGCCCAGATCTCGCGTCGGCCCGGCATGCGCACGCTGTGGATCACGCTGCGCGATACCGACGCAGACCTCTCGCTCAGTGTTGTCGCGGAGACAAGTGTTGTCGACGTGGTGACACCGCCACTGGCGGAAGGCCAGCGCGTCATCATCTACGGCCGGCCCGAGTTCTACGCCGGACGCGGCTCACTACAGATCCGCGCACGCGAGATCCGGCCCGTGGGCCGCGGTGCGCTTCTCGAGGAGCTCGAGCGGCTGCGCGCGCTCTTCCAAGCTGAGGGACTCTTCGCCCCCGAGCGCAAGCGCCCGCTGCCCTTCCTCCCCCGTCGTGTCGGACTCATCTCGGGCCGGGCGAGCGCCGCGCTGCGCGACGTCACCGTCAACGCGCGGCTGCGCTGGCCAGGCGTTGACTTCGTCATCCGCGAGGTGGCGGTCCAGGGGGCCACGGCGGTGCCGGCCATCGTCGAGGCCCTCGAGGATCTCAACGGGCAGACCGATGTGGAGGTCATCGTCATCGCCCGCGGCGGAGGCAGCGTCGAGGACCTGCTGCCCTTCAGCAATGAGCGCCTCATCCGCGCCGTGGTGGCCTCGCGTATCCCCGTCGTCACGGCAATCGGGCACGAGCAGGACGTCCCCCTCGTGGACCTCGTCGCAGACCTGCGCGCGTCGACACCCACTGATGCCGCCAAGAGGATCGTTCCCGACGTCATGGAGGAGTGGGAGCGCATCAGCCAGCAGCGGCAGCGCGCACGCCGCATCGTCGAGCGCCGAATCGGCGCGGATGCAAGCGACGTGACGAGAGCCGTGGCGACGGCACGACGCAGCGTGCAGCGCCGCATCGACCACGGCGGCGTCGATCTCGAGCACCTGCATGCGCGGCTGACGGCGCTCTCGCCCGCATCGACACTCGAGCGCGGGTACGCCGTCCTGCAGACGCGCGCGGGTGCGGTCGTCAGAGACCCCGGATCCCTCACCGCGGGTGAGACCCTGGAAGCGCGAGTTGCCGGCGGGGCCTTCACCGTGAGCGTCGAGGACTTACCCTGATGGCCATGGCGAGCGAGACACCAGCGATGGGATACGAGGAAGCGCGCGCTGCGCTCGCCGAGGTGGTCGCCACGCTGGAGTCCGGCGACGCCACCCTCGAGGAAGCACTGGCGCTGTGGGAGCAGGGCGAGCAGTACGCGCAGATCTGCGAAACCTGGCTAGCCGGTGCCCAGGAGCGTCTCAGCCAGCAGGAGCAGTCCCCGAGCGAGGCGGCTCCCCCGTCGGACTGAGCCGCTCGGCGAGCACCTGCAGCGTCGGCCAGGGAGCCGTGCCGGACACCACGACAGTCACTCCTGAGTCGACACGGACGAGCGCTCGCTGGTCGATCGAGTCGTAACGGATCCAGCCCTCCCACTCACCAGCCGGTTCGGCAGCGCCGATCTGGTCCGCGACATAGGACGGGTCTTCGGTCGCCGACTGCCCCAGTTGGGCATACGCGTCATCGGGCGTGACGAAACCGACATGCCACGCCGCGTCCGGTGCCGAGGCGGGTGTGATCTCCCAGCGCGCGCTCGTCGGCCTCCACGCGGCATCAAGGCCTGAGGGGTAGAGAATCGGGTAGTCCGCCTCCGCGCGCGCTTGCGCCAGCGCCAGCGTCGGATCGATGACCCGCACCGGATCGGGGGTGGGCCGCCACGTGATGGCCATGATGACCGCGATGGAAGCGAGCACGACCGCGAGCGAGATCACCATGTCGCGGACCGTCTGGCGCAACCGGGCATTCGGACGCCCCGTCGGGCGCAATTCGCCCGGCGTCACCGGAGCGGGGGGCGGCCCCGCGGCGCTATCGGTGCCGAGTCGGTCATCACTCACCCGTCCATGCTCCCTGATGCCCGCGGTGAGCACATCTTGGTGCTCCCCCGAGGGGCCTTTCCCGTGAGAGAGTCAGTCATGCGCGTCACGGAGGCTCCCGACCGCAATCTCGCCCTCGAGCTCGTGAGGGTGACCGAGGCCGCGGCCATGGCGGCCGCTCGCTGGGTCGGCCGAGGGGACAAGAACGGCGCCGACGGCGCGGCTGTCAACGCCATGCGCAAACTCATCGGCAGCGTCTCGATGGAGGGCGTCGTCGTCATCGGCGAGGGTGAGAAGGACGACGCACCCATGCTCTTCAACGGCGAGCGGGTGGGTGACGGCACCGGGCCACAGGTCGACGTCGCCGTCGATCCCATCGACGGCACCACGCTGTGCGCGAAGGGCATGTCCAATGCGATCTCCGTGCTCGCCGTGTCCGAGCGCGGATCGATGTATGACCCCAGCGCGGTCTTCTACATGCGCAAGCTCGTCACGGGGCCCGAGGCTGCCGACGTCGTCGACATCACCGCTCCGTGTGCGGACAACCTCCACCGAGTCGCCAAGGCAAAGGGCATGTCCGTGGGCGACCTCACCGTCTGCATTCTCGACCGCCCTCGGCACGACGAGCTCGTGCGAGAGGTGCGCGAGGCAGGAGCCCGCATCAAGTTCATCTCCGACGGCGATGTCGCGGGCGCCATCATGGCCATGCGCCGCGGCACCGGAGTCGATCTGCTCATGGGCATAGGTGGCACTCCCGAGGGCATCATCACCGCCTGCGCTGTCAAGTGCCTGGGTGGCGTGATCCAGGGCCAGCTGTGGCCGCGCGATGACGAGGAGAGGGCCAAGGCCATCGACGCCGGGCACGATCTCGACCGAGTGCTCACCACCGATGACCTCGTCACGGGCGACAACGTCTTCTTCTGCGCCACCGGCATCACCGACGGCGAGCTCTTGAGGGGCGTGCACTACGCCTCCCACCGATTGCAGACGCACTCGATCGTCATGCGCAGCAAGAGCGGGACGATCCGCGAGGTGGCCAGCGAGCATCGCCTGGACAAGCTCGGTCAGTACGCCATCGTCGACTTCACGCGTGCCGACTAGACGAGAGCCGCGTCGACCTCAGCCCGTGTCGGAGGCTGTGCACCTTCGCGCGAGCATGTGATCGCGGCTGCGACCGCTGCTCGCTCCAGGATCGCGCGCACGACCTCATCCGACAGTCCCGCGATATCGCCCCCTGATCCCAGCGCTCCTGCGTCGCCTAGGCCGACGAGCAGGGCCGCGGTCACCGTGTCACCCGCACCGACGGTGTCCGCGACGTCGACATCGCGACCGGACACATCGACCACGGGCCTGCCCGAGCGCCACGCAGCAAGCCCACGGGAACCGCGCGTGAGGACCACCAGCCCCGGACCCTGATCCACCCAGCGGGCGCACACATCCTCGGGTGCATCGCCGGGATACAGGAAGGCGAGATCCTCGTCGCTCACCTTCACGACGTGGGACAACCCGACGAATTCCTCCACGCGTGCACGCATGACCTCGCGCGGCACCGTGCCGGGCCGGGCATTGGGGTCGTAGCTCAGCGTGAGGTCACCGGCGTCATGAGCAGCCCGCCACGCGGCGAGCACGGCATCGACACCCGGGCCCAGCCAGCTCACTAGCGAGCCGGTGTGCCAGGCGGTCGCCCCCGCGGCACGTGCCGCCGCCACCGCCTCGGCGAGGTCAGCCGCATCCCACATGAGATCGGGACTGCCCTGGTAGTAGAAGTAGTAGCTCACCGACCCGTCATCCTGCCGCGTGCAGACGGCCAGCAGGCTGGGACCCGTGCGGCGCAGGAGCGCGGCGGTCGACAGGCCGTTGTCGGCCACCGCGCGATCGAGGAGTGCGGCGAGGCCGTCGTCGCCGGCACGGCCGAGCAGGACCGGTTCGCCCCCGAGGCGGCGCACGCCCAGGGCGACGTTGGCCGGCGAGCCGCCTGCCACCGCGCGATAGGCCTGCGGGTCTTCGCCCGGCACGAAGTCGACGATGCGCTCGCCGAGGACCGCGACCACGGGTGGATTCACGGCGCCGAACCTACCGAAGCCCCACCGCCTAGGCTGGTGCCATGCCCGAGTTCGCCTACGTCGACCCACTGCCGCTGGGGCCTGATGCGACGCCGTACCGCCTGATCACCACCGAGGGCGTGCGCACGGTGGAGCTGGGTGATCGCACCTTCCTCCAGGTCGAGCCCGAGGTGCTGCGCCTGCTCACCGTGGAGGCGATCCGCGACATCTCACATCTGCTGCGGCCGGGCCATCTCGCCCAACTGCGCGCGATCATCGACGACCCCGAGGCGAGCGCCAACGACAAGTTCGTAGCCCTCGACCTACTCAAGAATGCCAACGTCTCCGCAGGCGGGGTGCTCCCGATGTGCCAGGACACCGGCACGGCCATCGTCGTGGGCAAGCGCGGCCAGCAGGTGCTTACCCACGGCCCTGACGAAGAGGCCATCAGCCGAGGTGTCTACGACGCCTTCGCCATGCTCAACCTCCGCTACTCCCAGATGGCGCCACTCACCATGTGGGATGAGCGCAATACCGGCACCAATCTCCCGGCGCAGATCGAGGTCTACGCCGACACCAAGCCGGGGCACGAGCTCGCCTACGAGCTGCTCTACATGGCCAAGGGTGGTGGGTCGGCCAACAAGAGCTTCCTCTTCCAAGAGACCAAGGCGCTGCTCAACCCCACGCGCTTCCGGGAATTCCTCGACGCCGCGCTGCGCTCGCTCGGCACCGCCGCATGCCCGCCGTACCACCTCGCGATCGTGGTCGGCGGCACAAGTGCGGAGTACGCCCTCAAGGTGGCCAAGCTGGCGAGCGCTCGCTACCTCGACACCCTCCCCGTGCACGGAAGCATGGACGCACATGGCTTCCGCGACCTCGAGATGGAGGCAGAGGTCCTCGATCTCACCCGCGGCTTCGGCATCGGCGCGCAGTTTGGTGGCAAGTACTTCTGCCACGACGTGCGCGTCATCCGACTTCCCCGCCACGGCGCCTCGCTCCCCGTCGCCATCGCCGTCTCGTGCTCCGCGGACCGCCAGGCACTCGCGCGCATCACACCGGAGGGTGCCTTCCTCGAGCAACTCGAGCGCGATCCCGCGCATTACCTGCCGGATGTCGAGCACGAGGACGACGGCGACGTCGTACGCATCGACCTGACCCAGCCCATGGACGACATTCGGCGGCAGCTCTCCGCGCTGCCGGTGAAGACGCGCGTCGCACTCACCGGGCCGCTCGTCGTGGCACGTGACATCGCACACGCGCGCATCAAGGAGATGCTCGATCGCGGCGAGCCCATGCCGCAGTACCTGCGCGACCATGCCGTCTACTACGCCGGGCCGGCCAAGACTCCCGAGGGCATGCCCTCGGGATCCTTCGGGCCGACCACGGCGGGGCGCATGGATGCCTACG
>CAZLMT010000084.1:0-7128 GCA_964560615.1 uncultured Actinomyces sp.
CGATTCTGGGCGAAGTCGGCATCCACCGTGTCACGGGAGACGACGGTGTAGAAGCGAGCGCGTCGACCGTCGGCCTTGGGGCGCAGGAGGCGGCCGAGCCGCTGCGCCTCCTCCTGTCGCGAGCCGAAGGACCCGCTCACCTGGATGGCGACGGAGGCCTCGGGCAGGTCGACGGAGAAGTTGGCGACCTTGCTCACGACGAGCACGCGCTCCTCACCCTGACGGAAGGCCTCGAAGAGTCGCTCACGCTCCTTGACGCCCGTCTCGCCCGTGATGGTCGGTGCGCCCACGTGCTCGGCGATCTCAGCGAGTTGATCGAGGTACTGGCCGATGACCAGGACCTGCTCGTCGGCATGCCGCTCGATGAGCTGCTCGACCAGCCGTGTCTTCTCCGCAGTTGTGGCCGCGAGTCGATAGCGATCGTCTGGCTCGGATGTGGCGTAGACGAGGCGCTCGGAGTCGGGGAGGGTGACGCGGACCTCGATGCACTCGGCCGGTGCGATCCAGCCCTGTGCCTCCACCTCCTTCCACGGGGCGTCGTAGCGCTTCGGTCCGATGAGGGTGAAGACATCGCCCTCACGTCCGTCCTCGCGGATGAGCGTGGCGGTGAGACCGAGGCGGCGCCGGGACTGGATATCGGCGGTGAAGCGGAAGATCGGGGCTGGGAGCAGGTGGACCTCGTCGTAGATGATGAGTCCCCAGTCACGGGTGTCGAAGACCTCCAGATGCGGGAAGACACCCTTCCGTTTGGTCGTCATCACCTGGTACGTCGCGATCGTGACGGGGCGGATCTCCTTGCGCGCGCCGGAGTACTCCCCGATCTCGTCCTCGGTGAGATTGGTGCGCGCGAGCAACTCGGCCTTCCACTGCCGAGCCGAGACAGTGTTGGTGACCAGGATGAGCGTGGTCGCCTGGGCACGGGCCATCGCCGCTGCCCCGACGATCGTTTTGCCCGCTCCGCAGGGGAGTACGACGACTCCGGATCCACCGGCCCAGAAGCCCTCCACCGCGTCGCGCTGGTAGGGCCGCAGGGTCCAGCCATCTTCGTTGAGTTCGATGGCATGGGCCTCGCCGTCGACGTAGCCCGCGTGGTCCTCCGCCGGCCAGCCCAGGGTGAGCAGGACCTGCTTGAGGTGGCCGCGCTCGCTCGGGTGGACTAGCACGGTGTCGTCGTCGATGCGTGCGCCGACCAGAGGGGCGACCTTCTTGCTGCGCAGGACCTCCTCGAGCACAGGACGGTCCGTCGTGCTGAGCACGAGCCCGTGAGCGGGGTGCTTGGCAATCGTGAGTCGGCCATAGCGATCCATCGTCTCGGCGATGTCGACGAGAAGGGCGTGGGGGACGGCGTAGCGGGAGTAGGTGAGGAGGATGTCGACGACCTGCTCGGCATCGTGACCGGCCGCGCGTGCATTCCACAGCGCGAGAGGCGTCACGCGATAGGTGTGGATGTGCTCCGGGGCGCGCTCGAGCTCGGCGAACGGGGCGATGGCGCGACGGGCGTCGCTGGCAGCCGGGTGATCGACCTCGAGCAGGAGCGTCTTGTCGCTTTGGACGATGAGGGGACCGTCGGTCACGCAGTCTCCCTGGCGAGGATCGCGGCGGTGAGCGCCGCGACGAGCGCGGTGCGCTCCGGGACTGCGCGGGCGCTGGCCCACTCGTGGTCAGCATGCGCCCCGTCGCCCACCGCACCGAGCCCGTCAAGCGTGGGGATGCCCATGGCCGCGGTGAAGTTGCCATCGCTCGCGCCGCCCACGGCACGTGATCCGATGGGCTCGATCCCCAGACGCAGAGCGCACTCCTCAGCGAACTGCGCGAGGCCGGCACCGGCGGACTGCTCCATGGCCGGGCGATTGATGCCGCCGCCGATGATGGCGACCCTCGCCTCGGGGTGAGTGGGTCGCCAGCCGCGAGCCAGATCATCGACGCGCTGCTGCTCCTCTGCACTCCAGGCGCGTACGTCGATGCCGATCACTGCCGAGTCCGGGACGGTGTTTTCGGTGACCCCTGCGCGCCCGGTGGTTGGCGTCACAGTGGTGCCGAGCTCGGGCTGGGCCCAGGTGACGGCGTCACGAACCAGGTCGGCGGCCTCGACGAGGGCGTTGATGCCGCGCTCGGGGTCAAGGCCCGCGTGTGCGGCGCGGCCATTGATCTGCACGAGGTACCACGAGGTGCCCTTGCGCGCGGTCTTGAGCTCCCCCTCGACGGAGGGCTCGAGCACGAGCACCGCGTCGGCTTGGCGGGCAGCATCCTCGATCACTCCCCGCGAGGTCTCGGAGCCGATCTCCTCGTCCGTGGTGAAGAGCATGCCCACGCCGTCATCGGGCCCGAGGCCCAGCAGCGCCACGGCACCGATGGCCTGGACGACGCCGACCTTCATGTCGAAGACCCCCGGCCCCCGCATGCGGTCGCCGTCGACGGCCCACGGGATCCGCGTCAGGGTGCCGATCGGCCACACCGTGTCGAGGTGCCCGAGCAGGAGCACGCGGGGCTGGTCCGGTCCCCACCGCAGCACCGGCTTGCCCCCGTGCTCCGTGATGCGCGCCGGGCTGCCGAGCCATGACTCGATGAGGGTGCTGGCCGTGGCCAGACAGGTGCGGCATGCGTCGATGTCGGATGACGGTGACTCGACCTCCACCAGGGTGCGCACTGCCTCGATGAGGTCGGCCTGGCGAGACCGCGCTGCGGCGAGGAGATCCTGGGTCACCGGCCTATGGTGCCGCATCGAGACCCGGCGCACCCGTCCGGATGCCCCGGCTACTGCGTCGTTGGGTCGGCCCCTGTCATCCTCCGACGCGCGCTAGGCCCGGGGAACCGCGTCGACGGATGACGAAGCACGACTCGATACGGTGCCGCCCATGGGCCTGCGCATCGAGGTGGCGGACGATCCCGACTCCATGGCCGCAGCGCGGGCGATCTTCGACCAGGTGTGGCCCGGGGAGGGCACCCAGGTGACGTCCAACCTGCAGCGCGCCTTGCTGCACGCGGGCGGCTACTGCAGTGTCGTCATCGATGACGAGGGCGATCGCGTGGTGGGCGCCGCCCTGGGCTTCCCGGCCCGCGATCCGTCGCTTCCCGGTGGGGTCTACCTGCACAGCCACATGGCGGCCGTGGTCGACGGCATGCGCGATCGCGGTATCGGTGCCGCGATCAAGCAGCACCAGCGGGCCTGGGCCATCGAGCAGGGCATCCCTGTCGTGTCGTGGACCTTCGATCCGCTGGTACGCCGCAATGCGCACCTCAACGTCAATCGACTCGGTGTGGAGGTGCGCGACTACCACCCGGACTTCTACGGCGTAATGACCGATGCGATCAATGCCGGTGATCGCACCGATCGCCTGGTCGCGTGGTGGGTGGTGGACTCCGAGCGGGCTCACGCGGCCGCACGCGGGGACCTGCTCATCCCCGACCATGAAGAGCTCCTCGGATCGACTCGGGATCTCATCCGGGTCCGCGACGGCAGTCCCCGGCTGACGGACCTGCCCGCACCCGGCGAGACCGTCCTGGTGTCACTTCCTGACGATGTCGTGACCATGAGGCAGGCCAACCCTGATCTCGGGTTGCAGTGGCGCCTCGCGGTGCGCGCAGCGCTCACAGCCGGCTTCGACGCGGGACTGCGCGTGTCCACGGTCACCAGCGCCGGTGCCTATGTCCTGACCCCGGAGGAGAGTCCTTGACTTCGATCGATCTCGTGCGACTGCATCGCATCGACATGCCGCTCGTGCGTCCCTTCCGCACGTCCTTCGGCACCCAGGATGCGCGCGATGTGCTCCTCGTCGAGGTCGTGAGCGACGGAGTCTCCGGCTGGGCCGAATGCGTCGCCATGGAGTGGCCGGGCTACTCCGCGGAGTACGTCGATGGCGCGGTCGACGTGCTCGTGGAGCACTTGATCCCAGCCGCGTTGTCCGATCGCGTGCTCGATCCGCACGATGTCCACGCTCGCCTGCGTCGCTTCCAGGGGCACCCCATGGCCAAGGCCGCTCTCGAGACGGCCGTGCTCGATGCATGGCTGCGTCAGCGCGGACAATCGCTCGCGAGCTATCTCGGCGCGGTCCGCGACGAGGTGGATTGCGGTGTCTCCGTGGGAATCCCCGCGAGCATCGATGCCCTCCTCGAGGAGGTGTCGATGTACGTCGATGCCGGCTACCGGCGCATCAAGCTCAAGATCGAGCCCGGCTGGGATGTCGAGGCAGTGCGTGCGGTCCGCGAGACCTGGCCGGACATGCCGATGCAGACGGACGCGAATCAGGCCTACACGCGCGATGACGCGGAGGTTCTTGCAGCGATGGATCCCTTCAACCTGCTCCTCGTCGAGCAGCCGCTGCCGGAGGACGACCTGCGCGGACACGCGCTCCTCGCCGAGCGCATCGCGACACCCGTCTGCCTCGATGAGTCGATCATCTCCGTGGCCACTGCGGACACGGCGATCGCCTTCGGTGCAACCAGTGTCATCAACATCAAGCCCGGCCGGGTCGGTGGCTACCTCGAGGCCAAGGCGATCCACGATCTCTGCTTCGACCGGGGAGTGCCGGTGTGGTGCGGGGGCATGCTCGAGACGGGCATCGGACGCGCCGCGAATGTCGCCCTCGCGGCGCTGCCCGGCTTCACGCTTCCCGGCGACACGAGCGCGTCGAGCCGCTACTTCGCCACGGACATCACCGAGCCCTTCGTGCTCGATGATGGTCGACTCCGCGTGCCCGACGGCCCCGGCATCGGCGTAGACCCGATTCCCGCGGTTCTCGAGGAGTTCAGGACCTGGTCGGCGGAGATCGACCTGCGCTAGATGAGTGCCCGTCGAGGTCAGTGCCCGCCGGGGTCAGTGCACGTGGTCGGGGATGTCCGCCGCGACGATGCGCGACACCGCGAAGGTCCGGACCTCACCGGTGATCCGGTCGACGGCGGTGAGCATGCCCGCTTGCAGACGCAGCGGGTCGACAAAGCCTTCGCCATCGCCATAGCCGAGGCGCACGGTGAGTGAACCCGCGATGGCCCGCCGCAGGACGGCCATCGTCTCGGTCGCGGGCATGGGCTCGAGTGCGAGATCCGTCTCCCCGGCGAATCCCGTGGCGCGCGCGTCGGGCTGATCGGCGCGCAGTGTCGCGAGGGCTGCCTGGACGAGCGCGGGCGTGACATCTCGGCGCACCAGTGGCGAAACCGCGGTCTGGCGTGGTGCCCGTGCGCGGCGCCGGGGGGCATGCGCCACCGTCCCATCGGCGGTCTCTGCCACCGGGTGCAGGCCGAGGTCGCGGAGGATTGCGATGGCATCCTCGATGCGTCCCGAGACGGTGACGACCGTGGGAGACACGCGCACGCATCCGAGCTCGGCAGCGCGAGGATCGGCGAGGAGAGCCTCGAGCGACGTCTCATCGTCGCAGCGGATGTAGGCCGTCGCGATCCCCACGCGCACGGTCCCGTGGCGTCGAGCCGAGTCTTCGATCAGGTAGGCGAGGGGCTGCGGGACCGGAGTACGCGAGATCCGGGCGAGGAAGTCGAGCATCTCGGCTGCGTCGCGTCCGGCATCCAGTGCGCGACGGACGGAGGATGTGCTGAAGCGGTGGACGATGGCGCCGCCCGTGCTCTCGACATCCGCCATGAGCCGCAACTCGCGCGCGATGTCAGGAAGCAAGGGCCCGGGTGCGATGGCCGTGAGGTCTGCTTGGAGCAGGATGTGGTCCAGGGGCTCCGGCATCGCGGCACGCACCACGTCACGCGCGGCGGGCGCATCCATCGCCGCGGCGCGCCCCATCTCGGCAAGTGCGCCGCCGCCTGTGAATCCGAGGATCTCCAGCTCATCCACGATGGCGACGATGTGCTGGCTGCGCTGCGGGCTGGCCTGTCTTGGCGCGAGGTCATCGATCGAGCGGATCACCTCCGCGGCATCGCGCGGAGCCTCGCCCGGGGGGAGCGATGCGAGGACGGTGACCACCTGGTCGCGTAGGAGAGGCTGCCCGCGCCGCTCGACCTCGTCGGAGAGTGCATTGGCCTCACCGCCGACGAGCACGGGTGCACGGGGACTCGTCCACCAGGCCCTCGCGAGTCGCAGCCACTGCTCGGCGAGGGGCGCATCGTGCCAATCGTCGTAAGCGGCGGTGGGCCGCCAGCGCTCTTCCGGTTCGCCGTCGCGCCCGATGAGATGCGCGGCGTACGCCGTCTCGATCCACAGCGCCGCGGTCGCCTCGTCGACCTCCAGCAGGCGCGCGGTCGATGAGAGGTCGCGCACGCCCAGGCCGCCCTTGCGCAGCACCGCGGGCGCGTCTTCATCCGCCCACGCTTCAGCGATGGCGATGATCGCCATCACCGTGGCGAGGGCATGCTGCCCGGCTGTGCGCTCCACGATGCCGGCGTCACGGACTGTCGTGACCACCGGAGCGGGTGGCCACGCGATCTGAGGTGCGTCGACGCTCGCCAGTGCTTCGCGGGCGGTGCGCACGAGTCGCAGTCCATCGTCTTCACCCCACACGAGCGCGAGCGTGCGCAGATGCGTCAGTGCCGCGCGCACAACCGAGTCCAGCTCGGGGTCGAAGGCAGCGAGCACGGCATCCACGGTGCAGGGTTCCGCCTCGGCGACGGCCGCGGCGACCGCCAGGGTGAGGCCGTCGATTCGGTCGAGCGCGCGTGCCGTGGAGACGGCCGACCCCGCACGGGCGGCGAGGGCGGTCATGTCGGCGGGGACCGGGTGGAGGAGGTCGGGTCGGCCGGCGAAGAGGCGCCCGAGCTCATCGTCACTGCGACCACGCAGGTCGTCGGCGAGGCTGCGGACGGGCACCGGATGACGCTACCCCCTAGGCTTAGGCGGTGCGCTCCGTTGGCTTCGATCTCGACATGACCCTGGTGGACTCAGCGGACAGCATCGCGACGTCCCTTCAGCACGTGATGGCCCAGTACGGCGTCGAGGCCGACGGCGGTGAGCTCCGGGCAACGATCGGCCTGCCCCTGGACCTCGTCTTCCCCCGCTGGCTCCCCGACGAGCCGTACGACGTCCTCCTGGCTGCCTACCGCGAGCACTACATCGAGCACGGCATCCCGCTCACCCGTCCCATGCCCGGCGCCGCTGAGGCCATCGCGAGCGTGCGCGAGCGAGGTGACCGCGTGCTCATCGTCACCGCGAAGTACGGGGTTTCCGCGCGCCTG
>CAZLMT010000084.1:7138-9808 GCA_964560615.1 uncultured Actinomyces sp.
CTGGCGCTCCAAGCAGCCGGGCTCGTCGCCGACGAGGTCGTCGGCGACCTCTTCGCCGAGGACAAGGCGTCTGCTCTTCTCGAGCACGATGCGTGGGTGTATGTGGGCGATCATCCCGGCGACGTGCGCGCAGCTCGCACGGCGGGCGTGCACGCGGTCGTCGTAGCGACGGGGCCTACGTCGATCGAAGACTTGCACGCGGCCGGACCTGACGCGGTGCTCCCCGACCTCAGCCACCTGCCCGACTGGCTCGACCGCGCCTAGGCCGCCCTAGCCTCGCCTGCGCGCCCGGGCGGAGACGGCGAGTCCGGCGATGACCAGCGCGAGGCCCACCCCGGTGATCATGGACAGGAACCACCAGGCCGACGGCAGTTCCAGGCTCGGGATGACCAGCGGCAGCATGGCGATCACCGTGCACACGAGTCCGATGACCGTGACCACGGCGCCGATGCGCAGCAGGCGATCGCCGGGGGAGGCGGTGGAGGCCATGACGCCACCCTAGGGGCGCGGGAGTCCCCGGGCCCGTCTAGCCTGGTGTCCTGCGCCCGTGCGGGGGCTGAATGCGAGAAGGGGCTGCCATGCCGACCGGCAAGGTCAGGTGGTACGACGTGGACAAGGGCTTCGGCTTCCTTGCCTCGGACGACGGCGAGGATGTCTTCGTGCATGCCTCGGCGCTACCCTCGGGCACCACCTCGCTCAAGCAGGGCGCGAAGGTCGAGTTCGGTGTCGTGGACGGCAAGCGCGGCAAGCAGGCCCTCAGCGTGACCGTCCTGGAGGAGCCGACCTCCATCGTCAAGGCGGGACGCAAGCCCGCGGAGGATGTCGCCATCATCCTCGAAGACCTCATCAAGCTCATGGACAGCGCTTCCAACCAGCTGCGCCGTGGCCGCTACCCGAGCGACGACCACTGCCGCAAGCTCGCCGCAGTGATGCGGGCCGTTGCCGACGACTTCGACGTCTGAGGGAGTCGATCTGATGCTGCGCCGCCTCGGCCGTCCTGTGCTCGCGATGTCGCTCGCTGTCGTGAGCGTTGTCGCGCTTGCCGCGTGCGAGAAGCCAGCCCCGGGCGTCTCCGTGGTCTCCGGCACGACGTCGGCCAATCGTGCCGCGCTGTGCTGGTCCTTCAACGGTGAGCCGCTGAGCGCCGAGAACTGCGCGCAGGATGTCGTCACCAAGGCTCTCGAAGGTGCTGATGTCGCACGCATCCCGGTGATTCCCGGACAGGTCATCGGGATCAGCGTGGACCCGGTCGTGGCCGATGCGGGGTGGTTCCCGGTCATCGGGTCCCAGCGACTGACCCAGCAGCCGATCACATCGACCTACTACCGCTTCACCTACCCCGACCTGCAGGAGGTGCCTCTCGACGGTGTCTCGCTTCAGGTCGTCGCTGGCGCGGAGGGCACGCTTGGGCTTTGGGTATTCCAACTGATCCCGGCCCCGGGGGTGGAGTGATGCCTGACACCGTGCTCGCCAAGGCTGTCGACGTCGCTCGTGCTGCGGCCGAGGAGGAGGCCCCCTGGGGCACTGTCGGTGATCATGCCGGCGTCGATTACGACGATGAGCGTGTGGCCACGCACTTCTTTGCGTGCCTGGATCCCGCCTACGTCGGGTGGCGCTGGTCGGTCACCGTCGCTCGGGCACCGCGCGCGAAGGCGGCGACTGTCGATGAGGTCGTGCTCCTGCCCGGACCTGAGGCACTCGTGGCTCCAGCGTGGGTGCCGTGGTCGGAGCGTGTGCGTCCAGGGGATCTCGCTGTCGGCACGGTCTGGCCGACCCCGGCCGACGACGCGCGACTCACGGCTGGTTTCACCGGCCTGGATGAGCTCGACGGCGTCGCTGATCGCAGTCCCGTCCACCCGAGTCAGTGGGAAATCGGCATCGGTCGGGCGCGCGTGCTCTCCGCCCACGGTCGCGACGATGCCGCGGACCGCTGGTGGTCGGGTGAGCGTGGCCCCGAGGCGCCTATGGCGCGCTCGGTGTCACTCACCTGCTCGACCTGCGGATTCCTCATGCCCATCGGCGGTCCGCTCGGACAGGCTTTCGGTGTGTGTGCGCACGACATGTCACCGGCTGATGGGTGTGTCGTCGCCCTCGGCTTCGGCTGCGGTGCGCACTCCGAGATCGCGCTCGCGGAGAAGGAACCGGTGGGCGCTCCTACCCAGGACTTCGTGGGATTCGACGCCCTGGACCTGGACCAGGCGGACGTGATCCTCGAGGACGTGTCGGTCGAGGCTGCGTCCGAGGCTGTCGACGCGCCCGAATCCGTCGATACGTTCGAATCCGTCGATCAGGACTGACGAGCCCGCCGACGGTGACGTCGGCCGAGCACGAGCGCGAGTCCCGGGATCCCGAGTAGGGCTCCGATAGCGCACACCAGGGCCCATCGCTCGGTGTCGATCCCCCACGCAGAGCCCCAGACCTGCACGGCGATCAGGGCAAGGATCCACAGCACGGTGCCCACTGCGATCGCGGCGACACCGTCATCGTCTCGGCTGCGTAGGGCAGGGTCCGCCTCGATCTGCTCGATGGTGAGGCGCGCGTCCACATCCGCAGGCTAGCGGGTAGGCCCCGGGCAGGCGGGCATCCCTAGAGTGGTCGCATGGACCACCGCGCGCGACGTGCCGTCACCGTAGGGGTCCTCGCGCTCCTGGTCGCCGCTGTCATCGTGGC
>CAZLMT010000085.1:0-9328 GCA_964560615.1 uncultured Actinomyces sp.
GAGACCGGCGACCTCCTGCGCGATGCCGTCGTGGATCTCGCGCGCGAGGCGGCGGCGCTCCTCCAGCGTGGCGAGGTCGCGCACTTCGTCGAAGAGCCGCGCGGTATCGAGACGCAGTGCTGCCTCGTCTGCCATGGTCTGTGCCTCGGTGAGGTCCTCGACGGGCCAGAGGCCGCCGGCACGCTCAATGCCCACAAGGCCGATGCGCTCGTCCCCGAGGCGCAGCGGGATGACGGCACACGCTCGCGAGGTGCCGAGCTCGGGACCGTCCATGGCACCCAGGCGCTGGACCGCGACCCCTGACTCCCAGGCCTGGCCCCAGAGCCCTGCCGACAGTGAGGGAGACCAGCCCGACGCGTCCTCCGGGCTGCGCGCGATGGTGAGGAGCCGGCCCCCATCGGCACGCACCACCACCTCGGCACGGTCGTGGGGGAGCACGGCGCGAAAGCGCGCGAGCGCAGCCTGGGCCAGGGCCGACTCCTCCAGGCCTCCCGGGAGCTGGCGTGCCACATCGCGCAGGGACATGAGCAGGCGTCGTGCTGCGTCGTAGTCGGTGCTCGGTGGCGCGATGCGCTGCCGCAGATGCGTGGTGAGGATGGCGCCTAGGCCGAGCGCGGCTCCGAGTGCGAGGACGACGATGAGGTCGACCACGGCGGTGGGTAGGTCGTCGCGTGAGCGCAGCACCGTGCCGACGAGGAGCACAAGTCCCTCGACGGCGATGGCGGAACTGAGCCCGGCTGCGCCCATGGCGAAGGCGCTGACGATGGGTGGCACGGCGAGATAGACGATGGAGGGCCGGTCACCCGGGGCGGATGTCACGACGACGAGCGCGATCGCGGCGGCTTCGGCGATGAGGACCGCGTATCTCAGCCACACCGGCCGGGCCGGAGTCGTGCCGAGCTGGGCGAGGATCGCGATGACGGCCACGAGCGCCACCTGCATCGTCGCCACGGGCATGTCGCCCGTGCCAAGGGAGACGAGGAGTACGCCGGCAAAGCCAAGGCCTCGCGTCATGCCGTCGCGGGCATGACGCGAGGCCAGGGCCTGCGTTACGAGTAGAGAGCGTCGACCTCGGATGCGTACTCCTTCATGACGACGTTGCGCTTGAGTTTCATGGATGGCGTGAGCTGGCCGCCCTCTTCTGTCCAGTCGACGGGAAGAATAGTGAACTTCTTGATCGCCTCGGCGTTGGACACCGCCTTGTTGGCCTCGTCGACAGCCTTTTGGATCTCCGCCACGAGGTCGGGATCAGTGATCATCGACTCGATCGTCGAGCTCTCGGGCTTGCCTGTCTGCTTCAGCCAGCCCGGGAAGGACTCGGGATCGATCGTCACGAGTGCCGCGATGAAGGGCTGGGCATCACCCACGACCATGCACTGGCTCACAAGCCAGTTGGCGCGCAGACGGTCCTCGAGGACAGCGGGGGCGACGTTCTTGCCGCCCGCCGTGACGATGAGCTCCTTCTTGCGGCCGGTGATCTTGACGAAGCCCTGATCATCGATCTCGCCGATGTCGCCGGAGTGGAACCAGCCGTCGGGCTCGATCGCCTCAGCCGTGGCGGTGGGGTTGTTCCAGTAGCCCTTGAAGATCTGGGCGCCCGCGAGCATGAGCTCGCCGTCAGCAGCCACCTTGACCGATGCGCCGGGGAAGGGCTGGCCGACCGTGCCGATCCTGATTGCGTCGGGGCGATTGACCGTGGTCGCGGCCGATGTCTCGGTGAGGCCGTAGCCCTCGAGGATCGTGACTCCGATGCCGCGGAAGAAGTGTCCGAGGCGATCGCCGAGCGGCGCGCCGCCGGAGACTGCCCACTCGATCTTGCCGCCCATCGCCGCGCGCAACTTGCCGTAGACGAGCCTGTCGAACACCTTGTGCTTGAGCTTCAGGCCGAAGCCGGGGCCGCCGGTGTCGAGTGACTTGGAGTAGTCGATCGCGGTCTGCGCGGCAGTGTTGAAGATATTGCCCTTGCCCTCGGCCGTGGCCTTCTGCTGAGCGGAGTTGAAGACCTTCTCGAAGACACGAGGCACAGCCAGGAGGAAGGTGGGCTGGAAGGACTGCAGGTCGCCCAGCAGGTTCTTGACGTCGGGCGCATGGCCGAGTCGGGTGCCGGAGTGGATGCAGCCGAGCTGGATGATCCGCCCGAAGACGTGGGCCAGGGGCAGGAAGAGCAGCGTGGATGCCCCCTGGACGGTGAAGAGCTGGGGCATCCCCGCCACGATGTTGCTGACCTCGAACATGAAGTTGCCGTGGGTGAGCATGCAGCCCTTGGGGCGCCCGGTCGTGCCCGAGGTGTAGATGATGGTGGCGAGCGACTCCGGGTTGAGCGTCGCGCGGCGACGCTCGAGCTCCTCATCGGAGATGCCGGCCCCGGCGGTGGCAAGGGTGTCTAGGGCGCCGTCGTCGAAGATCCACGCGCGCGTGCAATCAGGAATCCGGTCGGCGACCTCGTCGAAGACCTTCTTGTTCTTGGCGCTCTCGAGGAAGACGCCGACGGCGTTGGAGTCGCCGAGGATCCACTCGACCTGCTCGGCCGAGGAGGTCTCGTAGATCGGCACGACGGTGGCACCGGCGTACCAGATGGCGTAGTCCGCGACCGTCCAGTCGTAGCGGGTGCGCGACATGATGCCGACCCGCTGGCCCGGCTCGACGCCCGAGGCGACGATGCCCTTGGCCACGGCCTTGACCTGGTCGAGGAACTGCTGCGAGGTGACGCCCACCCAGGCGCCCCCGCGGTTGACGGAGAGTGCGACACGGTGGGGGGCGGTCTGGGCGTTGTCGACGATGTCGTCCACGAGACTGCCCGAGGTGGGCGGCGGGACGATGGCAGCGACGCTGAACTCGGTTTTCACGATCTCTCCCACGGTCGGGTCCACCGATGGCTCGGTGTGACGTAGCTCGCATCACGCTAGGGGATGGGTCATCCCAGGGCTACCTGAACGCCCAACCTTGTCCGTCTTCAGGTCCTTCTGAGGCCGAAGTCGTGGGGAGCCGCCGGTCGTGGGCGCGGGAAGAGACCTATCCTGGCCCCATGGCAGGGGTGGATCTCGTCGACGAGACCTACGTGGTCGTCGAGCGGACTCGCCTGGCCGCAGTGGTCGCCGATCCGGCGCGCTGGCGCCAGTGGTGGCCCTCCCTGGACCTGGCGGTCTTCATGGACAGGGGCCTGGACGGTCTGCGCTGGTCCATCACCGGTGAGCTCGTGGGGTCCGCGGAGGTCTGGCTCGAGCCGCACGGCGACGGGGTGATCGTGCACTACTTCCTGCGCGCAGAGCCCACCGCGCCCGGATCGCCGTCGACTCCCCGCACCCTGCCCTCCTCGTCGCGCGGCCGTCGCGAGATGGACCGTCTACGTCGACAGCACGCGGTGGCGTGGAAGCGTGTCGTGTGGTCGCTCAAGGACGAGATGGAGGGCGATCGTCGCCCGGGGGAGCCGGCACGTGGCTGATCAGACCGAGTCGAGCATCGACATCGATGCCAGCGCGCCGACGATCATGGACGTGATCGCCGACCTGCCCGCCTACCCGCAGTGGAGCGATGGCATCACCGAGGTGACCGTGCTCGAGGAGAAGGATGGCCGCCCGCTGCGCGCGCGCTTCCATCTTGAGTCCGGGCCCATCCGCGACACCTACGAGTTGCTCTACGACTGGGACGGGGATCGGCGAGTGTCCTGGCAGCTCACCTCCGGCGACATGCTCACGGCCATGGACGGGACCTACCTGCTCGAGGAGCACGGGGCGACCACGACGGTGCACTACCGCCTCTCCGTCGATGTGCGCATCCCGATGATCGGAATGATCAAGCGCAAGGCCGAGCGCATCATCGTCGATACGGCGCTCAAGGGGCTGCGCCGTCGCGTCGCCGAGGTCGGCTAGACCACAGCCCCGTCGTCGCCCTCGTGGCGCCGATCCGACGAGCGCGCCACCAGGGTCACGAACCCCGCCGTGAACGCGGCGAATCCCGCCGCTGCGACCCAGCCGCCTAATCCGAGGACGAAGGCCAGGATGATCGCGAGCGGGCCCCCGATGAGACCGATCCAGGCGAAGGCATCGAAGCGGTCCCTCGGGCGAGGCATCGGTGGAGGGGGAGGCGGGGTGAAGCCCTCGTCGTCCAATTGCTCGGGAAGTGCGTAGTCGCGCGGGCCGAGCGCCTGCTGCCCTTCGGGCTCGGGGGGCTCCGTGTGCTCGCGCACCAGGCGCTGGGACAGGCCGGAGCCCTCGACATCGGGTCGCGGTGGCGGCTCGGCGGTGTGGAATCCCGCGACGATGTCGTCCCAGGCCTCATCGATGCGATCGGTCGATGCACGTCGCATGTCATCGGCGTCGGCGCGAGCGGCGGCATCGGCGTGGAATTCCGCGCGCAGGGAGGGCAGGCCCTCGGAGATGGCGCTGCGGGCCTCGCTCAGGCGCGTGCGCTCGACGTAGATTCGTGTCGTCGGCCGGTCAGGGGCGCGGACATCGCGGTAGGGACCGGTGTCGCCGACGAGAGGCTCGGCGTACGCCGGGATCCGTGCCTGTGCGAGCAGGTCGAGGACATGCTCGGCGATGGGCGGGTCGACGTCGGCGAGCTTGGCGTACGCCGCCGCGGGGAGTCCTGGAGTCGACATGGCCTCAGGCGAGGCGGCGGACGAAGTCGATGCTGCCCGCGACGATCGTCTCGGCGTCGTTGTCCAAGGTCGCGACGTGGTAGGAGTCGGGCAGCACGACCTCTGTGCGGTCCGCACTCGAGACGTGGTCGAGGATGAAGCGCGCGTTGGATGCTTCGACGACGTGGTCCTCTGCGCTGCGGAAGAGCAGCAGTGGCTGGCGCACCAGGGCAATGTCGTCCTTGACCGCCTTCCACAACTTGGTGAGGGAGTGCGCGGCCTTGAGCGGGATCTTGGCGTAGGCACCCTCGTCCTGGCCCGGCTTCTTGATGTCGTTGGAGATACCGGGGAACGCCGGCACGAGGGCCTGCAGGACGGGAAGCAGGAAGCGGTCGGGACGCTCGGAGTGCACCGCCGGGTTGACGAGCACGATGCCGCGGATGGCGTCGCCATGGCGCTCCGCGAGTCGCAGCGTGAGCGAGCCACCCATGGAGAGCCCGAAGACGAAGACGACATCGCACGCGCGCTGGAGTTCGAGGAAGGACCGGTCGGCCTCGGCGTACCAGTCCTCCCAGCGAGTGAGATTCATGTCCTGCCAGCGGGTGCCGTGCCCGGGGAGGCGCGGCACGCGCACGGTGTGCCCCTCCGCTGCCATGCGCTCACCCCAGGGCTTCATGGACTTCGGCGAGCCGGTGAAGCCGTGGAGGAGCAGGATGCCCGTGGAGCCGCCGTCGGCGACTAAGGGCTCAGCACCGGGAACAAGCGGCATAGCGACCTCCTTGGACGCCCCCGATAGTGCCACACGGCTAGGGTGAGCCCGTGCTCTACTGGGTTCTCAAGTGGATTGTGATCGGCCCCTGGCTGCGCGTCCTCTTCCGCCCCTGGACCGACAACATGGAGGCTCTCCCCGAAGAGGGCCCCGCCATCCTGGTGAGCAACCACCTGTCCTTCTCGGACTCCTTCTTCCTCCCCCTCGTGACCCGGCGCCGGATCACCTTCCTCGCCAAGCAGGAGTACTTCACCGGCAAGGGGATCAAGGGCCTCCTCAGCAAGGCCTTCTTCACCGGCGTGGGCCAGGTGCCCATCGACCGCACGAGTGGTCGCGCCGCCGAGGCGGCCATCACCACGGGCATACGCATTCTCGATGAGGGTCACATGCTCGGCATCTATCCCGAGGGCACGCGCACCGCGGACGGTCGTCTCTACCGCGGCAAGACCGGTGTGGCCCGCATGGCACTCGAGGGGCATGCGCCCGTGATGCCCGTGGCCATGATCGGCACGTACGAGATCCAGCCTCCGGGGCGCATCCGGCCGAGGATCCGCCGCGTTGGTGTGTGCTTCGGTGATCCGCTCGACTTCGCGCGTTACGACGGCATGGCGTCTGACCGCTTCGTCCTGCGCTCCGTCACCGACGAGATCATGTACGCCCTGATGGAGCTGTCGGGCCAGGAGTACGTCGATATGTACGCCACGCGTGCGAAGGAACTCAAGGCGGAGAGCCGGGCCGCCTCCGCACCAGATCAGTCGTAGCCGGGGCGTGGCACCCAACTCATCAGCGTCGTGGTGAACCCACCGTCGACGATGATGTCCGCGCCGGTGACGTAGCGGGCCCGGTCACTGGCCAGGAAGACCACGACGTCAGCGATGTCGTCCGGCGCCGCCACGCGGCCGATCGGCACCGCACGGTCGCGACGTTCAGCCACGCCCGGTGCCAAGTAGTACTCCTCCGTCATGGGCGTGCGGACCATGCCGGGGCTCACGGTGTTGCTGCGGATGCCCTGCGGGCCAAGCTCAAGGGCCAATTGCTGCGACATGACGATGAGTGCGGCCTTCGATGCGCTGTAGGCGCCGCTATTTGCCTGAGCGTGGGTGCCAGAGATGGATGCCACGTGCACCAACGCGCCGGTGCCACGGGCGCTCATCCCGGCAGCGAAGGTACGCGACACGAGCAGGTAGCCGGTGAGGTTGACCGCGATGAGTGCGTTCCAGTCAGCGACGTCGACGTCAGCGAGGGCACCTGGTCGGATGATGCCCGCGGCGTTGACGACGATGTCGCAGGGGCCGACGCGCTCGGCGAGCGCCTTGACGGCACTCTCGCTGGAGATGTCGCAGATCTCGGCGCACAGCCCTGAATCTCGCAGCGATTCCGCGTCCCGATCGACCCCGATGACCTCGACTCCCACGGCCGCCAGGGCGACGGCCACCGCCTGGCCGATCCCGCTGCCCGCGCCGGTCACGACGGCCCGGCGGCCCGCAAGGCCGAGCCAGTCGGTCATGCGCGTGCCCCCACCGGCTGACTCGCTGCGATCACCTGCAGTGCGACCTTGGTCTGCTCGACCTGAGCCAGCCAGACGGGGCGCAGGATGTCGATGCGCCACTCGTGCTCCTGGGCCTGCGTCAGCGGGCCCGCGATGGGCACGAAGCCGGTGGGCGAGGACTCATGGATCGCGATCATGCGCACGGCAAGGTCGGCCTGGATCGGATAGATCGGAGGCTGCGGACCGCGCGCGCCGATCATGCCGACGAGATAGAGCTTCTCGAGGCCGAGCGGCACCACGGCTCCTGCCACGCGCAGCGGCGTGCCGTCCTGTTTCACGAGCAGCGCATCGTCGAGGAAGGGCAGTGAGGCGTGGAAGCCCGTCGCCCACAGGATGGTGTCGAAGTCGTCGCTGGTGCCGTCGCTGAAGTGCACCGTCGCGCCGTCGAAGCGCTCGATCCCGGGACGGACCGTGATGCGACCGTGCTGGATCCAGTAGAGGAGGAGGTCGTTGACCACGGGTGGACCGTCGGCGAGGGCTCGGTGATCCGGGATGGGCATGCCGGGGTAGTCGGACGCCTCACCCACGGAGACGCGCATCATCAGGCGCGCGATGAGGTCCTGCTCCTCGAAGGTGTACTCCTGCATCCACGCGAGCTCGGAGCGCGGCTTGCCGAAGAAGGTCTTGGGCTGGAAGTGGTGGCCTCGTCGCATCACGATGTGGGTGTCGAAGTGCTGCTGCGCTGCGTCTACGGCAAGGTCGCAGCCGGAGTTGCCCGAGCCGATGACGAGGACACGACGCCCCTGGATGTCGTCGGTATTCCGATAGGACCCGGAGTGCACCTGCTTGCCGGTGAAGGTGCCGGGCACCTCGGGGATCTTCTGGTCGCGCAGATGACCATTGGCGACGAGGACCCCGTCGTACGCGCGCTGCACGCCATCGGCGGTCGTCACCGACCAGCCAGCAGAGCCCACGGGCCCGTCGGTGGGCAGAGGCTCGACTCGGTCGACCGGGGTGTTGAAGGTGATGTGGCGACGCAGGTCGAACTCATCGGCGTAGAGGTGGAAGTACTCCAGCATCTGGTCGCGGTGGGGGAAGAGCGGCCAGTGCTCGGGCATGGGGAATCCCTCGAAGCCCGTCACCTGCCGTGAGGTGATCAGGTGGAGGGCGTCGTAGTCGTGATTCCAGTGCCCGCCGATGGTGTCGGACTGCTCGAAGCAGTCGACGTCATGACCGGCATCGAGCATGGCCTTGAGCGCAGCGAGGCCGGCGGGTCCGGCGCCGATGATGCAGTAGCGAGTCATGGTCACCCCAGGTGTTCGTGGTGGTCGAGGACGTGATGCATGAGGGGGAGGTCGAAGATGCCGTCGAGCTGGGCATCCGGATAGCCGCGTGCGAACTCGCCCACGGAAAGGCGCACGTGCTCGCGCCAGGCGACCTCGGCATCGGTGCGGTGACGCGCGCGGACAGCAACCATCAGGCGCTCATGCCGCTGGACGAGGGCAGCGTGGTCGACGTCGTCGTAGGTAATGCCGAGCACCTTGACGAAGACGGGGATATCCCGAGCAGTCTGATCGAGCACGGCTGTGACGCGCGGCAGGCCGCTGAGGTCGAAGAGCGCTGACTGGAATTGAAGGTCCGCTTGCATCATGAGCAGGGCGTCAGCCTGCACCTCGGGGTCGTGCAGACGGCGCAGGAGGAGCTCGACGTCGGCGAACTCCGGAGCCGTGGCGGCGTCCAGCTGCATCGCGTGATGGATGGCGAGCAGTCCCAGGCTCAGGCGCAGGACATAGACCTCGAGCACGTCCTCGAAGGTCGGTGAGATGACGACCGCCCCGCGATTGCGCCGAAGCACGACGAGTCCCTCGCCGGCCAGGAGCCGGATGCCCTCGCGCACGGGGCCGCGCGAGACGCCGAGTTCGGCAGCGATGTCTGCCTCGACGAGACGGTCCCCGGGCCGCATTGCCCCGTCGAGGATGGCATCGCGGATGCGCTGGGCCACGAGTTCGGAGGTGGAGAGCTCGGGGAGGGGCTCGAGGCTCATCGCATGACGTCCGCGCCGGAGATGACGATCGTCTCGCCGTCCACGAAGCCTGCCGTGCCCGATCCGGTGAGGATCCACACCCACTCGGCGATCTCGGCGGGCTGTGCGACCCGGCCCAGGGGGATGGACTTCGCCGCCTCGGCCATGCGACCGGTCGCGGCGTTGCCCGGGGTGTCGACCCAGCCGGGGGCGATGCCATTGACGCGGATGCCGCGCGGGGCCAGCTCGAGAGCGAGCTCCTTGGTGAGCATGACGACGGCAGCCTTGGACGCGCCGTAGAGCAACTGGCCGGGCGACACGGTGAACGCATCGACGGATGCGAAGTTGACGATGGCCGAACCCGCCGACATGTGGGGGAGCGCGGCGCGCGTGACATTGAGCAGTCCGTAGATATTGACGTCGAAGATCTGACGGTAGAGGTCCTCGGTGTAGGTCTCGAGGGTCGTA
>CAZLMT010000086.1:0-9000 GCA_964560615.1 uncultured Actinomyces sp.
TAATGAGGTGTGGCCGGTCGATCGGCGCGGCGCCTCGGGCCTGTCTCCCTACATCCGCCACGGACTCCTCACGCTCCCGCGCGTGTGGGATCACGTCGCGGGCGGGCCGGCGCGAGATGTCACGGCGTTCCGTGACGAGTTGCTGTGGCAGGAATACGCCAGGCACCTCTATGCCCGCCTGGGCGACGCCACCCAGCGCAGCCTGCGCTACTCCGTGGAGGAGCGCGGCGAACCCTACGACTGGCCCGAGGGCATGGCCTGCGTCGACCTGGCGACCGATGAGCTTCGGCGCACCGGCTGGCTCACCAACCAGACGCGCATGTGGCTGGCGAGCCACCTCCTCGATGGGTCCCGCGCTGCCAACCGCGTCGGATGGCAGTGGACGGTCGGTGCGCTCACCGGCAAGCCCTACGGCTTCTCGCGCTGGCAGGTGGAGAAGCGCGCCCCCGGCCTGTGCGACACCTGTCCCCATGCACGCGCCTGCCCGATCCAGCAGTGGCCGCCGGAGGAGGAGCGCACCGCTCGCCCCTACGTCGATCCGCGCGTGCGCCGCGATTCCGACGTGGCGCTCACGACGGGCACCGACCTCATCGCCATGTCATCCCATGTGAACCCCGACGTCGTGTGGCTGACCGCTGAGTCCCTCGGCGATGACGACCCTGCCCTCAGCGCCCACCCTGATCTCCCGGTGGTCTTCGTCTGGGATCGCCCGCTACTGCAGCACCTGCGCCTCTCGCCGGTGCGTCTGCTCTTCCTCGCCGAATGCCTAGCCGACCTCGCGAGTCGGCGCACACTGCAGGTGCGCGTGGGTGATCCCGTGGACGAGCTCGGTGACGCGATCATCGCGACGACCTTTGCACCCGTCCCTGGCTGGCGTCGCCGTGCGGAGCGGCTGCGCCTGGCGCGAGTGCATCCATGGCCGTGGTTGGTGCCGCCCCATGACGGTCCTGTGACGTCGTTCACGGCGTGGCGACGGCGGGCAGGCGCCTGATCCGATGCGTGGCTAGACTCGCCGCACCGCTTCCCGCGATCAACCGAGGTGCCCCGTGACCAAGCCCGTCGTCCTCATCTCCGAGGAGCTCTCTCCCGCGACCGTCCAGGCTCTCGGGCCCGATTTCGAGATCCGGCACTGCGACGGCTCTGATCGCGCGGCACTCCTCGCGGCGCTGCCCGACGCTGACGCCATCCTCATCCGCTCGGCGACCCAGATGGATCCCGAAGCGATCGCAGCGGGCAAGCAGCTCAAGGTCATCGCGCGCGCGGGCGTGGGCCTCGACAACGTCGACGTCAAAGCGGCGACCCAGGCCGGCGTCATGGTCGTGAATGCGCCGACCTCCAACATCGTGAGCGCCGCCGAGCTCGCTGTCGCCCTGCTGCTCTCAGCGGCGCGCAACATCGTGCCGGCCAACCTCGCCCTCAAGAACGGTGAGTGGAAGCGCTCGAAGTACAACGGAGTGGAGCTCTCCGAGAAGACCGTCGGCATCGTGGGGCTCGGTCGCATCGGCGTCCTCGTCGCCCAGCGACTCTCGGCCTTCGGCGTCACCCTCATCGCCTACGACCCCTACGTCCAGCCGGCTCGGGCAGCGCAGATCGGCGTACGCCTGGTGCCCCTCGACGAGCTCATGCGCGAGTCGGACTTCATCACGGTCCATCTGCCCAAGACCCCCGAGACCGCCGGGCTCATCGGTGACGAGCAGCTCAAGCTCGCCAAGCCGACGATGTACCTCATCAACGCCGCCCGCGGTGGCATCGTCGACGAGGACGCCCTCTACCGCGCGATCTCCGAGGGTCGCGTCGCCGGCGCAGGCCTCGACGTCTACGCCAAGGAGCCGTGCACCGATTCACCGCTCTTCGGGCTCGAGACCGTTGTGGCCACGCCTCACCTGGGCGCCTCCACTGATGAGGCCCAGGAGAAGGCCGGTATCGCTGTCGCCAAGTCCGTGCGTCTCGCGCTCGGTGGCGAGCTCGTGCCCGATGCCGTCAATGTCCAAGGTGGCGTGCTCGCCGAGCCGATCCGCCCGCTGGTGCCGGTGGCCGAGCGCCTCGGTGCGATTGCGAGCGGCATCGCCGATGGGGCACTGCAGCGCATCGACGTCGAGGTGCGCGGTGAGGTGGCCGAGCTCGACGTGCGCGTGCTCGAGCTCGCCGCTCTCAAGGGAGTGATGCAAGGACTCGTGCACGACCCTGTCTCCTACGTCAACGCCCCCGTCCTCGCCCAGCAGCGCGGGGTGGAGGTGGCCCTCACCACCGATCGCGACAGCGAGGATCATCGCAATCTCGTGCGCGTGCGACTCACCCTCAATGACGGCACCTGGGTGAGCGTGGCGGGCACCGCTGCCGGACCCAAGGGCGTGCACAAGCTCGTCGAGGTCGACCGGTTCGACGTCGACGTGCCCATCAGCGAACACATGGCTTTCTTGCGCTATCACGATCGTCCCGGCGTCGTCGGGACGGTCGGTCGCATCCTCGGTGAGGCCAACGTCAACATCGAGGGAATGCAAGTGAGCCCTGATGACGCGGGGGATCACGCGGTCATCGTGCTCACGGTCGACCAGGCCGTGCCCGCCGAGGTGCTCGATCAGATCGTGGCCGAGATCGGCGCCCACACCGGGCGCGCCGTCGACCTCGCCTTCTAGCCCGGGCCGCTAGTCAGCGTCGCGCACGGCGCGGTTGACCGCGCTCACGATCGCCTTGAGCGATGACGTCGTGATGGACGGGTCGATGCCCACTCCCCAGAGCACCCGGTCATTGACCGCGCACTCGACGTAACTCGCCGCTGTGGCATCACCGCCGGCCGACATAGCGTGCTCGGCGTAATCCAGGACGCGCACATCGATCCCGTGCTGGGCGAGCGCATCGCAGAAGGCTGCGACTGGGCCATTGCCACGCCCGGTGAGCGCAACCTCGGCCCCGGTGTCGAAGAGCACGACGTCGACAGACGTGTCGCCGTCGATATCTGACTCCTGCTTGACCGACTTGAGCGCGAAGCGACCCCACGGAGCAGCGGGATCGGGCAGGTACTCCGCCGAGAAGGACGACCACATCACCTCGGGGGAGACCTCACCACCCTCCTCGTCTGTCATGCGCTGGACGACCTGGGAGAACTCGATCTGGAGCCGACGCGGCAGCTCGAGCTTGTGCTCGGTGCGCATGATGTAGGCGACGCCGCCCTTGCCCGACTGCGAGTTGACGCGGATCACGGCTTCGTATGTGCGACCGACGTCCTTGGGGTCGATGGGCAGGTAGGGGACCTCCCAACGGAAGTCGTCGACGAGCGTGCCTGCGGCAGTGGCATCGATCTCCATGTGTGCCAGGCCCTTGTTGATGGCGTCCTGATGCGAGCCGGAGAAGGCGGTGTAGACGAGATCGCCGCCGTAGGGGTGACGCTCGTGAACGGGGATCTGATTGCAGTACTCCACCGTGCGACGGATGTCGTCGATGTCGCGCATGTCCAGCTGCGGGTCGATGCCCTGGCTGAAGAGGTTCATGCCCAGGGTGACGAGGCAGACATTGCCGGTGCGCTCGCCATTGCCGAAGAGGCAGCCCTCGATGCGGTCGGCGCCGGCCATGTAGCCCAGCTCTGCGGCGGCGACGGCGGTCCCTCGGTCGTTGTGCGGGTGCAGCGAGAGGATCACGCTGTCGCGGCGGGCCAGATGGCGGTGCATCCACTCGATCGAGTCGGCGTACACATTGGGCGTGGCCATCTCGACAGTGGCGGGGAGGTTGAGGATCACCTTGCGGTCGGGGGTTGGCTGCCACACCTCGGTGACCGCGTCGCAGACCTCGACGGCGAACTCCAGCTCCGTGCCGGTGTAGGACTCGGGGGAGTACTCGAAGTAGACCTCGGTCTCGTCGGCGATCTGCTCGGCGTACTTCTTGCACAGTTGCGCACCGTGCACGGCGATGTCCTTGATGCCCTCCTTGTCGAGGCCGAAGACCACGCGGCGCTGCAGGGTGGAGGTGGAGTTGTAGAGGTGCACGATCGCCTGCTTCGCGCCTCGGATGGCCTCGAAGGTGCGCTCGATGAGGTGCTCGCGCGATTGCGTCAGCACCTGGATGACGACGTCATCGGGGATGAGGTCTTCCTCGATGAGCTGGCGCACGAAGTCGAAGTCGGTCTGCGACGCCGAGGGGAAGCCCACCTCGATCTCCTTGAAGCCCATGGCGACGAGCAACTCGAACATCCGCTTCTTGCGCGCGGGTGACATGGGGTCGATGAGGGCCTGGTTGCCGTCGCGAAGGTCGACGGCGCACCAGCGCGGCGCCTGCGTGATCACCTGAGCGGGCCAGGTGCGGTCCGGGAGGTCGACCGGGCGGTAGGCGGCGTAGCGCTGCCACGCCATAGGTGACGGCTGCTGGGGATTGCGCTGATCGTGGATGTCGGTGCTCATGTCCTGGGGTCTCCTGTCGAAAGGCGGGGACCGGCGTGCAAGGACTCCGCGACGAGGGGGCCGGCGTGGGCCCCTAGTGGGAGCCCCTAGGCCTCGTCGCGGCGACCAAGGAGGAGGCGCTGCGCGGACATCACGCTGAGGGTAGCACCGGGGCCGTCCCCAGGGGATCCCCTGCCCCGCCGTCCACAGGGGCCCCACGAAGGGGTCGGCGTAGGGCTCTCGCTGCCTAGCGTCCGCCGGGTCCGATTCCCGCTTTCCTGGAGGTCCCCATGCGTACGCCGCTCCTTGCCCTCTCTGCCGCCGTCCTCAGCGCCGGCCTGCTCGCTCCCGCACCCGCCCTGGCCGCCATGGATCGAAAGGCTCAGCCCAAGCCCGACCTGCCGGAGGTCCGCACGTCCGTCGCCCTCGCGGTGACGGGGGAGTGGTCCGGGCGGTTGGCCTTCGGCCTGCACTCGCCCGGTGGCCAGTCACGCGCGCTGCGCCCGCTGCCCCTGGAGCTGGACCTCTCCCGCTCGGCGTGCGACCTCACCGGCTGCATGACGACACGCCTGGTGCTCGAGCCCACGGCGAGCGTCCCGGGCATGGCGCGCATCTCCGGGAGCCTCACGAGTGCCGCACTCATGCGCTCCGCGATCGCCGTCACCGTCCAGCGCATCGTCGACGGCACGGTCGTCAATGAGCGTCCCGCGACGCTCACCCTGGAGGTCGTCGCCCGCAAGGCCGGCCCGCTGGTGAAGCGCACCACTCTCACGCAGGGCCCGGACGGCGAGGTCTTGTCGATCGCTCGAACTGCTCCGATGCGCGCGACCGTCATGCTCGCCGACGACACCCTGACCGCCACGGGTGAGGTCTCGCGGGTCCAGATCGTGGACTAGGCCCCGTTGAATTTATGTACTACATTAGTGGCCATGGCTGGGTTCGTATCCACCACAGCGCACGCAAGCACGGCGTCGTCGACGAAGACATCTGTCACGCGATCGGCCAGGCCGTCGTCGTGATGGTGATGCAGAGCGGTCTGCGTGGCCGGACGTTGTTCGTCGGTGCGGACTCGACCGGTCGCCCCTTGGAGGTCGTGACCGTGACGGAGTCGGATGGGTCCCTGTCGGCCATTCACGCCATGCCGATGCGAAGGAAGTTCGAGCGCTATCTCACCCAGGGGGACGCGACGTGATCAGAGAAGTCAAGGGGTTCGATCTCAGCACGTGGCGCTACCCGGGGACCCCCACCGAGGAGCAACTCCAAGCGTGGGCGGATGAAGCCGAAGCGGGTTACAACGATGACGACCTCGTCATCGTGCGCCGCGGCCGGCCGCCGCTGGGCGAGGGACCCTCCCGCGTGGTCCAGGTCCGCCTCGACCCCGAGCTCTACAGCGATCTCGAGACGCGCATCGAGTCCGAGGGAGCCACGGCGAGCGCGATCATGCGCGAGGCCCTGCGCCGCTACCTCGCCTCCTGAGGCGGGCGCCACCCCCACTAGCCTTCCGCCCATGGCGCGCACCCTCAACATCGCTCTCATCCCCGGCGACGGCATCGGCACCGAGGTGGTGGCCGAGGCCCTCAAGGTCCTCGACGCCGTCCGCGGCGACATGACCGTGACCACTCAGGAGTACGACCTGGGCGCCCGGCTCTACAACCGCACCGGCGAGACCCTGCCGCCCGCGGTGCTCGAGGAGCTGCGCTCCTACGACGCGATCCTGCTCGGCGCCATCGGCGATCCCACCGTGCCGCCGGGCGTGCTCGAGCGCGGCGTGCTGCTGCCCCTGCGCTTCGAGCTCGACCACCACGTCAACTACCGCCCGGTCAAGCTCTACCCCGGTGTCACCGGGCCGCTCGCGGGCAAGGGTCCTGAGGAGATCGACTTCGTCGTCTACCGCGAGGGCACCGAGGGCCCCTACGTCGGCGCCGGTGGCGTGCTGCGTCGCGGCACGCCGCAGGAGGTCGCGACCGAGGAGAGCATCAACACGGCGTACGGCGCGGAGCGCATCATCCGCGAGGCCTTCAACCGCGCGATGAAGCGGCGCAAGCACGTCACCCTCGTGCACAAGACCAACGTGCTCACCAATGCCGGCAGCCTCTGGAAGCGCACCTTCGACCGCGTGGCAGCGGAGTACCCGGACGTGAAGACCGACTACCAGCATGTCGACGCCGCGGCGATGTTCTTCATCACCCAGCCCGAGCGCTTCGACGTCGTCGTCACCGACAACCTCTTCGGCGACATCCTCACCGACATCGGCGCGGCCATCGGCGGGGGCATCGGCCTGGCGGCGAGCGGCAACCTAGACCCCAGCCGCAGCAACCCGAGCATGTTCGAGCCGGTCCACGGCTCCGCCCCCGACATCGCCGGCCAAGGCAAGGCCGATCCCACCGCCACTGTGATGAGCCTGGCGCTCCTGCTCGATTTCGTCGGCGAGGAGGCCAAGGCCGCCCGGGTCGAGGCCGCGGTCGAGGCCGACCTCGCCTCGCGCGGTGATGCCGTGCGCTCGACGAGCCAGATCGGCGACGCCCTCGCGGCGGGCGCTGCCGGCTGAGTAATCTCGCCACATGACGACCTCGGCGCAGACCCCCGGCTTGGCGGACACGCACCTGTGGCCCATCACGGCCGTAGCGCACCCGTCGCCGACGTCCGCTGAGCGTCGCGCCGAGATCCTGGCCAACCCGGGTTTCGGCAAGTACTACACCGACCACATGGTGCGGGCGACGTGGACGGAGGACGAGGGCTGGCATGACGCCGAGCTCGTGCCCTACCAGCCGCTCACCTTCGACCCGGCGACCAACTTCCTGCACTACGGCCAGGCGATCTTCGAGGGCATGAAGGCCTACCGTCACGCTGACGGGTCCATCTGGCTCTACCGCCCGCTCAAGAACGCCACGCGATTCAACAACTCCGCGCGTCGCCTCGCCATGGCCGAGGTGCCCGAGGAGCTCTTCATCGGTGCGATCGCCGCGCTGGTGAGTGCTGATCGTGAGTGGGTCCCGAGCGGGGGAGAGACCTCGCTCTACCTGCGCCCCTTCATGCTCGGCACGGAGATCGGGCTCGGTGTGCGTCCGTCCAACACCTACCAGTTCCTCCTCATCGCCTCGCCGGCCGGCGCGTACTTCTCCAAGGGCGTGCACCCGGTCAGCGTGTGGCTGTCCGATGACTAGGTCCGCGCCGCCCCCGGAGGCACCGGCGAGGCCAAGTGCGCGGGCAACTACGCCGCGTCGCTCGTCGCCCAGGCCGAGGCCGCGCAGCACGGCTGCGACCAGGTCGTCTGGCTCGATGCCGCCGAGCACCGGTGGATCGAGGAGATGGGCGGCATGAACCTCTACTTCGTCTACGGCTCCGGCGACCAGGCGCGCATCATGACGCCCTCCCTCACCGGCGCGCTCCTGCCGGGCGTGACCCGCGACTCGCTCCTCACCGTCGCCCAGGACCTCGGCATCAAGGCGGAGGAGGGGCGCATCAGCGTCGAGGAGTGGAAGGCCGGCTGCGCGTCGGGCGAGATCACCGAGGTCTTCGCGTGCGGCACCGCCGCCGTCGTCACCCCGGTCGGCGAGGTGAAGTCGCGCATGGGCAACTGGACCGTGGGCAACGGCGGCTCGGGTGAGGTCACGATGCGCCTGCGCCAGGCCCTGCTCGACATACAGACGGGCGCGGTGCCCGATAGGCACGCCTGGATGCACAAAATCATCGACGCCTGAAACCTGCTCCCAGGGGTAGACTGCGGGCGTGGACGAGGTGGCCCAAGTTGAGGTGGCGCGAGTCGTCGCGCGTACGTCGATGATCGATCCTCCGAGTGACTTGGCGTTCTGGCTCTCCGTCCCCGTCGAGCAGCGCGTCGGAGCGCTCGCCCAAATGCGACGTGAGTTCGAGGGGTGGACCGATGAGGATGAACCGGGACTTCCGCGAACTGCTCGAGTGCTTCGCCCGGCATGACGTTCGCTTCCTCGTCGTAGGCGGGTGGGCCCTTGCCGCGCACGGCATTCCCCGACTCACCAAGGACCTGGATCTGTGGATCTGGCCCGAAGCCGGCAACGCCCAAAGGACCCTGGCCGCTCTCGATGAGTTCGGTTTCGGGGGTCTCGGGCTGACGACTCAGGATTTCCAGGCGCCCGACACCGTGATTCAGTTGGGATACCCACCCAATCGTGTCGACATCCTGACGACACCGACCGGTGTGGACTTCGAGCCGTGCTGGAGAGCGCGCCTGGATGTTGATCTGGATGGGCTGTCGGTCCCCTTTATCGGCGTCGATGACCTTATCGCCAACAAACGGGCCACCGGCCGGCCGCAGGACCTGGTCGATGTGCAATCGCTCGAGGAGCGCACAGAGCGCTAGGACGCACTTGGCAGGCACGCTTGGATGCACAAGGTCATCGACGCCTTAGCCTTGCTCTTGCGCGGCGAGGACGCTGATCGGCCGCGACACCATGATCACGGCGGAGCCATCAGACGCTTGCGACACATCGATCCTGACATCACCCGCGCCAAGCCGCTGGATCGCCGCGTAGCGATCCGCCGACATTCCTGACCCGAGGACCTCCAGGGACAGGAGCCAGGAAGGGCCCACAGCGGGCCCTTCCCAGGCGCCCGGGAGGGGGTCTACACTTCCCTTCGTGCACATCAGCAT
>CAZLMT010000086.1:9010-9323 GCA_964560615.1 uncultured Actinomyces sp.
CTGACCCGAAGACCTCCAGGGCCAAGTAGTCCTGCGCGCCGTCGTTGAGTGTGCGAACCACCACGCGGTTGGCGCCGGGGATGGCGTCTTCGAGGGCGCGAACGACGTCTTTGTCGAGTGGAGCCTGATCGGAGCTGGAGACGAGCGTGCCGACCTGTGAGGGGATCCCCAGGCTGAAGGCGGAGTTGACCAGCCGCGCGGCGACGCGAGCGAACTCGCCGGCGTCCACCGGGTCGACCTGGATGGTCGCGCGGATGAGCCCTTCGAGACAGCCGATCTCGCGGCGCACGTCCTCGTCGAGCTCCGCGCCGTC
>CAZLMT010000087.1:0-9223 GCA_964560615.1 uncultured Actinomyces sp.
GGGAACTCCCCCGGCGCGGTGAACGCCGTGCCGGTGCTAAACACGGTCGTGAGTTCCTGGGCGATCGCGTATGAAGCGGCTCCGGTCAGGGAGTCGACTGCCACGACCGTGACGAGTTGAGCGACGCTGGGGAAGGGCTCCTGCGGGACCGGTGGCACGAGCGAAAATGCCGCGTACGGTATCTCGATCGCCTCAGCTGAGGCGATGCGATTCGACAGCGATCTCGCCTCCGGCACCGGGATAATCTGAAGCTCCTCGGTGGCGAGTGCTCCGACGATGAAGGGGCGATCGTCTTGATCGTCCGTGATCTGGATCTCGACATCGAGAGCCTTGACTTCCTCCAGAGTCGCTGAGGTCGGCACGTTGAGAAACGTGCTGTTCTGTGCGGTGATCCCGAATTTGCCGAGAACCTCTTCCGCGAAGGCAGCCCGGGATGACCCGACCGGTCCGATGTCGATGCGCTTTCCCCTGGCCTCCGCCAGTGACGTGATGCCGTGGGCAGCCGGCCAGGTAGCAAACGCATAGGGCAGGCGGGAGACAGTCCCGAGCGAGTTGACATTGGGGTACTGCGCGGCATCGATGTCCTCCGTGATGAAGGTCACCTCGATCGGACTGTCGGGGTCAGCGAGTAGCTCGATGAGATCCTGAGTTTGGTCGGTCGGGATGACCGTGACGTCAAACCCCCGCTTGGCCAGTCCTTCGGCCACCTGCTGAGCTGCTGCATATCCAGACGACGTCACGGGACCCACGCCGATCGTGATCTTCCGCTCCGCATCCGCGAGCAGCAGCACGGCCGCTGCGAGGATCGCGATCCCCGCAGCGGTTACGACGCTGAAGAGAATCCACGGTCGGCGCCTCACACCGTCAAGATACTCAGTCAGGGCCCGCCCCGGACGGCGCACGGCGACCTCGCGACCAGATTCGTTGCACGCGAAGGGCCCCCGGAAAAGTCCGGGGGCCCTTCGACACGTGGCAGGTAGAGGATTCGAACCTCTGTAGCTTTCGCGACGGATTTACAGTCCGCTCCCATTGGCCGCTCGGGCAACCTGCCGGGGCGACCATCCTAGAGGGGCCTTGTTGAGGCTCAGCGGCGGGCGGCGGCCACCGCAGCAAGGAGGCTGTCAGCGACCGGGACCTCCGCAGTGAAAGCCGCGGCCGACACCGGCACGCCGATGAATGCCGCACCCGCATCGACGGCGGCCGCCTGATCCCAGGTGGAGTCGCCGATCATCACGCAGTCGGCCACGGGGACGCCCATGCGCTCCGCCGCCACGACGAGCCCCGCGCCGGAAGGCTTGGCCGGGATGTGCGGATCGCGCCCGATGATGACGTCGATGCTGACGCCGTGATGGGCGAGCACCTCACGTGCGACGTCGTCGGGCAACAGCGTCACGACCGCTCGCGGCGCGCCCGCGAGCGCATCGTCGAGCGACTCCAGGCCCGGCATGGCGACAGACTGCGGGATGGCCGCGCGCTCATGGGCTGCGACCACCCGAGACGCGGGACCCCAGCGTCCATCCCCCGCAAGCCCCACGAGGATCGCCATCGTCGACAGAGTCGGCGCGTCCCAGTCCGCGAGGGGGACGGCCGCGCCTTCTTGCTCGCCGACGAGCTCGGTGACATCGCGCAGGGCGGCGGCGTAATCCGTGAAGGACTGCAGGTCCACGAGGGTGCGGTCGAGGTCGAAGATGTAGGCCTGGGGCGGGGACATGCCCCCATGGTCCACAATGTGGCCATGGCCGACAACAGTTTTGACATCGTCTCCAAGCTCGACCGCGCAGAGGTCGACAACGCCGTGACCCAGGCAGCCAAGGAGCTCGCCCAGCGCTTCGACTTCAAGGGCACGGGCGCCAAGGTGGAGTTCAAGGGCGAGATGACCATCGAGCTCGAGGCCGAGACCGATGACCGCGTGAAGGCCGCCCTGGACGTCCTCAAGGAGAAGCTCGTCAAGCGTGGCGTCAGCCTCAAGGTGCTCGACGCTGGCGAGGTGCGTGCTTCCGGTCGCCTCAACAAGATCACGTGCCAACTCAAGGAAGGCATCACGCAGGATCAGGCCAAGAAACTCGCCAAGTTGATCCGCGACGAGGGCCCGAAGAAGGTCAAGACGCAGGTCCAAGGCGACGAGCTGCGTGTCTCAAGCCCGAGCCGCGATGACCTCCAAGAGGTCATCCAACTCGTCAAGGACGCCGACCTCGACTTCCCGGTGCAGTTCGTCAACTACCGCTGACGCGTTCCACACGATCAGCCGACGCCTCGGCAGGTGCTGTCGCGTCACCTTCCGCCGCTTCCCCCCAGGTGAGGGTGGAGGCGATGAGGATGCCACCGATGACGGCCACCGTGAGGCTGTAGAAGCCGAGCATCACCTCGACGGGGAAGTCATCACCCGCGCCCGCGAAAGGCCTGAGGATCACCAGCAGCAAAGGCTGGAGCACAGCGGACACCAGGAGACCGATGCCCGCCCATCGGGGACGAAGGATCGCCGCAGGCACCACGAGCACGAGTGCCGCAGCGCCAAGGGCGAATGCCCACGTGTCGCCCGATGAGACCCACGTCCCCACTCCTACGGCACTGGAGAAGAGCGCGCGTAGCCCGAGCAGCACGACGCCCATGATCCAGACGGCACGGTGACGAGCCGGCTCACGCCCTGCGATGAAGGAGATGACGAGCAGGGTGATGGCCAAAGCCATCCCCATCGCTACATCGACGTAGATCACCCAGTTCATGGCTACACCTCCACCACCAGCGTGACTCGCAATAGCGCGCGAACGCTAGGGCCGAATGGCCAGTGACCGGTCAGCGCGGACCGAACTCCTCCAACCGCGCGATGCCGTGGCGCAGGCCGTCTGCTTCGACCGCCGCATAGTCGTGGGTGGATACCCAGTGCAGGGCATCGAAGGGACAGACCTCGACGCAGATCCCGCAGTACATGCACAGGCCCCAGTCGATCGTGAAGGAGTCGAGCACCGCGACCGTGCGCGGCCTGCGGGCGCCCGGCTCGCTCACCTCTTCGTTGTGGCTCTCGATGTGAATGCACCAGTCGGGGCACTCCTTGACGCAGAGCATGCAGGAGGTGCAGGCAGCCGCGTCGAGTGCGATGGCACCGCGTGCCTGAGGCGGCACCTCGCTCATCGCTGCTCCAACCACTCGGGAGGGACGCCGGGCACCTTGGCGCGGCGACCAGACTCCTCGGGCAGGCCCGGCCAAGGAGTCTCGACGCGCGCGACGAGCGGTGTGTCCTTGCGCAGCGGCGGTGGGCCTTCCACTCCGTGCAGCAGCAGTGGGCGCAGATCGGAGTGACCGCGCATCTCGACGCCGAACATCTCGTGGATTTCGCGCTCATGCCAGGCCGCGGCCGGAAGCACGGCCGTGACGGAATCGAGCACGGGGGCGTCACGGTCGAGGACCGTGTGCCCCCAGACCTGCTCGAGCCCTCCATGTGCGGGGCGTCGTACTAGGTGGATGACAACCTCGATCTGGCCAGCCTGGGGCCGGTCCACCGCGGTGAGCAGGTCGAGGCGGTCGAAGCCCTCGGCCACGTGGCGGGCGACGTCGGCAGCCCAGGCCTCCCAGAGCTCACCGGGAGGCGCGCTCATGCGGGCACCACCAGGGAGACGAGGGCGTCGACGAGCGCCTCGGGGCGAGGCGGGCAGCCGGGGACGTACGTCGACACGGGGATCACGCGATCGACACCCTTCACGACGGAGTAGGAGTCCCAGTAGGGACCTCCTGAGTTGCTGCAGGCTCCGAAGGACACCGCCGCCTTGGGCTCGGGCAGTGACTCCCACACGGCGAGGACCTCGGGGGCCAGGGCATCGGTCACCGTGCCTGACACGACGAGGACCGCCGCGGTGCCGGGTGGTGCGTCGGGCTGGGCCGGGACGAGGAGGCCGCGACCGATCGCCGCTGCGAACTCCACCGCACAGCAGGCCAGCCCGAGGTCACGGACGTGGATCCGGATCTCCGGGTGCCCGGCCACGGCGTAGACGCGCTGCTCCCGGACCATCCCGGCAGCGTAATGGCCCAGACGCGGCCGATTGTGCGGCTCAGTATCGACAGGACTCGCTCCCAGCCGCACAATTGCCGCCGCCGCCCCCGGCCCTTCCCGCGGGTCGGCACCGGGCGGCGGGCACGGAAGGCGACCCGGGTGGACAATGGGGGCGGCCGCATGGCCCTCCGCTGACAAAGAGGTGAACGTGAGCACCCAGGCCAAGTCGGTCGTGCCCCTAGGCCATGTCGTCATCCGATTCGCCGGCGACTCAGGCGACGGCATGCAGCTCACGGGCGACCGCTTCACCTCCGAGACAGCAGGCCTCGGCAACGACCTGTCGACACTCCCGGACTTCCCGGCCGAGATCCGCGCACCCGCCGGCACCCTCGCGGGTGTCTCGGCCTTCCAGCTGCACTTCGCCGACCACGACATCATGACGCCGGGCGATCGACCCGATGTGCTCGTTGCGATGAACCCCGCAGCACTCAAGGCCAACATCCGCGACCTGCGCCCAGGGTGCGACCTCATCATCAACACCGATGAATTCACCAAGCGCAATCTCGAGAAGGTCGGCTACACCTCCAACCCGCTCGAGGACGGATCGCTCGATGCCTTCGCGGTCCACGACATAGCCCTCACCTCGATGACCGTCGAGGCGCTGTCCGGATTCGAGATCTCCAAGAAGGACGCCGAGCGCGCCAAGAACATGTTCGCCCTCGGCCTGCTCTGCTGGCTCTACAGCCGACCGACCGAGGGCACGATCAATTACCTCAAGGGCAAGTTCGCCAAGAAGCCCGAGATCCTCGCCGCCAACATTGCCGCCTTCGAAGCAGGCTGGTCCTACGGCGAGACGACCGAGATGTTCTCGGTGCGCTACGAGGTCAAGCCCGCGCCAATGCAGCCGGGCACCTACCGCAATATCACCGGCAACCCCGCGCTCGCCTACGGCCTCATTGCCGCATCTCGGCAGTCGGGGCTGCCGCTCTTCCTCGGCTCCTACCCGATCACGCCAGCGTCCGACATCCTGCACGAGCTGAGCAAGCATAAGAACTTCGGCGTCATCACCTTCCAGGCGGAGGACGAAATTGCCGGCATCGGAGCGGCTCTCGGGGCGTCGTATGCAGGCTCCCTGGGCGTGACGACGACGTCCGGCCCCGGCATCGCCTTGAAGTCCGAGACGATCGGCCTCGCCGTCTCACTTGAACTCCCGCTCATCATCGTCGACGTGCAGCGCGGCGGGCCCTCCACCGGCCTGCCCACCAAGACCGAGCAGTCGGACCTGCTCCAGGCGATGTTCGGCCGCAATGGTGAGGCGCCGGTGCCGATCGTGGCCCCCCGCTCACCCGGCGACTGCTTCGACGCTGCCGTCGAAGCCGCACGCATCGCCGTCACCTACCGCACCCCGGTCTTCCTGCTCTCCGACGGCTACCTCGCCAACGGGTCCGAGCCCTGGCGCATCCCCGATCTCGACTCCCTGCCGGCGATCGACCCCGCCTTCACGACGGAGCCCAATCGGGAGGACGGCAGCTTCTGGCCCTACCTGCGAGACGAGGAGACCCTGGCGCGCCCCTGGGCGATCCCGGGCACGCCCGGTCTCGAGCACCGCATCGGCGGCCTGGAGAAGGCCGACGGCAGCGGCAACATCTCCTACGACCCGGAGAACCACGACCGCATGGTGCGGCTGCGCCAGGCCAAGGTCGACGCGATCGCGCGGACCATCCCCTCGCTCGAGGTCGAGGACCCCTCCGGAGACGCCCGGGTGCTCGTGCTCGGCTGGGGCTCGACGTACGGCCCGATCGGGGCGGCGTGCCGCGATGTGCGTGCCCAGGGCATGCCCGTCGCCCAGGCGCACCTGCGCCACCTCAATCCCTTCCCCGCCGACACCGGCGAGGTCCTACGCCGATACGACCGAGTGATCATCCCCGAGATGAACCTCGGGCAACTCGCGCTGCTCATCCGCGGCAAGTACCTCGTCGACGCCATCGGCTACAACCAGGTTCGCGGCCTGCCCTTCACCTCCGAAGAACTCAGCACGACCATCACCGACGTGATCGGGAGCCTGTGACGCCATGACCGCGACTGACCTGCCCATGCCCGGCCTCGCGCTCGTCCCGCGCACGGACGAGAAGCAGACCGCCAAGGATTTCAAGACCGACCAGGAGGTGCGCTGGTGCCCGGGGTGCGGTGACTACGCCATCCTCGCCGCGGTCCAGGGATTCCTGCCCGAGCTGGGCCTGCGCAAGGAGAACATCGTCTTCGTCTCCGGCATCGGCTGCTCCTCCCGATTCCCCTACTACATGGACACCTACGGCGTGCACTCGATCCACGGGCGCGCGCCCGCCATCGCCACCGGCATCGCGATCACGCGCCCCGACCTGTCGGTGTGGGTCGTCACCGGTGACGGCGATGCGCTCTCCATCGGCGGCAACCACCTCATCCACGCCCTGCGCCGTAACGTCAATCTCAAGATCCTGCTCTTCAACAACCGGATCTACGGCCTGACCAAGGGGCAGTACTCCCCCACCTCCGAGACAGGCAAGATCACCAAGTCCACGCCACTGGGCTCGCTCGACCACTCCTTCAACCCCGTGTCGATCGCGCTCGGCGCCGAGGCGTCCTTCGTCGCACGCACGCTCGACTCAGACCGCAAGCACCTCACGGAGACGCTACGTCGCGCCGCAGCCCACGAGGGCACAGCACTCGTGGAGATCCTGCAGAACTGCAACATCTTCAACGACGGTGCATGGGAGCCACTTAAAGACGCCGACACCAGCGACGACTACCTCATCCGCCTCGTCGATGGAGAGCAGGTGCGCTTCGGCAAGGACCGCGACAAGGTCGTCGTCCGCGGCGAGCAGGGCCACCTTGCCATCGCGGATGCCGGCTCCGTCGCCGAGTCGGAGATCATCGTCTTCGACTCCCACGCCGAGGACCCGGGTCTGGCCTTTGCTCTCTCGCGCCTTGCCGATGTGCACTCGCTCAACGACACCGCCATCGGTGTCTTCCGCGATGTCGCGCGCCCGTCCTACGACCGCCTGGTGCGCGAGCAGGTCGCCAGCGTGAGCGAGTCGGGCGAGGGCGATCTGGCAGCACTGGTCCGGGGCAAGGACACCTGGACAGTCTCCTGAGCACCAAGCCCCGATCCGAATTCACCACAGGCCTGCTCTTCGGCATGGGTGCCTTTGGTCTGTGGGGCGCCTTTCCGCTCTACTTCTCGCTCTTCGACGGCGTCAACCCCATCGAGGTCGTGGCCTATCGCATCGTGTGGTCGCTAGCCTTCTGCTTCCTGCTACTGCTCTTCATCAAGGGCAGCTGGCGCGAGGTGGGGAACACCCTGCGCAACAAGCGCAGCCTCGGGTTGCTCACCCTCGCGTCGATCGCTATCGCCATCAACTGGACGACGTACGTCTACTCCGTCGCCACGGACCAGGTCGTCGAAGCCGCTCTCGGCTACTTCATCAATCCGCTCGTCTCCGTAGCCATGGGCGTGATGATCCTGCGCGAGCGCCTGCGCTCTCCCCAGTGGGTGGCCGTCGCGGTGGCAGGGGCGGGGGTCGTCATCATCGGTGTCGCCGAAGGGGCAGCTCCGTGGATCGGACTCATCCTCGCCTTCAGCTTCGGCAGCTACGGACTGCTCAAGAAGCTGGCCGGCGTCGGTGCCGTCCCAGGACTCACCGTGGAGACCCTCGTCCTGCTGCCGGTTGCCGGTGTCGTGCTCGGCTTCTTCGAGGTGCAGGGCAGTGCCGCTGTAGTGGATAGCGGCTGGGGGCTGGGCGTGCTGCTGGCGCTCCTCGGACCCGTGACCGCGATCCCGCTGATGTGGTACGCCGCCGCCGCCAATCGCCTCCCCCTGGCCACGCTGGGAGTGCTCCAGTACTTCACCCCGAGCGTGATCTTCATCCTGGGAATCACGGTCTTTGGAGACAGCGTCAACACCGGTGAGTGGATCGGCTTCACGCTCATCTGGATCGCCCTGGCGATCTTCTCGGTCGACGCAATACGTCGATCGCGTCAACCGAGTCGCGTGGACGCCCTCGAGGTCTCCGAGCCGACGTAGCCTTCCCCGTTTTTGCCAGTTATCGGGACTTTTCCGAGCATGGAAGTCCCGATAACTGGCAAAAACCGGGCCTAGAGGCCGGCGCGCTTGGCCTTGTCGAGGATTTCGGCGCGGCCACTCGCGCCGAGGAGCTGGCCGAGCGCGGTCACGTCGGCCTTGATGGTGGCCACGCTGTAGCCGAGCTCCTCCGCTATCTCGCGGTTGCCCTTGCCGTCGCGCACGAGGACCAGCACCTCACGCTGGCGCGCCGTGATCTCCAAGGGCGCGACCTCCGACAGATTCGAACGCGCGGTGCCACGCAGCGCAGAGGAGGCCAGCACCCACATCACGGTGGCGCTGAGCAGACCGTCGATGGTCGCCCGCAGGTGCCAGGTGTGCTCGACCGGGGCCGAGAACCCGAGGACCATGAAGCCGACCGGCGCACCGCGGTGGCGCAACGGGAGGAATGCCATCTCACCCTGGGTGGGCAGGCCGCGGAAAAACGGCGCCGCCAGCGGATAGCCCTCAGCCACCTGGTCCTTGGTCAACCACTTCTCCGTGCCCATGCGGAAGGTCTCCGCACCGGGCAGGTGCATGTCGGCGGTGACGCGCCCATAAACGGAGTTCTGGCGACGACCCATGCCGTAGGAAGCCACGAGATCGAGCACATGTCCCTCAGGGCGCGCGCCATAGACGAGGGCGAGATCCGCCCCGAAGGGCGCGAAGAGCCCGCGGCAGATGGCGAAGCCCACCGCGTCACCGTCGGGGAGGTCGCTCAGCATCGACAGGTAGGAGATCAACGGCGTGCCGTCGAGGGCGAAGTCCTCCGGGCGCGCAACGTCACCGAGGCGAGCCTCATCGGCCTCACGATCCGTGCTTCGACGCCGAGCCACAGTCCACCCCTCCCCCTCGCGACCCAACAGTGTCGCAACCCTGCCGCGCGCCCCGGGCGCGGGGGCTATAGACGGGCTATAGACCACATTTCGGACACGCACGGCCCCTGGACCGATAGATCTATGGGGTCCGCCAGTCGCGGGGGTGGCGGAATGAGCTCGACTCGCCGCCTCTCACCGCCGGGGGGGCGCGGTGACGAGACGGCGAGTCGAGCCCCGTCACGCTAGCCCCGGCCTCGAGCCCCCACGGACATGCGGCCATTCGCACACGGCCTCCCCTTCCTGGGCCCGCCCTTCCTAGGCTGG
>CAZLMT010000088.1:0-9028 GCA_964560615.1 uncultured Actinomyces sp.
CGAGTCCGGCCCAGCGTGAACGCCGACAACCGCTGGGAGGCGTCGGAGTCCTCCGACAGCACGACCGCGGGCTCCTCGCCGGTGACGCGGGCAGCAACCGCGGCGTAGGCGCGCGCGGTCTCCTGGTCGTTGGCGAGGATGATGCCCGCGGCATCCTCGATACCCGCAGCGCGCTGGGCGCGCACGCGTTCGTCCACCGCTGCGATGACATGGGGCACCCATCGCCCGGTCGGCGAGAGGGCGGTGCGCCACGCCTTGTCCTCGTCCTTCTTCGTGCCGCTGCCGAGCGTGGCGGCGTAGGCATCGCCCGCGTCGTTCATCCATCGGGAGACACCCGTGTACGCCGCGAAGACGACCGGGCGGACGACTCCATCGGCGAGTGCATCGCCGTAGGAGTAGGAGAAATCGGCGATCGAGCGCACCTCCTCGCCATCCTCCTCATAGGAGACGAAGGGGATGCGCTCATCGGCCTTGGTCCGGAAGGGGGTCCCGCTCAGGCCGAGGCGGCGCTTGGCGGTGTCGAAGGCCTCCCGCAGCCCGTCGCCCCAGGTGAGGCCGTCGCCCGCGTGGTGGATCTCGTCCATGATCACCAGCGTCGGTCGCGCCTCCGCGCGATTGCGATGAAGCATCGGCTTGGCGGCCACCTGGGCATACGTCGCGACGTAGCCCTGCGTGCCCTCGCGCACGGGGCCGACCGAGTTGGGCAGGTCGGGGTCGAGCCACAAGCCAAGGCGCGCCGCCGCATCCGCCCACTGACCGCGCAGGTGATCGGTCGGCACCACGATGATGACCCGGTGCACGACGCGCTGCGCGAGCAGGCGGCCCGCGAGGGTGAGCGCGAAGGTGGTCTTGCCCGATCCGGGAGTAGCCGTGACAAGGAAGTCACGCGCATCCGCCTCGGAGTAGCGCTGAAGGGCACGGATCTGCCATCGGCGCAGGTAGGGCGACACGGGTGCCTGGGCGAGTGCGGTCATGGGAGATACGACCCTGGCACAGGCCCCCGGCGCGTCGCGGCAGCGGCACGCCGCGCGGGCTACTCCACGATGACGAAGTCACCCTTGCGGTTGACCTTGAGGATGTACATCGGCACGTCCTCGCGATTGCCCGACTTTGAGCGGATGTCGATCGGGCCGGTGGCGCCCTGGAGGCCGCGGGTGTGCAGGACGGCATCGAGGAGCGGGGCGTACTTCGTCGTGCCCGTCTGCGCCATGGCGTGGAAAAGCACCCAGGCTGAGTCGTAGGTGAAAGCCCCCCACACATCCGGCTCCACACCGAACTCCGCGCGGTAGGCGGTCACGTAGTCGCCGGCGTACGGGAGCTGGGGTGCGGCCGGGACGCCGCTAAAGGTGCAGGTGCGCGAGGTGGTGATGCCCGCCTCCTCGACGAAGGCATCGTCGACGTTGGCAAGGTTCATGAAGCACGTGGCCGTCGTGTTGGCCTGCGCGAGCTCCTCCGCGATGAGGACGCCCTCGGGATAATAGGTCGCGGAGTAGACCATGTCGGGTCCGGTGGCCAGCGCCTCTGTGACCTCGGCGGAGTAGTCCGACGCGCTCGCCGGGATGACGATCTGGGTGACCTTGATGCCGGCCTTCTCCAGGCCCTTGGCCGTGCGCGAGGCGATGCTCTTGGTGTACGCCGAGGGGTCGACGAGCATGGCGACCGAGTCGACGCCGAGCCCGCTGATGTAGTCGACCTCGACGGGCGAAATCTGGGAGTTCATGGGCTGCAGAGTGGCGCCGTAGCCCTCAGTGCGGTTATCCGAGGTCATGCGCAAGGGCACGATCTTCGCCTGCTCATACAGGCCGAGATTGACCAGGCCGACGGAGGAGTTATACGGACCGATGACGGCAACGGCGCCTGCGGCCTTGGCCTTCTGCACCGACTGCGCGCCGAGAGCGGGATCCGCCTTGTCATCGACGCCGACGATCTTGATGGTGCGGCCGAGCACTCCCCCACGCGCATTGACCTGCATCGCGGCGAGCTGCGCACCGCGCAACATGTCCATGCCATTGGCCGCCTGGCTGCCAGTGAGCGGCGCCTCAAGCGCGATGACGATCGTGCCCTTGTCGCCTGCGACCGCAGGGATCGGCGCGAGTGCGGCGGCGGCAAGACCCACGGCCGCAAGGGCGGCAGCAGCAATGCGCGTACGAGTGGCCATGGGTTCTCCTCATCCGGGGAGCCCGAGCCTAGTCGGTCTAGCCCGCGAGGAAGGACAGTCGCACCTGGCGGTGCGGATTGTCGGCATTGGGATCGACCAGAACGACGCTCTGCCAGGTGCCGAGCTGCATTCGGCCGTCGAGCACCGGCACGGTGATGCTGGGAGCAATGAACGCGGGGAGGACGTGATCGCGACCGTGGCCGGGGGATCCGTGCCGGTGCAGGTACGCCGCATCGCGGGGAAGCACCGACTCCAGGATGAGCTCGAGATCTTCCTCGGACCCGGAGCCCGTCTCGAAGATCGCCACCCCGGCAGTGGCATGCGGCACGAAGACCTGGAGGAGACCGTCACCGCGACCGCGACAGAAGTCGGCAGCGGCCGCGGTGATGTCGGTAGTCAAGCGGCCACCGGTGGTGAGCTCGAAGAGTTCGGAATCCATGGCGTGATCCTGCCGTAGAACGACGCAGGGGATGGACGGAGCACTCCGTCCATCCCCTGCGCGCAGAGACTACGAAACGAGCGTCGTCACACCCGACCCCAGGCGCATGCCGTCGCTGAAGACGTGAGTGCCCAGTGCGGAGTTGAGGACACCGGCCACACCCGGTGCGAGCTTGATCGTGTACGTCGTCTGGCTCGTCCCGGACTTGATGTTGGTGAGCGTGAAGATCGTGGTGGTCCCCAGATCGGTGTCAGTGGCGTACACGCGACCCTTCAGGGTGCCCTTGTCGACATCAGCCACGAGGTTGTCGACGACCACGGTGCGCCAGCCCATGGGGCCGTAGTGGGACAGGAAGAGAGACCCCTTGTGAGAGATCTTGGCCTTGTTGACACCCGACACCGGGAACGCCAGCGCGAGCTTGCCGGGCGCGATGATCGAGCTGCCGCCGGGATCCTCGCCGTTGACGTAGACATTGGCCTTGAGCAGCGCTTGCGTGACACTGAGATTGATCTGCATGGCGGTCACACCGGTGAGCGAGCGCTCCGCGGCGACTGCAGTGGTCGCCGGAGCGACCAGGGCGCCGGCGAGGGCAACGCTCGCCACGATGCCGATGATCTTCTTCATGTACTTGTCCTCCCCTTGACTGGATGGTTTCCTATCGACACTACTCACCATCCTCGGGCGGCGCCGCTCCGCTCCTGGGCTTGATCACCAGCACGAGCACGCCCGCGAGCGCGACGAGCGCGCCGAGGACGGTGTAGACCCGGTTGCCCGTCATGAAGCTCTCTTCGAGGAAGCCGAGCGAGATGGCGGCCCAGAAGCCGCCGATCATGATGAGCACGAGTCCGATCGTGCGGCGCAGGGGGCTGAGCTCCTTCATGCCGGCATCCTCTCAGCAGCGGTCAGACGTCTAGTAAGGGTCACGGCCGGGTGAGGAACCACTGCACGGTCGCAAACGACTGGTCCCCGTCGATCATCTCGCCCACGACGACCTGGCCGACCCAGTCACCCGCGCTCACGTCGAAGTACGAGGCTCCCACGGTGATGGAGTCGGGGTCGACCAGCGTGAAGCCCGCTGCCTCGAGCGCGCCCTCGGCGTAGAACTCCTGGAGCGCCTCGAGTTGGTCGCCCGGGAAGGTCCAGGTGGCGGTCACGAGCCCGTCGACGGCGGGGAAGTAGTTGACCTCGACCTGGCCGATGCCCTCGCCGACGGCCGTGATGTCACCGCCGGGGGGCACGGGCAGCGACGCCAGCCAGGCGGGCTGGGGGACCTCCGACGTTTCCGCCTCGAGCCGGAACTCCGCGGGCGGCACGCCGGGACCGGGATCGGCCGACGACATGAAGACGACGCGCAGGCCATCGCTCTCACGGGTCATCACCAGCGTGCTGCTGGAGTCGGTCGTGGAGATGGAGTTGTAGGCCCAGCCGGAGGGCGCGGCTGCGCCGTAATCCTCAAGGTCGTCCTTGTCGGGCGCGGTGTCGAGACCGATCATCTGCACGGCTTCGAGAGTGTCCCCCCACTGCTCGACGAGGCGTCCGGCTCCGACGACATTGCCCGCGGGAAGCGGCACATCGCCATCGAAGAGAGGAAGGGCGGACGCGGGATCCGCGGACGACACGGAAGTGCCGACGAGCGCGGCGTAGGGATCGAGGGCCTGGTCGACGACATCGACGAAGAGTCCGCCCTCCGGCGCAGGCGCCGGGGTGGATGGGGTCGCCGTCGGGGAGGGCGCAGCCTCGGAGGTCGCGGGTGCCGCAGAAGCGACATCCGCTGCGGCGGAGGTCGCAGCGGTGTCCACGGCTCCACCCCCGCAGGCGGCAAGCACCAGGATCGCGGGGGCCAGCAGGAGCGGGACTCGGCGCATCACTCGATGGTAGGCGCGAGCGCTCCGCCCGTCGACCCATGCCGAGGACTCCACGCTCACGGGTCGGCGTCGCCTACCCTCGGGGCATGCGCGGACCCGGCTGGCTCACCGAGACGGTGGCCCGCTATCGCGCGCTCGACCTGGAGTACGCCGCCCTGCGCGTGGTGGGCCGTGGACTCTTCCTGGCGGTCATGCTCATGGTGGCCTACCTCTTCGTCTTCACGCGCGTCACCGATCTCATCGCGGGAACCAACGAGGTGCTCATCCCCACGATCACCGTCAACCCCGACGTCGATCTCGGGGCATTAGCGCAGGGTGCATTCTCAAGGACGAGCGCATCCGTCGTGAGCATCATCGGAGCCCTCACGCTCATCGCTTCGGCTCTGCTCACCGGACATGCTCTTCGCCAGGGGAGCAGGCGCGCATTGCTCGGCGCGCAGGCAGCACCCGTGCGACTGCTTTCGGGGCGCACCATCGCCGTGTCCGTGGTGCTGGCCGGGGGCATCTTCGCCACGTGGCTTCTCACGCTCGCCACCTCCATCCGCCGCAGCGCCTGGATCACTCTCCTCGGACGCGAGTTCGACCCCGCCGTCGTCAACGCAGGCAAGGCACTCGCGGTCCTCGCAAGTCTCGCCATCCTCGCCTCCGGCGTACTCATCGTCGTCCGACTCATCCTCGGCCATGTGCCCCGGCGGGCGCTCCTCGCAGCCGCAATCGTCGGCGTCATCGTGGTGGCCGCCAACTTCTTCCTGCTCTACACCTACGTCGGCGCACTCATCAATCCGGCCGTCTCCGCAGGCATCGTGCTCGTCTTCACGCTGCTGCTCTGGGTCAATATCTCCGTGCGGGCATACCTCGGAGCACTGTGCTGGGTGGGATCCAAGGGCTAGCCTCGGGCCGTGGCTCTCCTCCTCGATGAAGCGCACTGGCACTGGCGCGGACGCCTGTGGTGCCATCTCGTGAGCGACCACTCCCTCGACGAGCTGCATGCCTTCGCCGCGTGGATCGGCGCACCGCGACGGGCCTTCCAGGGTGACCACTACGACATCCCCGACGAGGCACGCCCGATCGCGATCGAGGAGGGCGCTCTCGTCGTCACCAGCCGAGAGATCGTGCTGGCGCTCTACGCCGCCGGACTGCGCCTGCCCCCCTCGCAGCGGCGATAGCTCGCAGGTGTGAGCGCGAGCGTCACCTCGAGTGGTCAGTTGTCGAGGGGCATCCCCTCATCGTCCTACTCGACGACTGACCACTCGGCGCGGGGCGGCTAGCTCGCAGGAGTGAGGGTGAGCCTCGCCTCCTGAGACTGATCCACTGCCTCGGCACTCCACGCCCAGGGGAACTGCGCCCCCGACTGCCACGCATCGACCTGGTCCTCGTAATTGGGGTTGAAGGCATGGCCGCTGTTGCCCGTGAGATTGACCCACGAGGAGTTGTCGAAGTCAGCGAGGTCGACCACCTGGCGCATGCTCGGGACCCACGTCACCTCGAAGCCCTCGCTGGGAGTCCAGCCGGTGGCGTTGACGATGCCGCTGCCGCCCGCCGTGTCGATCGGCCCGCGGTTGAAGAGTGCCTCGATGGGCGCGATGCCCGAGCCTCCGAGCGTGCCGTGCTCGAGCGTGAGATTGTGCAGCGCACCCCAGCGCCATGCTGCGGGGTCATCACCCTGCAGCGTGACCATGTCCTGGTACGCCGCGTCGAGGCTCGCCGTGATGACAGCGTCGCGGCCCTCGGTCTCGGCCGTGAGCGGGTCATCCCACCAGGGGTCATCCGGGCGATCCCACAGGGTGCGGATCACCTCGAAGAACTGGTCGTCGCCGCTCGCTGACGAGATCTCGGTCCCGGTCTTGGAATCGAACATCCGCGTGAGCAATTGGCGCCAGAAGGCGTTGAAGTAGGCGGCGGGTGCCGAGTCGATCCCCTGCTGATAGTCCCAGCCGTCGAGCAGGGCCATGCCACCCTGCGTCGCCTCCAGCACCGGCATGTCCGCAATGCGCGGCACGAGGAAGTCGGCGTTGGCATTCCAGTTGTCCATCTGCAGCGCCTGCATGTCGGCGATCGTGAAGGCGCGACCCTCGTCGATCTGACCCGTGATGAGGTCGACGATGCGCTGACTGCGCGCGCCGTAGGACCAGTCATCGGTGATGAAGTAGGGGTAGTCGGGCCCGATGACCGCCTGATTGGCGGTGACGATCCAGCCCTCCGGCGGGTTGTAGGCCCACGGCAACGCCTCGAAGGGGATGTGCCCATTCCAGCCGAGTTCACTGGACCAGCCGGGCACGGGCCATTTGCCGTCGTATCCCTCGCGGATGGGGATGAGGCCCGGCATCTGGTAGCCGATGTTGCCGTCGATGTCGGCGTAGAGGAGATTCTGCGCGGGCACCTCGAGGATCGATGCCGCTTCACGGAAAGCCGCGAAGTCCTGGGCGCTGTTGAGCAGGGCGAAGGCATCGAACGTCGTGCCGGGCTCGAGAGCGGTCCAGCGCAGTGCGACGGCGTAGTCACTTCCTGGATCGCCAGCGTCGGCGTAGCCGGGAGCCGGCACCGGAGCCTCGGCCCCGATCGTGGCGTAGTTCTCCCCCGCCTCGATGACGTCGGAGATGATCGGGCCGGACTCAGTGGAGCGGATGGTGATGTCGACCGGGTCGCCGCCCGCGACCTGGATGCGCTCGGTGCGCACATCGAGCGGCACCAGGTCGCCGTCGTACTCATAGGCATCGCCCTCGACTTTGGTGAGCACGAGGTCGGTGACATCGGGACCGGTGTTGGTGAAACCCCAGGCGAATCGATCCGTGTGGCCGATGAAGACACCGGGCAGACCGGCCATCGTCCAGCCGCCGACGGCGACGGGGCACTCGGGTGTGACCGTGCGACAGCGCAGGTTGGCCTGGTACCACAGGCTCGGCATGCTCGGCGCGAGGTGCGGATCGTTGGCCAGGATCGGCTTGCCCGTCGTCGTGTGGCGACCATCGACGGCCCAGGAGTTGGAGCCGATGCCCTTGCCGCTCTCACCGAGCCAGGGATCGAGGAGCGATGACGCCGCGAGCACACCCTGCAGCGTGCCGGCGATACCGGGCACCTCCTCCGGAGTGACGCGCATCGCGGCCGCCGCCGCAGTGGCGGCGGGTCCGACAGCCGCCGGTGTGTACGCATCGTCCGTCACGGTTCCACCCTCGACGATCGGCCGGTTGCGATCGAAGGGGTACGGCGGGAACACCTGCTCGGCCTGCTCCACCGATGTGGCCGACGCGAGCACAACGCGGTAGATCTCCTCGGTCATGTTGCCGCGCAGATCCCATGCCAGGGCCTTGAGCCACGCGACCGAGTCCGCGGGCGTCCACTCCTCGATCAGGTAGCCCGGATTGGTGAGCCCCAAGACGGCGTACTCCAGGCTGATATCCGACTTGGCACGCCCCGCCAGATAGGCATTGACACCCTCGGCGTAGGACTCGAGCATGAGGCGCGAGGTGTCGCTGAGCATCGGCACCTCCTGCTCCGCGATGCGCCTCCACCCGAGGGTGCGCAGGAAGGCATCGGTGGGCACCTGGCTCTCGCCGAACATCTCCGAGAGACGCCCGGCGGTGATGTGACGTCGCACGTCCATCTCCCAGAAGCGGTCCTGCGCGTGCACGTAGCCTTCGGCGTACATCAGGTCAGCGAGGCTGTCGCCGTAGATCGTCGGAATGCCGAGCTCATCGCGAACGACATCCACCGGTGCGGCGAGTCCGGTGACTTCGATGGTGCCCGAGGTCTGCGGCCAGCTGCGCTTCACCGTCCACTGCAGGAACGACGAGATGATGGCCAGGATCAGCACGAGGACAATGGCGATGATCCCGAGGACCCAGGGCCAGCGACGACGCTTCACGGGAGCAGGTGCGGTGGCGGTCACCGGGCCAGCGTAAGACTCAGCGCCCCGCCACGAGGAGATTCCGGACTGATCGGCTTCCGTGAGCATGTGCTGCGCACGGGGATGCGATCACTGGATTCACACAGGCACAGGAACGCGGATGCAGTCACTAGCCTGTGAGCGTGAACTCCCCATCGACACGCGTGTCCGCGATCCTCGATGACCTGACGGATGCACCGGGCCAGCTGGCGATCTTCGACTTCGACGGAACGCTCATCCATGAAGACATCACGGAAGCCGTCTTCCAGTGGTGCGTCGACAACCGGTCGCTGCCCGACCATCCGGGGTGGCCCTCGCTCGACGGCCTGTCATTCGACGCTGCACCGACGGAGTACTACCGGGCCGTCGCGGATTGCGCATCGGCTGATGTGCCGTGGGGGCACTATCCCGGCGCGCTGCTCTTCGCCCAGGCCTTCGCGGGATCGTCCCTGGCCGAACTCGTACGCCACACCGACCAAGCAGCGCTTGGGCTCACCCTGAGGCAAGAAGCGTGCGAACTACTCATTGGCCTCCGCCGTCTGGACTTCGATATTCGTATCGTCAGTGCTGGCGTGGCATGGTGTGTGCGACGGTTCACTCACACTGTGATCAACCCACTCCTTCGGGGAAATGGAGTCGGCGAAGTCGACCTAGCAAACGTGTCGGGCGTCACGACCTTGCTC
>CAZLMT010000089.1:0-8290 GCA_964560615.1 uncultured Actinomyces sp.
TGGCCCTAGGAGCCGAGCCCGATCGCCTCGCGCGCATCGGTGCCTTCGTCGAACTTCATGTCGAGCAGGGGCGCGGTCTCATCGACATGAATGCCGCTGTCGGTGTGGGCACCGCCGTACTCCCGCACGGCCGTTGGCGCGTGGACATCGCCGGCCAGCCCAACCACGCGGGCACCACGCTCATCGCGGATCGCCGCGACCCGATGATGGGTCTGGCCGTGCTCATCGAATCGGCACGGCGCGAGGCCGCGGAGCGCGACTCGATCTCTCACGCGGCGCGGGCGACGGTGGGCAAGGTGCAGTGCACGCCTAATGCGGTCAATGCGATCCCCTCGCACGTGATCGGCTGGCTGGACGCTCGCGCACAGGACGAGGCAACCCTCGACACGATGCTCGAGGCCATCGGTCGAGACATGCTCGACCTGCCGGGACTTCATGTGCAGATCGCGATGGAATCCCGCACACCGGCCCAGACGTTCGACATCTCCCTGTCGACGGCGCTGGCGACGATGCTGGGCGGCGCGCCCATGCTCGCCACCGGCGCAGGTCATGACGCGGGAGTCCTCGCGGAGATCGGAGTGCCCTCAGCGATGCTCTTCGTGCGCAACCCGACCGGCATATCCCATTCTCCCGAGGAGCACGCCGAGGATGCCGACTGCGAGGCGGGGGGAGCGGCCCTCGCCGATGTCCTCGCCGAGCTGCTCACCGCGGATAGCCTGCCGCGATGACGACCTGGTGGGCCGAGCGTGCTGTCATCAGCGGCAGCGTGCGTGACCGTGTCGTCATCGAGGCCGCCGATGGGGTGATCACGCGCATCGACACGGATGCTGATGCTCCGAGCAACGCACGGGTGCTCACGGGAGTGGTCCTCTCCGGCGCGGTCAATGCCCACTCGCATGCGTTCCACCGCGTGCTGCGCAGCCGCACCCATCGCGGGCGCGACTCCTTCTGGTCGTGGCGCGATCAGATGTACGCCGCAGCGGCGGTCCTCGGTCCCGAGTCCTATCGAGCTCTGGCACGCGCGGTCTTCGCCGAGATGCTCGAGGCCGGCTACACCGCGGTGGGGGAGTTTCACTACCTGCACCACGCGCCGGGAGGCACGGCGTACGCCGATCCCAATGAGATGTCGGTTGCCCTTGCGGCTGCAGCCGAAGAGGTGGGCATCCGGCTCGTGCTGCTCGACACCCTCTATCTCGCAGGCGGCCCCGGAGTGGCCCCCGATACGACCCAGGTGAGGTTCAGTGACGGCAGCGCGGAGACCTGGGCGGAGCGGACGTCTGCGCTTGCATCTTCGGGTCTCGTGACGCACGGCCTCGCCGTGCACTCAGTGCGCGCCGTGCCACCCGAGGCAATCGCTGTCGCTGCTGCCGTGGCGCGCGAGCGCGGGATGCCGCTGCACGCGCACGTCTCTGAGCAGCCCCGGGAGAACGACGAGTCGCGCGCGGCCTATGGGCGCACTCCGGTGGAGTTGCTGCGCGATGCCGGTGCGCTCGGCAGCGACTTCACGGCGGTGCATGCCACGCACCTCACCGACGGCGACATCAGCGCCCTCGGTGGCAGCCATGTGTGCGTGTGCGCGACCACGGAGCGCGACCTCGCCGATGGCATCGGGCCCATCCCGGCGCTGCGCGATGCAGGGGCGCGCCTGTGCCTGGGCAGCGATAGCCACGCGGTCATCGACCCCTTCGAGGAGGCGCGGGCTATCGAGCTCGACGAGCGCCTGGGCAGCCGACGTCGCGGCAGTTTCAGCGGCGACGAGCTCCTCGCCGTGATGACCACGGGTGGAGCCTCTGCCCTCGGGCTTCCAGACGCAGGCCTCGTGTTGGGCGCGCCCGCCGACTTCATGGAGGTCGTCACGTCAAGCGTGCGCCTCGCCGGGCACGACCCAGCTGCGCTGGTCGACGCACTCGTCTACGCCGCCGGCCCCGGTGACGTGCGCACCGTCGTCGTCGGTGGAATCGAGCGGGTCCGCGCAGGTCGACATGTCTCGATCGATGTGTCGGCCGAACTGGATCGTGCAATCCGTCAGGTGGTGGGGTCATGACGGTCGTCGGCTGGACCAACATCGGGGAGCTCGGCACTGCCGACCCGAGCGCGGGCGAGGGTCCGCTCGGCATCGTGCGCGATGCCGCGGTCGTCGCGGTCGACGGACGCATCGCTTGGATCGGCCCCGCTTTGGAGTTCCCCGACGTCGATGTGTCACATGACATGGCGGGTGCCGCGATGCTGCCCGGGTTCGTCGATGCCCACATGCATCCGGTCTTCGCGGGCGACCGCGCGGCCGAATTCGATGCGCGCATGACGGGCACGGCGTACTCCGCCGGGGGTATCCGCACCACCGTGGCGGCCACGCGCGCTGCTAGTGACGATCAGTTGGCGGCCAATGCTGCCCGGCTGGCGGCCGAAGCACTGCGGCAGGGCACCACCACCCTCGAGGCGAAGTCCGGCTATGGGCTCACCGTCCACGATGAGGCGCGCTCGCTTGTCGCAGCGCGCACCGTGACCGACGAGACGACCTTCCTCGGCGCGCATGTCGTGCCCGCAGAGTACGCCGATCGCCCCGATGACTACGTCGATCTTGTGTGCGGGGAGATGCTCGACGCGTGCGCACCGCATGCGCGCTGGGCGGATGTCTTCATCGAGCGCGGGGCCTTCGACGCTGATCAGGCGCGGCGAATCCTCGAGGCGGCCAAGGCAAAGGGGTTGGGCCTGCGGGTGCATGCCAACCAACTCACACGGGGTGATGGCGTGCGGCTGGCCGTCGAACTCGGCGCGGCCTCGGTGGATCACTGCACGCACCTCGGCGATGACGACATCGAGGCGCTCGCCGGCTCGGACACGGTGGCGACACTGGTCCCGGGCGCCGAATTCTCGACGCGGTCGGTCTACGCGCCCGCGCGGCCGCTCTGGGATGCGGGTGTGACCGTGGCTATCGCGAGCGACTGCAATCCGGGCTCGTCTTACACCACCTCGATGCCGCTCATGGTCGCGCTGGCCGTACGCGAGATGGGGCTGTCACCCGCGCAAGCCGTGTGGGCAGCGACCGCCGGGGGAGCCGCCTCGCTGCGGCGCGATGACATCGGGGTGATTGCCCCCGGTCGGCGCGCAGACCTCATAGCCCTCGATGCGCCGTCGCACGTGCACCTGGCCTACCGCCCGGGCGTGCCGCTCGTGAGCGGTGTGTGGCGCGCGGCCGACCGCGTCGTTTAGTCACCACAGGATTGCAGGGCGGTCGCGAAGCGGGATTCGCGGTCGCCGGAGATCACCGTGAGCTGCAGCCGGGGAGCGACGTACTCGCCGATGACCTGATCGGCGCGATCGCGGAAGTCGATGCCGTCGCGCATGCCCGCCTCCGCGACCCAAGCGACGTCCGGCGCGCACCACAGCAGCACGTCGTAGGACGACGCGTCCGCGATGCCGGCGTCGATGAGTGAGTGATCGTTGAAATAGACAACGCTGTACACCGCTGTCATGAGGGGCAGTGGATCGGCGATCACCCAGGGCGTTTCGGAGTAACCAGCCGCGCGCTCCACGGTGCGCACCGTCATCTGCTGAGTGAGGTAGATCCCCTCCTGGTCGGCGGCCGCGGGCAGCCGGCCGAAGGTGCTCACGAAGTCGCGGAGGTACTCCTCGGCCACGAAGCCGGGCAGGGTCCGGGCGAGGTCCTCGGCGAGGGTGGTCTTGCCGGTGCACTCCCCACCCAGGAGGCCGATCCGCCGAGGTTCCACCCGCCCATGATGGCCGACCGAAGGGGGCGTCGTGCCCACTCATTCGGTGGCGCTGGCCTGAGCCACTACCCGCGTGCGGCTCGCGCCATCCACAGGGACAAATGGTCGGAATCCCGCCCCTAGGCGTCGATTTCGCCCATTTGTCCCGCTAAGCGGGAGAAATGCAAAAGGGCGGCCCTCTTGCGAGGTGAGTTACCGGCGAGTAGCGTTTGTTGACAGATGCTCAATTAGCCCGGCTCACCACGCAGGAGGCCCCCATGACCGAGGCATTCATCTACGAGGCGATTCGCACCCCGCGCGGGCGCGGCAAGGCCAACGGCTCGCTGCATGGGGTGAAGCCCGTGTCGCTCGTGACCGGCCTCATCGACGAGATGAGGACCCGCCACCCCGACCTCGACACCGACCAGGTCGATGACCTGATCCTCGGCTGCCTCACGCCGCTGGGTGACCAGGGCGCCAACATCGCCAAGACCGCGGCCATCGCCGCGGGACTGCCCGACACGGTCGCTGGCATGCAGATCAACCGCTACTGCTCATCCGGCCTCGAGGCGATCAACATCGCGGCGGCCAAGGTGCGCTCGGGCTGGGACCAGATGCTCTTCGCCGGCGGTGTCGAGTCGATGAGCCGCGTGCCGATGGGCAGCGACGGTGGGCCGTGGGCCATGGACCCGGAGACGGCGTACAACACCTACTTCGTGCCGCAGGGCATCAGCGCCGACCTCATTGCCACCATCAATGGCTTCTCTCGCGATGACGTCGACACCTACGCCGCCCGCTCCCAGGAGCGCGCCGCCGCCGCGTGGAGCTCGGGCCGTTTCGCCAAGTCGGTGGTGCCCGTCAAGGACATCAACGGCGTGACGATCCTCGATTACGACGAGTTCATGCGCCCCGACACCACGGTCGAGTCGCTCTCGAAGCTCAATCCGTCCTTTGCGGCGATGGGCGACATGGGTGGCTTCGACGCCGTGGCCCTGCAGAAGTACCACTGGGTCGAGCGCATCGACCACGTCCACACGCCCGGTAACTCCTCGGGCATCGTCGATGGTGCGGCGCTCACCCTCGTCGGCAGCGAAGCGGCGGGCAAGGCTTCGGGTCTCACCCCGCGTGCGCGCGTCGTCGCGACCGCGGTGACCGGCGCGGATCCGACGATCATGCTCACCGGCCCCACGCCCGCCACGCACAAGGTGCTTGCTGCCGCTGGTCTCACCCCTGCAGACATCGACGTGTGGGAGCTCAATGAGGCCTTCGCCTCGGTCGTGCTCAATTGGATGAAGGACTTCAACCTCGACATCGAGCAGGTCAACGTCAACGGCGGCGCCATCGCCATGGGTCACCCGATCGGCGCCACGGGCGCGATGATCACGGGCACGGTCATGGACGAGTTGGAGCGCATCGGCGGCCGCTACGGCCTCGTCACGCTGTGCATCGGCGGCGGCATGGGCATCGCGACCATCATCGAGCGGGTCTGAGGAGAATCATGAGCGACAACATGTTCCGCTGGGAGAAGGACTCCGACAACGTCGTCACCTTGACGATGGACGACCCGGGTGGCAGTGCCAACACCCTCAACGACACCTTCATCACATCGCTCGAGGCCACGCTTGATCGCCTCGAGGAGGAGAAGGACGACATCGCCGGCATGGTCATCACGAGCGCGAAGAAGACCTTCTTCGCCGGTGCCGACCTCAACATGATCATCCAGGCGACCCCTGCCGACGCGGAGCGCCTCGAGAAGGAGATCGCACGGGTCAAGGCAGCCTTCCGCCGCCTCGAGACCATGGGCAAGCCGGTCGCCGCGGCGATCAACGGAGCCGCCCTCGGCGGCGGCCTCGAGATCGCGCTGGCCTGCCACTACCGCGTCGCAGTCGATGCCAAGGGCAGCGAGATTGGCCTGCCCGAGGTCTCGCTCGGCCTGCTGCCCGGCGCCGGTGGCGTCGTGCGCACCACGCGCATGTTCGGCCTACAGAAGGCGCTCATGGAGGTGCTCCTCCAGGGCCAGCGGCGCAAGCCGCAGGCTGCCAAGGAGGTGGGCCTCGTCGACGAGGTCGTCGCGACACCCGAGGAGATGCTCGCGTCCGCGAAGGCCTGGGTGCTGGCCCACCCCGAGGCCGTGCAGCCCTGGGATGCGCCCGGCTACAAGATGCCCGGGGGCACGCCGTCCAATCCCAAGCTCGCGATGATGCTGCCGGCTTTCCCCGCCAATCTGCGCAAGCAGGTCAAGGGTGCGCCGATGCCCGCACCGCTTGCGATCATGGCCGCCTCCGTCGAGGGTGCCCAGGTCGACTTCGCCAACGCGGAGAAGATCGAGGCTCGCTACTTCGCAAGCCTGGCCACCGGACAGGTCGCCAAGAACATGACGCAGGCATTCTTCTTCGACCTGCAGCACATCACCAAGGGTGGCGCGCGTCCTGAGGGCTACCCGCAGTTCAAGCCCACCAAGGCACTCGTTATGGGCGCGGGGATGATGGGTGCGGGCATCGCCTACGTCTGTGCTCGCAACGGGATCGAGGTCGTCCTCGTCGATACGACGATGGAGGCTGCCGAGAAGGGGAAGGCCTACTCACAGGGAATCCTGGACAAGGCCGTCTCGCGGGGCAAGATGACCGAGTCCGCTCGCGATGAGGTGCTCGCCCGCATCACCCCGACCGACTCGCTCGATCTGGCCAAGGGCGCTGACCTCGTCATCGAGGCGGTCTTCGAGAACCAGGAGCTGAAGCACGAGACCTTCGGTCGGATCGAGAAGGTCGTCGCCGACGATGCTCTGCTCGGCTCCAACACCTCGACGCTGCCGATCACCGGCCTCGCCCAGGGGGTCGCACGGCCAGAAGACTTCATCGGCCTTCACTTCTTCTCACCGGTCGACAAGATGCCGCTCCTGGAGATCGTCGTCGGCGAGAAGACCTCCGACGCGACGATCGCCAAGGCACTCGATGTCGCTGCAGCGATCAAGAAGACGCCGATCGTCGTCAACGACAGCCGCGGGTTCTTCACCAGCCGCGTGATCGGCACGTTCATGGGCGAGGCCGTCGCGATGCTCGCCGAGGGCGTGCCCGCGCCGTCCATCGAGCAGGCCGCACTGCAGTCCGGCTATCCCACCGGCCCGCTGGCGCTCTTCGACGAGGTGAGCCTCACGCTCGGTCGGCGCATCCGCGAGGAGGGGCGCGTCGCGGCCGAGGCCGCAGGGCAGTCCTTCCCCGATCACCCGTCCTACCCCGCGATCGACCGTATGGTCGTGGAGTTTGAGCGCGGCGGGCGCGCAGCCGGTGCGGGCTTCTACGAGTATGCCGACGGCAAGCGCCTCGGCCTGTGGGACGGCCTGGTGGACAACTTCGGCGGCACCAATCTCGACATTCCCTTTGAGGACATGAAGGAGCGGATGCTCTTCGCCGAGGCCATCGAGTCGGTCAAGTGCTACGACGAGGGCGTGCTGCGCTCGGTGCCGGAGGCCAACATCGGATCGATCTTCGGCATCGGCTTCCCGCCGTGGACCGGTGGCGTGCTGCAGTACATCAACGGCTACCCCGGCGGTCCCACCGGATTCGTCGCGCGTGCTCGCGAGCTCGCGGCGGCGTACGGGGACCGCTTCACCCCGCCGGCCTCGCTCGTCGCCCTAGCCGATTCGGGTGGGCGCTACTCCTGAGCCGGTGCGCGTGACCGGGCCTGTCGGCTCGGTCACGCCGCCTGCTCGCCTCCCGGCTGACGAGCGGCGTCGACAACTCGTGGAAATCGGGTGGCGGCTGCTGCAGTCGCGGCCCATCCATGAGATGGCGCTGGACGAGGTGGCGGCTGAAGCCGGCATCTCCCGGACCCTCGTCTTCCACTACTTCCCCACCAAGGGCGACTTCTACGCCGCGGTCGTGCAATCCGCGGGCGAGCACCTCTTGCGACCCGTGGTTACGCCCGAGGGGGCGTCCGCCGAAGAGCGGGTACGCACGCTGGTCGAAGGCTTCGTGCGCCTCGTCGAGCGCAATCGGGCTTCCTACACCGCGCTGGTCCGGGCCGCCGGCGGCGGAGATCAGCGCGTGGTCGACCTCATCGGTGAGATTCGCGATTCGCTCGTGCCCAAGTGGCTAGCCGCGGCCGAGTGGACGGGCGAGCCCGACAGCGGCGGCTCCGCCGACGTGCCGAGCCGCGGTGCCCTCGCGCGACTCGTGGTGCGCGGTTGGCTCGTCGGCATGGAAGAGACGGTCCTCGCGTGGGATCCTCGGACCGTGTCGCGAGAGGATCTCGTCGATCACCTGATCCGTTCGTTCTTCGCCGAGCTTGAGCTCACCAGGAGGTGACCGTGACCGACCCCGTTGTCATCATCGTGCGCCACGCAGAGAAGCCCGCGCCTGAGGGCCCGCACGGCGTGGACCACCACGGGCATCCGTCGGGTCACGCGCTGACTCCGCGCGGTTGGTCGCGCGCGGGCGCGCTTGCCGCGCGCATGGCCTATGCGGGGCGCCCCGGCGATGACATCGTTAGGCCGGAGCGGGTCTACGCGACCGCGACAGACCCCCACCATGCGAGCGATCGCCCCAGGATGACGGCGCACGGCATCGCCAAGCGCCTCGACCTGG
>CAZLMT010000089.1:8300-8933 GCA_964560615.1 uncultured Actinomyces sp.
CTTCATCGGCTCGCACACCCTCGACGCACTCCGGGCCCGCGGCGACGAGACCGCGCTGGTCACCGAGGTGGTGTCCGCGGGCGAGCCGACGCTCATCGTCTGGGACCACGGGCACATCCCGACGCTGACGCGCGCCTTCCCCCTCGCCCCCGGCACCGAGGTTCCCGACGCCTGGCCCGAGGACCGCTTCGATCTCTACTGGGTGCTCACTCCGGGGGAGTCCGGCTACTCGCTCACCATCGCCCCGCAGCAACTACTGGCGGGAGACGCGCCCACGGCGTAGCAGGGGTTCTGGCTGCCACGGCATTACTGTCGGGACATGACGGAGGCCGATCTCCGCGACATCAGCGGTGTTGCCGCATCTGCGCGCCTTATCCGCATGATCCTGTCCGTCGGCTCGTCGTCCTTCCTCATCGCAGGGGCGTTGATCTTCGTCGTCCCCGACTCCTTCGCGGTATGGATCGGGCTGGAGCCCTCGGATGCCGTGGCCTGGACCCTGCGCATGCTCGGCGTCGTCCTCATGGCCCTCGCCGGGCAGATGTGGCTGGTCCGGAGGGCGCGGGATCACCCCGTGCTCGGCGCCGGCGCGGTGATGATGGTCGCGTCGATCCTGCTCACGGCACTCACGATCAC
>CAZLMT010000090.1:0-6218 GCA_964560615.1 uncultured Actinomyces sp.
CTCACCGGCGAGTACGCCGTCGCACCGCCCGCACCGCCCGCGCCGATCGATCCGGTCGTCCCCGTCGAGCCGATCGTCCCCGTCGATCCGGTCGGGGCTCTAGACGCCCTATAGCCGCGTTTTCGCGGACGGCAACACGGGTTCGGGGCGTCTTAGGACGCGCTCCCGCCGTCAGAGGGAGAAGTCGCCGGGCCCGCTGGGTGGCGGAGCCTGTACGGCGCCTGGGAAGTGCACGCGGAAGGACACATTGCGCGCACTGCCGCCGGAGTCGTCGCCGATGTAGGCGCGTACGACGTAGCCGCCGGGGCGGGAGAACTGCACCTCGCCGCTGACAGCGAGCACGCTGCGCAGGTCGGCACCGGGCGTCGCGCCTGCGGGACGGCCGGCCTCGACACTGCCTTCGACCGCGAAGAGCTGCTCGCCGTCTTCGTGCTCGACGCTGATGGTGAGCGGGTAGTTGCGGTTGGTCTCGTTCCAGCCGATGGTGATGCTCACGCCGATCCCGAGATGCAGCATGCCGAGGTTGCCCTCGCCATCGATGGGCTGCTCGAGGTCGGTCCACCCCGCGCCCTGGAGATAGAGCAGGCCGTTGACGGCCTCAGCGTGGTGGGCGAGTGTCACGTATTCGATCTGCGGCATCGGACCATCGTGCCCTATCCGAGAGCCGCAAGGCGGCCGAGGGCCTCATGGAGCACCTCGGGACGCTTGCAGTAGGCCCAGCGCAGCGAGCGCTCCCCCACCCCGGGGTGATCGCAGAAGACCTGGAGCGGGATCGCTACGACGCCCGCCCGGTGGGGGAGCTCCCGGGCGGCGGTGAGCGCGTCGGGGTAGTCCGAGAGCGGGCCGAGGTCGGTGGTGAGGAAGTAGGTGCCCTCGGACTCCACCGCGGTGAAGCCGAGGTCACGCAGGCCGCGGGTGAGGATGTCGCGCTGCTCCTGCAGGCCGTGGCGGAATCCCTCGAAGTAGGAGTCGGGCATGCGCAGTGCGTGCGCGATCGCGTACTGGAACGGCCCGCCCGACACGAAGGACAGGTGCTGGCGCACGGCGCGCACCGCCCGGATGAGGTCTGTGGGTCCGGTCGCCCAGCCGACCTTCCAGCCGGTGAAGGAGAAGGACTTGCCCGCACTCCCGATCGTGACCGTGCGGTCGGCCATGCCCGGGAGCGTGGCGATCGGCACATGCGGGTGGCCGTCGTACCACAGGTGCTCGTAGGCCTCGTCGGAGATGACGATGAGATCGCGCTCAATCGCAAGATCGGCGATGGCCTGCAGCTCCTCGGGCGTGAAGACCACTCCCGTGGGGTTGTGCGGCGTGTTGAGCAGGATCAGCCGGGTCCGGTCGGTGACGGCTGCGCGCAGGGCATCGATGTCGGGTCGGAAGGCGGGCGGGCGCAGGGGCACGCTCACGCGGGTCGCGTTGGCTAAGGCAATGCCTACGGCGTAGATGTCGAACCACGGCTCGAAGACGATGACCTCATCACCTTGATCGCACAGTGCGAGCAGGGCGGACTGGATCGCTTCGGAAGCACCGGTGGTGACGACGACGTCGGTCACCGGATCGACGCTGAGCCCGTAGAAGCGCTGCTGATGCTCAGCGATCGCGGCGCGCAGGTCAGGTAGGCCGTGCACGGGTGGGTACTGATTGCCCTTGCCCTCCAGGATGGCTGCTCGCGCAACCATCTTGATCTCGTCCGGCCCGTCGGTGTCGGGGAAGCCCTGGCCGAGGTTGATCGCACCCGTCTCTGCCGCGAGCGCCGACATTTCGCCGAAGATGGAGGTCGCGTAGGGCTCCATGCGCGGCACCAGGGTGCGCTTCATGTGATCAGCCCCAGCGCAGGATGACGTTGCTGTAGGGCACCGGGTCCCCGGTGTGGACGATGCCCAGGCACCGGCCGACCTCCGCCTTGAAGTCGACGTGGGGGATCCACTCGACCGGCAGGTCGCCGAGGTGCGACAGGTAGTCCGCCTGAGTGGGCGCATCGACGTGCTGGCGGAACTCCTCGGCCATGACCACGCTGCTCACCTCGTGCTCGGCGAGGATGAGGTCGACGAGATCGGGGATGGTCGGCAGCCCGCGGCGCACGATGAGGTCGACGGTCTCGACATCCGGGTACGTCGGGAACGGTGCGTCGAGCACCGCGATGGCATTGGCGTGCCGGAAGCGGGCGAGAAGCGAGGCAAGCTGCGGGTGCCAGATCACGAGTCCTCCACGGGATGGGCTGAGACGAGTCGATGGATGGCTTCGGCCGCGGGGAGCGAGGGAGCGGCCCCTGCGATGGTGGTGGCGAGTGCGCCAGCCGCGCTCGCCCGACGCAGGGCGACCTCCCAGGGCAGGTCGTCGGCGAGCGACGCGGCGAGTACGCCGCAGAAGGCATCCCCCGCGGCCACCGTGTCGATGGGTGTCACGGGATAGGCGGGTGTGTGCCCCTCAGCCTCGGGGGTGGACCACACGGCGCCCTCCGCCCCGAGGGTGACGATGGCGCTTCCCGCGCCGAGGTCGCGCAGTGCGCGCGCAGCGGCGTACGCCGACTCGATGCCGTCGACGTCGAGTCCGGTGATGAGGCTCGCCTCGTGCTCGTTGGCGATGACGATGTCGGTGACGGCGAGCAGTCCCTCGGGCAGGCCGTCGGGGGGCACGGGAGCGGTGTTGAGGATCGTGAGCATGCCGGCGGCGTGTGCCGTGCGCAGTGCACCGAGCACCGCGGCGGGCGGTACCTCGAGCGGCGCGAGCGCGATGCGCGCCGAGGCGAGACGTCGCACCTGCTCCGAGGTGTAGTCGGCGGTGAGCCAGCCGTTGGCGCCGGGGATGACGACGATGCGGTTGGCCCCGGTCGCATCCACCTCGATGAGTGCGGTGCCGCTCGGACCCTCGACGGTCGACACGGCCGTGAGGTCGATGCCCTCCGCGCCCAACTCGGTGCGCATCCACGTGCCGCCGTCATCGGTCCCGACGGCGCCCACGAGGGCGATGTCCCCGCCTGCCCGGGCGGCGGCGAGGGCTTGATTCAGCCCCTTGCCCCCCAGGTGACGCTCCAGGGCGTGACCCGTGACCGTCTCCCCGGTGCCGGGCATCCGGGTCACGCGCACGACGAGATCGACGTTGAGACTGCCGATGCAGGCGACCGTGGGCACGGGAGCGAGGCTAGCGCGGCAGGATGTGCCCATGCGAAGCGTCGTCGGTATCGACCTGGGCACCCAGTCCGTCAAGGTGTCGGTCGTCGGGCCCGCGGGCGAGGTGCTCTCCTCTGCCGTCCGCCCCTACGCCGTCGAGTCCGTGCGCGCAGGCTGGGCCGAGACGGATCCCCACGCGTGGTTCGAGGCGGCCAGTGCGGCCGCGCGTGAGGCACTCGAGTCGACGGACACGGTGCCCACGGGCATCGGGCTGAGCGGGCAGATGCACGGCGTAGTGCTGTGCGATGCCGAAGGCACGCCCGTGCGCCCAGCGATCACATGGGCAGACACGCGCAGCAGTGCTGAGGCTCGCCGCATCGCCGCCACTCTCGGACGCGAGGAGCTCGCGCGCCTGGGGTCTGCTCCCTTTCCCGGCTTCGCCGGCGTGACCCTCGCATGGATCGCCGATCACGAGCCGGAGTCCCTGACGCGCGCGCGCTGGGCCCTGCAGCCCAAGGACTGGCTGCGCCTGCGACTCACGGGCGAGGTCGCGACCGATCCTTCGGATGCGAGCGGCACGCTGCTCTATGACCTGATCGCGGGTGCCTGGAGTCCTGCTGCACTGCAGGCATGCGGCGTACGCGCGGATTTGCTGGCGCCCGTGATCGCCTCGGATGCCGTCGCCGGCACCGTCAATCACGCGGGCTCGCCGCTTGCGGGGCTGCCCGTGGCGACCGGCGGCGCGGATGCGGCGTGCGGCATCCATGGCCTGGGGCTCACGCCGGGATTCGGTGCGCTCGCGCTGGGCACGGGTGCACAGCTCAGCAGTGTCATCGCGCAGCCCGATCCCGATGACACGCTGCGCACCCATACCTTCGCCACGGTCGGCTCCATCGGGACGGCGTACTACCGTCTCGCCGCGATGCAGAGCGGTGGCCTGGCTCTGGAGCGCGCGCTCACGTGGCTCGGTGCCAGCATCGACGACGCGCAGCGCGCTCTCGCCGCGGGCATCCAGTCGGGCGATCCGATCTTCCTGCCCTTCGTTGCGGGCGAGCGCAGCCCCTACCTCGATCCTGACCTGCGCGCCTCCTGGCAGGGGCTCTCGCTGTCGACGACGCGCGAGGCGATGCTGCGCTCGGTGCTCGAGGGCATGGCCTACGCCGTCGCTGCCGGTCACGCGGCCATCGTCGATTCGGGTGCGTCCCCGGCCGCGCCGCTGACCACCCTCGGTGGCGGAAGCCGCGATGCGGCGTACGTCGCCCTGCTCGCTGAGGCACTCGGCATTGCCCTGCGCCCGGCGTCCGTGGCGGATGCGACCGTCGTGGGGGCGGCGCGTCTGGCCGCCGCGGCCCTGGGCGATGCGATTCCTCCGGTGGCGATCACCGCCCAGGGGATCGTGGAGCCCGGGCATGATCCCCTGATCGCTGAGCGGCAGGATCGGTGGCGGGCAGCGGTGGAGATGGCACGACGAGGGAGTGAGAGCGCATGAGGATCGTCATCGGCAGCGATCACGCGGGCTTCGACCTCAAGGAGGCCCTGTGTCAGTGGCTTCACGACGCCGGGCATGAGGTGATCGACGTCGGCACGGACTCGGAGGCGTCCTGCGACTATCCGGTCTTTGGCGCGGCCGTCGCGCGCGAGGTGGCTGCGGGCGACGCCGATCGCGGCGTGGCCGTGTGCGGTAGCGGTATCGGCATCTGCATGGCAGCCAACAAGATCCCGGGCGTGCGCGCCGCGGTGATCCGCACGGCCGAGGACGCAGAAATGAGCCGGAGACACAACGATGCCAATGTCGCCTGCTTCGGCGGTCGTGTCACGGCTATCGCCGAAGCCGAACGCGCGCTTGGAATCTTCCTCGACACGGACTTCGAAGCCGGTCGTCACGAACGACGCGTGGACCTGCTCGCCGAGCTCGATGCCGAAGGTCGCTGATCTCAGGGGATGTCGATGAGGACCTTGGCCGGCGTCCTCGACTGCACGGCATCCTGCGCGGCAGCGACATCGGCGAGCGGGAATCGCACGATGGGCAGGGGTGAGAGGTCACCCGCGGCAAGGGCGGCGGTCACCTCGCCCACGCCGGCAGCGAGCAGTGCCGGCGGGAAGCCGTAGACGAGGACGAAGCGCAGGGTGGCATTGCGCATCATCAGCGTGCGGACCGGCACCGGTGGATCGGCCGCGTCCGCGGCGTAGGTCACGATCACGCCCCCGGGTGTCATCACGGCGAGATCCAGATCGAGATTGCGGGTGAGGTCGACCTCGATGACGCGGCCCACGCCCGCGCGAGCCGCTGAGCGGATGGCATCGACCGCGCCGTCGGCGGTGTAGTCGACCACCACGTGGGCACCTGCATCGGCGGCGAGCGCACCCTTGGCCTCGCTGCTCACCGTGGTGATGACATGTGCGCCTGCGCGGCGCGCGAGCTGGATGGCGGCGTGGCCTACCGCGCCTGCGCCTCCGTGCACGAGCACGGTCTCGCCGTCGATGGGCCCGTCAGCAAAGAGGCATCCGTAGGCGGTGAGGTAGGGGATGCCGAGCGCCGCGGCTTGATCCACATCGACACCCTCGGGGATGCGCACCGCCTGCCGCGCGGGGACGACGGTGAATTGCGCGGCCGTGCCGTACTGGCGTTGGAAGGCCGCGTGATAGACCCACACGCGCTCGCCGATGCGACTGATGTCGACACCGGGACCCACCGCCTCGATGACACCGGCGCCGTCCTGTCCGGGCACCTGCAGGGGGTACTCCATCGGCGCGACATGCGCGCGGGACTTCCAATCGGTCGGGTTGACCGCGGCGACCTGAAGTCGCACGCGCACCTCGCCGACACCGGGTCCCGGCGTGGGTATCTCAGCCACGTGCAGGACGTCGGAGTTGCCTCGCTGCTCGTAATAGGCCGCCAGCATGGGGGGAGCCTAGTGGGCGTCAGCGTGCCCGGACCCGGACCTGCTCAGACTTGGTGGATCCGTACTCATTGGTCACGATGGCCACACACGAGTACGTCGTGCCGCGCCTGAGGCCGGAGACGAGTGCCAGCCCCTGGGAGACGATGGGTGCCGTCCGCGTGCGATGTCCGTCGGCGGAGCAGCGCACCTGCTTGCGCAGAATCTG
>CAZLMT010000090.1:6228-8871 GCA_964560615.1 uncultured Actinomyces sp.
TGTTGGTGATGACGAAGCCCGCGTAGCCGCCGCGCTCGACCTCTGTCATCGCGATGCGTGGCTTGGCGGGAAGTCCTGCCGGGGTGACGGTGCGCTCCTCACTCGGGGCGGACGGAGTGCCTGCGGCGATCGCGATGGCTGACACGGCGTACGGCGTAGCGGGAGTGAGGTCGCTGATGGTGCAGGTCGCTGTCGCGGGACGCACCGGAGCGTCCATGGAGCACGACGTTATGCGGCCGAGGGGATCGCGCGCGGAAACGGAGTATTCGTCCGGCGGCAGTCCGGCGGTGGCGGGTGTCACCGTGACCGTGATGCTCGTCGACGTCGCCGTGACCGCGGTGATGCGGGGTGGCAGAGGCGTGTCGGTGGGCTCGGGTGCGAAGGGCACGCCCGCATCGACGAGGAAACGGGTGAAGGCGGAGACGCGGGCATACACGCCTGCGCCAAGACGCGTCGCGCATTGGTCCAGGCCCCAGCTCACGACGCCGATGAGGCGTCGTGTCGCACCGACTCCTCCCACGAGCGGGCCGCCCGAGTCGCCGACACAACTGTCCACGGGGGCGCCGTTGCGCACGCCCTCGGCGCAGAGCATCACGCGTGCATCGACGGAGTCCGCGCCGTAGCCGCGGAAGACCACACCGTCGATGGTGAAGGGCTCGCCTCCCCCGCATGAGCTCGTGGGGAAGACGACGAGCTGGCCGATGCGGTAGACCGACGTGAAGCGCCACGGGTCGCGCTGGTTGACGGCCCCCCAGCCGGCGACACTCGCCGGAGCCCGTGCATCAGCAAGTGTCTCCGCTTCCTCACTCGTCACGGGCGTGAGAGTGGGTACGCCGAGCAGCGGATCCCTGAGCGTGAGCACGGCGATGTCGCTGGCTTGGGTCACAGGGTTGTAGCGGGGATGGACCTTGATCGCGGAGACGTTGACCACCCGCCCGGACTCGCTTGCGAGGTCCCCGTCGGGGAAGGAGCCCACGACGATGTCGCGTGCTGCGACGTTTGAGACGCAGTGCGCCGCCGTGATGATGAGCGTCGTGGACGCCAGGGTCCCGCCACAAAACTGGGCCCGGTCCATCCCGAGTGCCTGGTAGCGCGATCGATCACCGAGGGCGACCAGGAAGCCGAAGTCCTCCGACGGTCCTGGCTCGCCGTTGACCACGCGCGGGCCCACGCCCGCTGCGGCCTGCGCTGGGGCGGTCTGCGCTGGGGCGGCCTGGGCAGGGTTCGAAGGCGTCGTGAGCAGGCCGACGGTCGCGAGGACCGCGACGTAGGCGAGTCGGCGCATGTCAGAGGTCGATCCGGATGGGGTTCGAGCGCGTGCCCCCCACCTCGTTGGTGCTCTTGGCGTAGCAGCGGTAGGTCATCCCGGCCGGGAGCGTGAGCACCGCCCTGCCCTCCACGACATCGGCGCGGTAGCTGCGCTCACCCGCGCTGCAGATGACGAAGGTGGACGTCCAACCCGCGGGATCGATGCGCGTGACGGTGATCGCCAGTCGTCGACCGGGGGTCGCCTTAGCGCTGTCGATGCGCGGCTTGGAGGGGCGCGCCGTCGGCACGCCGGCGACGGAGGTGACCGCCGGCGATGCGTCCGACTGCGCCTGAGAGCCGAGTGCGTAGCCGACGACCGAATAGGTGGTCCCTGCGACGAGCCCGGTCATCGTGCACGCGGGCGTTGTCGCCGGTGCGGTGCATGATGAGGTTGTGCCGTCGGCTCCCGTCGCGATGGCGCGGTAGCTCAGCACCGTCGCCGTGTCGCCTGGCGCGAAGCTCACGCGGATGCCGTCGTTCGCGTCGGGGACCGCCGTGATGGTGGGGGCCGCAGGCAAGGACCGCACGCCCACCTCGGCGAGCCAGTCGAGATACGGCGCGATGCGCGTGTAGACACCCGGGGTCTTGTCGATCAGCTCGGCACCGCGGTCGTCGAAGCCCGCGCATCCCACGCCCACGCTCACTACTCCCAGGAGACGCTGGCTGGCTCCGATTCCTGCGAAGAGCGGGCCACCGGAGTCCCCCTGGCACGTGTCGATGATGAGGTTGCTCGCCGGCTGGACGCCGATCGCGCAGACCGCGGTGGAGGTGTCGATGTCGAGGCCGACGAAGGACACATCTGCGATCCGGTAGGTGAGTGCGTCATCGCGGCATACGCGATTGGGCACGATGGTGAGGTCACCCACGCGGGCGCGATCCGAGAGCGGCCCCCGCGCGGAGGTGTAGCCGAAGCCGGCCGCCTGCACCTGCGCGCCCGCTGACAGCGCAGTGCGTGCGATGTCCACGGTGGCGAGGGGCATGGGGATCGCATTGCCTAGCGAGTTGGTCAGAGTGAGCACGGCAATGTCGTTGACGAAGGTCTGCCCGTCGTAGTCGGGGTGCAGCGCCACCTTGGAGACCCCGGCCCACATGGTTGGCGGCAGGACCCCGGTGGCGGACCAGCCGACAGTGAAGGATGTCGGGCTCTTGGTCGTGCCGCCGGATCCTGCGGCGCAGTGGCCGGCGGTGATCACGTGGCTGGGATCGACGAGTGTGCCGCTGCAGACGGAGCCACCGGCACGGACGTAGACGAGAGCGGACGTCTCACCGGGGATGGGCTCCCGCCCGTTGACGACGCGGGGTGAAGCATCCGCGGCCCCGGCCGAGGGAGCCACC
>CAZLMT010000091.1:0-3925 GCA_964560615.1 uncultured Actinomyces sp.
GCGAAGGCCGAGATGACGACGGCGAGCAGGACGCCAGGATTGACCCCGAAGACCTCGGCCGGGCTGAATGCCGCGAGCGAGAGGCCTTCGGCTCCGCCGGAGATCACGATCACGGCTCCGACGACGAGGAGAATCGCGACCTCGCACACCATGACGACACCGAGCACGCGCGCATTGAGTTCGACGCGCAGTACTCCGAGTACGCCCATGAGCAATGTGGCGATGAGGGCCCACAGCACCCAGGGCGTCTCGATGAGGAAGAACTCCAGGAACACGCTCTGCGCGAGGATCGCGAAGATCCCCACCGCGCCGGTGGCAGCGACGGCATAGGCAACTGTCGCGACGAATGCCGTGCCGAGCCCCATGGTCCGACCGAGCCCCTCGGAGACGTAGACGTAGAGACCACCCGCTCGACGCACGTGCTTGGCCATCGCGACGTAGCCCACGGCGAAGACGAGAAGGATGATGCCGACGACAATGAACATGCCGCTGACACCGATGCCACCGCGGCCGATGGCCAGGGGGATCGCGCCGACGGCGAAGCCGAGCGGCGCGGCCGCGGCGACGACGAAGAAGACGATGTGACGGGCGCCGATGGCATTGCGGCGCAGATGCGTATCCCCCGAGTCGACCTGAGCGGACATCAGCGACTCCCTCTCACGTGGTGCCAAATCGCTTTGGCATTGGTGGCCCGAGTGTGGTCCCCGCTCCCCGCGCTGTCAAGCAACTTCGCCAAAGTCGCTAGCCTCAGGCCGTGGTCGCACGAGTGACGGTTGCCGATGTCGCCCAGGCGGCGGGGGTGTCGATCACGACCGTGTCGCACTCACTCAGCGGCAAGGGCCGGGTCGATCCGGCGACGCGCAAGCGGGTCAGGGAGGTCGCGGCCGAGCTCGGGTACGTGCCCAGCCGTGCCGCGCGCAATCTCGCTCTCGGTCGTTCGGACACCATCGGCCTCCTCCTCCCCCAGCTGCCCACCATGCCACTCGAGGAGCTCCTTGGCTTCGACTACTACGGTCGCGTCGCGGTCGCAGCGAGCCAGGCGGCCCTTCACCACGGTCGCGCGCTCCTCGTGCTCCCCGGCGTGCAGTCTGCTTCGCAACTGGCGTCCTTCGGACTCGACGGGCTCATCGTGCTTGATCCGATCGTCGACGATCCGCGACTGGCACTGCTCGACGGACTCGCCACGCGCACGGTCCTCATGGGCCAGGATCCGCGAGGTGCCTTCGGTCCTGCCGTGACGATCGACACCGCGGGGAGCACCCGCGCACTGCTGGACCACTGCTGGGAGCGCGGCGCGCGGACAATCGGGATGATCAATTCCGACCTCCCGTGGTCGGCGACGGACACCGCACGTGATGCCTACACAGCGTGGTGCTCAGAGCGCGGGGTCGAGCCCCATCTGGCGATCGCGCCGGCTACCTCGGTGCAGAGCAGGCCCGAACTCGCCCAGGTCGCCAAGCAGACAGCCATGGACATGCTCCGTGGCTCCGGTCGACCGGACGCCATCATCGGCATGCTGGAGGACTTCGGTCGCGGGATCGTGCTTGCGGCGCGTGAAGTGGGAATTGACGTGCCGGGAGACCTGCTGGTCGCTCAGGACATCGACGACGCGGTCGCCTCAGCAGGCGGCATCACCGCGCTCGATCTCAATGTCCACACCCAACTCGACATCGCCCTCGAGATGCTCATCTCCGAAGAGCCCCCTCCCGTCGAGGAGACCAGGCTCGTGTCAGCGACGCTGGTGCCGCGCGAGTCCACCCGCGGTCTGGCCCGCTAACTACCCATACTTGCCGCGTGAAGGAAAAGCAGCCGCGGGGCGTGCTCACGCTCGCCATGGTCGAGATGTGGGAGCGCTTCTCGTTCTACGGCATGGTCGCGATCCTCGTCCTCTACCTCATCCGGCCCGAGGATGGCCCCTTCCCACCGGGACCGGGGCAGGGCTTCAGCGAGGGTGACGCGGCTGCACTCTTCGGCGTCTACTCCGCACTCGTCCTGGGCGCACCCCTCCTCGGCGGCTGGATCGGTGATCGACTCATCGGCCCGCGACGCGCACTCGTCATCGGCGGCATCCTCATCGCCACGGGCCACTTCATCCTGCTCGTGCACGGGATCGCGGTGTTTTGGGCAGGCCTGCTCGTCATTGCCGCAGGCACGGGCCTGCTCAAGCCCAACATCTCCACGGTCCTGGGCCTGCTCTACTCCGAGGGCGATCCGCGACGTGACGGCGGCTTCTCGCTCTTCTACCTCGGCATCAACGTCGGCGCCTTCACCGCACCGCTCATCTGCGGATGGCTGGCAACCGCCTACTCCTGGCGGATCGCCTTCGCCGTTGCTGGTGTCGGCATGCTCATCGGCCTCGCACAGTACGCCTTCGGCCGTCACCGTCTCGGCAGTGCCGGTGTCGCGGTGCCGCGCCCCGCCACTCAACAGCAGCGCCAGAGGGCCCTGCTGGTCGCCGTGGTTGCCCTGATGGCGATCGCGGGAGTCTTCATCATCGCCATCCTGGTCGCGGGCTTCAACGCCGCGGCCATCTCGGCTTCGGTCACGCTCGTCATCGTCGTTGTCGCCATCGTGGTCTTCGCGCTCCTCCTGCGCCGCACTCCGCGCGGCAGCCTGGAACACCGCCACATGTTGGCTTTCCTCTTGCTCTTCCTCGCCAGCGTCATCTACTTCGCGCTGTCATCTCAAGCGGGGTCGACCATCACGGAGTTCACCCAGGACTGGGTACAGCGCGACATCGGTAGCTTTACCGTGCCGACCAGTTGGCTGCTCTCGCTCAATCCCGTGCTCGTCGTCATCTTCGCTCCGCTCTTCGCGGTGCTGTGGACGCGCCTAGCCAATCGCGCTCCGACGACCCCCACCAAGGCAGCCCTTGCCATCATCGGGATCGGCCTGAGCTTCCTCATCATCGCGATCCCGGGCTTCGCCGCTCAGCAGGGCAACACCTCAAGCGTCGCCTGGGTCCTCGCCACATTCCTTGTGCTCACCTGGGCCGAGCTGCTCATCGTTCCCATCGCACTCTCGACGACCACCGAGCTCGCACCTGCCGGACTCACCGGCCAGTTGCTCGGTCTGTGGTACCTCGCGGCCGCGGCCGGCGGGGCCATCGGCGGGCAGTTCGCGCGACTGGTCGACGCTCTCGGATTCGGTGGCTACTTCCTCGCCGCCGGCCTCGTCGTCATCGTGCTGGGGGTCGTCTTCCTGGGGCTGCGGCGCACATGGTCAGGACTCCTCGCCCCCGTGAGGTGAGGACCGATCAGACTGGCCCCTCACCTCCTACGTCGCAGGACGAAAATCAGAGCGACCACGGGGATCGCGACGAGCATCACAACAGCGATGAACGGGAGCAGGAATCCCACGAGGGTGATCAGGCCTGCCGTCAAAGTGCGAAGAGCATTCCATCCTGATTGGAGACCGGAAGCGAAGCCGGGAGGCGACCAATCGGCTGCCTCGCTACTCGGACTCACCGACACATTGAGCGTGGAGAGCGCAACCAGATCGGAGAGCACGGCCCGCTGCGCGACGAGAGAGTCCAGCTCCGCCTGACGTGTGGTGAGTTCGGCCTCGATCTCGATGAGATCCTTGGTGGTCTGCGCGGCCTCGAGCAGCTCCCTCAGCCGGGTGATGGATGCCTGCAGGGCCTGGATGCGCGCGTCGAGATCAACACCCTGGGCGGTGACATCCTCGGCGACGATGCTCAAGGAGGTGACCTCGCCCAGGCTGCCGAGCGCAGCGATCACCGCATCGAGTCGATCGGCGGGGACTCGCGCGGTAACAAACGCATAGAGGGAATCCCCCGTCGCGGTGACGCTCTTGCTCGCGATTCTGCCCTCTGCTTGGGCAGCAATGCTGTCGATGCGATCCACCGTCTCGCGCACGTCATCCACACGCAGTGACATGTCGGCATTGCGGATGATCTCTCCAT
>CAZLMT010000091.1:3935-8032 GCA_964560615.1 uncultured Actinomyces sp.
GATCAGGCTCGACCGCGGCGATCTCCTGTGGCGGCGCGACCTGAGTCTCCGACATGCCACCGCCTTCGCAGGCTGCAAGCAACATCATCGCTGCGATTCCTGCGATGACCCAGGCCATCGCCCACCTGACCGTCCGGGTCATGAGCGCGCCGAAATCAACGCGAGGGCTTCGGCCAAGCACTCCGACGCCCAGGGCTGGCCGTCGCGGTGGGTGAAGACCCGTGATGAGATGCCCGACTTCTCCGCCCGCTCGCGTAGGAGCATGACAAGTCGGCTGCTCTCTCCACTCAAGTCGAAGTACCGAGTCCCCTTCACACAGGGCACGGCGATCTCCCTTAGCCGAGGCCGCACCTGCTGCCAGGTCAGCCCCGAGAGGATGTCCGCGGGGACGCCATCTACGGCGTAGAGGCGCCACAGGGTGCGACGCGAGGGGTCACAGGAGTCTCCGGTGAGGAATGCATAGCGCGCGAGCGCCGAGGCGATGCGCGATGCGGATCGGGAGGCAACTCCTTGCTCCTCCACGGCCCGCCTCACACGCTCGACTTCAGCACTCGCCGTCCTGCAGGCCTCGGGAGTGCTCCAATCCCTCAGCAATGGCAGGTCCGCAACGATCTCCTGGGCCCAATGTCGTGGAGCCCGGGCTCTCAGTGGCGCCGATGCGACGCTCATCTCACTCCCTTCGGAAATGCAAACCGCTTGGTGCGGTGTACGGCAATGTGTCGCAGTCGGCGAGGTATAGGAAGCACATGACCGAGCACGAGACAGCACTAGACGGTCATGGACGGTCATGGACGGTCAATGCCCGTCAGTCATCTTCACTCGGAGGCCGATGCGCGAGAGCATGAAGAAGTCTCTCCTGCCCGCCGAGGCACCACGCATCTTCACGCGCACAGGCGATTACCGGCTTGTGCTCATCACCTGCGGCGGCGCATTCGACGAAGGTGCCCGCAGCTACCTATCCAACGTTGTTATCACCGCGCTGCCTGCACCCGCAATCAGCGAATAACCCCGAGAGGAGAGCACGTGCTTCCCAGGATCGCCATGGTCAGCACCTTCCCGCCGACCCAGTGTGGAATCGCCACCTTTGCCGAGTCGCTCACGCGTGCGCTTGCGCACGCGGGAGCCACCGTGGAGATGGTGGACCTGCCCGCCGGCCCGGAGACCCCGCCCCATGAGGCGACACTCCACCGGCATCGGGGATACCAGGACCTCCCGGTCACTGCGAACCTGCTGAACTCCTTCGACGTCGTCATCCTCCAGCATGAGTTCGGCATCTGGGACGGCCAGGACGGCCACGGCATCGTGGATCTGATCGGCATGGTGGCCACTCCTGTGGTCACCGTCCTGCACACGGTGCCCTCCGCAGCGTCGGGCGGCCAACGACGTGCGCTTCAGCGGATCCTCGACCTCTCCGACGCGGTCGTGGTGCTCTCCCACTCTGCATTCCGGCGGCTCACGCAGGACTTCAGCGTGCGCCCCGACACGCTCGTCATGATTCCGCACGGCGCCACGGCACTGTGGCACCGGCGCCGCCCGGCTGAGGACAACGCGACGCATCGCATCCTCACCTGGGGCCTCCTCGGGCACGGCAAGGGACTCGAGTGGGGCATCCGCGCCATGGCGATCCTGCGGGATCGAGGGGTGGCAGGTGAATACGTCATCGCAGGGGCCACCCATCCGAACGTACGCCGCTCCGAGGGCGAGGCCTACCGGCGGTCGTTGCTGGACCTCGCCCGCAAGCTCGGCGTGTCCGCATCGGTCACTGTTGCCGACGACTACCTCAGCAACGACGGACTCAGTCAGTTGATTTGCGAGTCCTCTCTCTTCCTCCTGCCCTACGACTCGCGCGAGCAGATCACCTCGGGAGTGCTGGTCGAGGCAATCGCGGCCGGAGGCCCCGTCATCGCCACACGATTCCCGCACGCCGCGGAGCTCCTGGGCACGGGTGCGGGCATCCTCGTCGATCACGGCGACCCCATCGCCATAGCCGACGCCGTGGAGCACGCGCTGCGTGATGGCGAGGCAAGCGAACGCATGCGCGAGCGCAGTCGAGCGCTGGCAGCCGACCTGGACTGGGGCCGGGTGGGCGACAACTACCTCACACTCGCGGACCAGCTCTGGAGAGGTCGGGCACGGGCCGAGGACGCGGACAACTCGTTGGCGGCGTCCGCATGAACTACGACCACCTTCTCTCGCTGTCCACGCCCCGCGGTGTCTTCGAGCACTGCTCGGGGCAGACCCCTCTCCCGGAGCACGGATACTGCGTCGACGACGTGGCCCGGGCGCTCATCGTGATCGCCCGGGATCCCTCCGCTCCCCCGGCGGTGGATGCCGTCGCTGACACGTGCCTGGACTTCCTCTCAGAAGCACAGCAGCCCGACGGTTCGATCATCAACCGCCAGAGCACCGACGGCGCATGGTCGAGAGAATCCGGCGTCGAAGACCATTGGGGCCGCGCCCTGTGGGCCTGGGGCACTGTCGTGGGCCACAGCAGCAGCGCGGATCGGATCGAGACCGCCGTGGGAGCCTTCCGCCTGTCCAGCAGTCGACGCAGTCCCTTTCTCCGGTCCATGGCACATGCCGCACTCGGTGCAGCCGAGTACCTCCGGCGCTTCCCCCACAATGCCGCCGCGCTCGATCTCCTCGCGGACGCACGCAACCACATCCTGCGGAAGAAGGACGCCTCCATTCCCTGGCCCGAGCCTCGCCTGACATACGCCAACGCCCTCATCCCCCACGTGGTCATCGCCGCGGGGCTCCACCTCGAGGAGAGCGACACGCTCGATCACGGACTGGACATGCTCGATTGGCTCCTGCGCCTGCAGACTCCCCAGGGTCACCTATCGCCGATTGGCAACATCGGATGGTCGCCGGGAGACACGCTCCCCTCCTTCGACCAGCAGCCCCTCGAGGTCTCGCATCTGGTCGATGCCTGCCTCACAGCCTTCGATGCGACGTCGGACGATCGCTGGCTCGACACGGCACGGCTGGGGACGATGTGGTTCTACGGCGTCAACGACGTAGGCACGTGGATGCATGATCCGCGCACCGGCGCAGGATTCGACGGACTCACACCCCAGGGACCCAATCCCAACTGCGGAGCGGAGTCGACCCTGGCATATCTCTCGGCCGCGGGCCAAGTGAGCGTGTACCACGAAGCGCTCCAGGCGCGCTGATGGACATTGTCGACAGGACCGACATCATCCTCAAGGGGGACCCTCACCGGGTCCTTTGCCGCCTCTTCATCCCCGGCGAGGAAGAGCTCATCAGAGGCACCTCCCGCGCCAGGGAGCTCGTCGACCGGTGCATGTCCATGTCGGAGGAGCAGGTCGAGCAGACACTCGAGCAGACGCTGAAGGACTTTGAGTCGCGCCATCGGCACCTCGAGCGCCATCTGCTGGAGCACTACGCCGCGGTCGCATCCCTCGTCGAGCGGACCGAGGGGGCGTCCGTAGCGCGCCGCACCCTGATCGGTGCCTACCTCACTCAGGAGTACGCCTTCGAGTCCACCGCCTACTTCAACCCCTCGCTCACGATCCATCCAGACCAGACGGGGACGGACTCGAGTGCGCTCAGGGTCATCATGAGCGTGCGAGCTGTCGGAGAGGGTCACATCTCATCCCTGGTGTTCCGCACCGGCACCCTGAGCCCCGACGGCGGGATCGTCATTGATCCGCCTTCGCGCTTCGCGTCCACCAGGGCGACACGATTCACCGCACTCCGCAGTCGGATACTCCAGCAGTCAGCAGCCGAAGCCGGAATCGACCTGGCCGACCTGCAGTTCGTCCTCGGCATGCTGCCCGACACCTTCACGCCGGAGGACCTCATCTCACGGCTCAACGCCCTGCCTCACCCCATCGCCATCGAGGACAACGACTCCCTGTCTGCGGTGCTGCACGCGCTCAGCACGACGAGTTACGAGGTGGACTTCGATCCCTCGACCGACCTGAGCGAGAGGGTCCTGTGGCCGACATCCACGGACGAACGCCGCGGGATTGAAGACGCGCGCATCACCCGGTTCACCGACGACCGCGGCGGGGTCCTCTATCGGGCCTCCTACACCGGATTCGACGGGGCCAAGGTCGTGTCGCGCATCC
>CAZLMT010000091.1:8042-8822 GCA_964560615.1 uncultured Actinomyces sp.
AAGACTTCAGGGCCTTCACCTCCATGCCCCTCTCTGGCGTTGCGGTGCGCAACAAGGGAGTGGCCTTCTTCCCGCGACTCATTGGCGGGGCGCACATGGCACTCTCCCGGTGGGATCGCGAGTCGAACTCCGTGGCCTATTCCGCCGATGGCTATCACTGGGATGACTACGTGACCTACCACGTCGCGACTGAGCCGTGGGAGCTGATCCATGTCGGCAACTGCGGCCCTCCCCTCGAGACGGATTCGGGCTGGCTCGTCCTCACACATGGGGCGGGTCCCATGCGTCGCTACGTCATTAGCGCGATCCTGCTCGACCTCAATGACCCGTCGAGGGTGCTGGCCACCTACCCCGGGCCTCTCATCGCGCCGGAGGAGGACGAGCGGAGTGGCTACGTGCCCAACGTCGTCTACTCCTGCGGCGGCCTGATCTATCGGGGAACTCTCGTGCTCCCCTACGGCATCAGTGACTGCGCCACTCGCATCGCGCGCATCAATGTCGATGCACTGCTGGGTGGAATGGTGCCCTCGAAGTCACGCGCCGCACTTCTGTAGGCAACCAAATGCGCAGTCAATGACCGTTGATCACGGCGGTCAAAGCGTGGTCAAGCGCACGCTCAACACGTTGTGCCACACCGTGATTCCACCGAGCATGGATGACGCACCAAACAACGAATTGGCATCAGCGGGATGGAGAGACGCCGTGAAGACAGACACTCTGCGATTCAGTGATCGGGCCGATGCCGGCAGGCAGTTGGCAAGTGTGCTGGATCGCTTCGCC
>CAZLMT010000092.1:0-3963 GCA_964560615.1 uncultured Actinomyces sp.
CTCCCAACCGAGCGCGCCCCTCACCATGCCCACGAGTGTGGTGACCGTGCCCGGTGCCGTGAGCGGCTTCACCAAGGGCAGGTTCACCAGGATCGGCACGGAGTATCGGGTCACGGTCAGATGGCAGCCGCCCGCCGATGACGGCGGTGCACCCGTGACCGGCTACGTCGCGCGCATCGGCACGGGCAGTCGCTGGTCGAGCTGGACCGACCTCGACAGCACGGCGACTCGACTGATCGAGCTGCGCCGGAGCACGACCTACCGCCTGCAGGTCAGGGCCGTGAATTCCGAAGGCGAGGGGGCCCGGGCGGTCTACAGATTCACCACGCCCCTGCGCTAGACCCGCGCCTCTAGACCCCGGGCGGTCCGGAGATCCGGCCGAAGCGCTCGAGGGCGCTCTCGGGCTCGGGCAGCGCACCCGGATCGATGTCGGCGACGTCGATCTGCGGCGAACCCCACTTCTCCAGCGTCGCGGCGATCGAGCGGCGGGCGCGATCCATCTTGCGCGCGATCATGCGGCGCGCGGCCCACTCGGTCTCGTTGTGGCGCAGCGCCTCCTCGATCGCCTCGGCCTGCTCATCGGTACAGGCAAGACCGTAGGAGCGCTGGAGACCCAGGCGCGCCTCGATGCGGTAGTCGTGTCCGCGGCGAATGAAGGCACCCGGCTTGGAATTCATGCCGTTCTTGAGGTCGACCGTGGCGATGACGAAGCTCGTGATGGGTCGCCAGCGCGTCTCGCGCGGCACCATCGGCGGGCGAGTGGTTGCGGGCCCCATCCAGTAGGGCGGCTGCAGCACCATCGAGTAGGCGTACTTGTTGACCGGGTCGTCGTGGTGGACGACCATGAGCTGGCGCATCCGACCCGGTGCCAGCGGCGGCGCCTCGCTCGGCTCGGAGACGAGCATCAGCTCGTGCTCGGGGTCCATCGCCTCGGGATTCTCGCGCCAGCGCCGCCAGAATTCGGTGCGGAAGGGCACGCCGAAGTAGACCCCGCCGCTCACACCGAGATGCTCGAGCGCCGGAATGCCGACGAAGGGCCCCGGCACGGTGGAGACGTCGAGGGCGACGTTGGCGCCCAGGCTTTCGCCCATGAGCACCACGCGCGGGCGGCGCTCCGCGGGGATCGACTGCAGGCGCTGCTGGATCGCTTCGAGCACATAGCGCGTGAGGGTGACACCGTCGAGAGTCTTGGTCATGGCCAGGGCACTGGGGACCAGCGCGTACTGCGGCACGATGGTCGCGCAATTGCCGCGGGAGAGGTATTCGAGTGCCTCGATGATCGTGTAGTTGACGTAGCCGACACCGGTGGGGCTCGCGACGCAGATGAGCGAGCGCTCGAAGCCACCGCACGCCTCGAGGTCGGCGATGCCGAGTGCCGCGCGCTCGCGCAGGTCGTCGGTCGTCTCGTAGCCGCACACCACGCGCACCGGGTCGACCGCGGGCTCGCCCATGACCTGCGTGATCTGGTCGTGCGTGAGCGCCATCGTGACGAAGCGGCGGCCCTCCTTGCCGATGGCGTCGAAGGGCATGTCGCTGCGCGGTCCCGCGGAGACGTGCGGGTTGCTCGGCGACTCGGGGTAGGCCGGCTCGATGATGTCGTCCCTGCGCTCGAGCCGGTCGGTCACGCGCTTGAGGGCGTAGGCCCCGGTCAGGCCCATCGCACCGAGCAGCGCGGCGTGGGCGACGAATCCGCCCGCCGCGCCCGGATCGCGGCGGATGGCGGCGCGCATGAGGCGCTGCAGCCCGTGAGCGGCTACCTGCTCGCCGACGACGAGCGTGGCCAGTCCGATGAAGCTCGCGACGCCCACACCCGTCGCGGTGAGAAGCGAGCGAGCGTTGACGCCTTCGACCCGATGGTTGTCGGGGTTGATGCGGCCGTACTTGTGGGCGCGGCGTACAGCGAAGTAGACATTGCCGGCCGCGATCGCGGCACCGGTGAGCACGTTGGGCACGAGGGTGGTGTCGAGGCCGGGGCGCAGGTGCAGGCGCTTGTGCAGCACCTCGTCCCACAGGGAGGCGGCACCGCCGGAGATGCCGGCGAAGGCGATCTGGCGGCCGGCGGCGTAGGCGGCAGCAGCTGCAGGATTATCAGCCGAGGCCTTGGCGGTGGCGAAGGCGGTGGCATAGCCGCCGACGATTGCTCCCGAGGCGACGACGACGCGCGCGGTGGTGCCCGGGCGCGTGCCCGGGATCGACGCGATCGCCTCCAGCGAGGACCACGCGGTGGCGGTGAGCTCGTAGTGGATCGCTGCGGTCACGCCGGTGGCGACGGCCTGGTCGATGGGTGAGCGCGGGAGCAGGCCGCGGGCGAGCGAACCGGCCACGCTCCAGGCGGCGCCGATGACCCCCGCCTGGGCGGCGGTGTCGGTGGACCATCGTGAGATCCACTCCGGGCGGCGCAGTGCCAGTCGGCTTCGGGCCATGGGATGAGCGTAGTCGCGCGATGTCACCCGGCGCGGCGGCCTGGGAATGTGCAGTGCGACGGCGATTCTTGAGTCCGTAGGACATTGACCAGACCCGAAGGCGCACCCGTGACCGAAGACCTCTCCACGCTGTGGGCCGACGTGGTCGTGGTGCCCGACTTCCCCAAGCCCGGCATCTCCTTCAAGGATCTCTCCGGCATCCTCGCCAATCCGGTGACCCTCGGCATCACCGTGCGGGCCTGGGCGGATGCCGTGCGCGCAGAGCAGCCGACGATGATCGTGGGAATCGAGGCGCGGGGCTTCCCTCTCGGTGCTGCCTTGGCCTATGAGCTCGGCTGTGGATTCATCTCCCTGCGCAAGTCAGGCAAGCTGCCCCGGCAGGTGCACCGGCGTGAATACGCCCTTGAGTACGGCACGAGCGCCCTGGAGATCCACCAGGATGACCTGACCCCCGCGGACCGCGTCGTCATCGTCGACGACGTGCTCGCCACGGGTGGCACGGCAGTCGCCGCCGTCGATCTGGTGCATGCGACGGGTGCCCACGTGATCAGCCTCGCGGTGGTCATGGACCTGCCTTTCCTCGATGGCCGCGCTCCGCTGCGAGCCAAGGGTGTGCGGGTGCACGCCCTCATCGATGACGAGGGCACCCCCTACCCGCACCCTTAGGGGAAAGATGAGACCCTGACCGGCCCCTGACCTATGTGTGACGTGCACGATCCTTGTCTCGCACGCATGCGATGCGTAGACCTTATGCATGGAGTCTGTAGGTAAGTCGCTGTCGTCCAGGGGGACATGTCACATCACGCGTGAAGCGCGATGATGCCGATCTCGATCCGAGTCCTCGGCCCGCAGGTCATCCTGCGAGATGGGGAGGAGATCCATCCGCCGGCGCCCCAGCAGCGACGGGTGCTCGCCGTGCTGGCGAGTCACCCGGGTGAAGTGGTCGCCCGGGAGGCCATCTCCCATCGCATCTGGGGATCGGCGACCGCGCAGCAACTGCGCAGTCTGCAGTCCTATGTCTCCCACCTGCGCACGATCCTGGGGACACAGGCGATCGAGCTCGTGGGGAGTGGATACCGCCTCAATGTCGGCGATGAGCAGATCGATGAGGTGCAGTTCCGGCACCACGTGGAGCAGGGTCTGGAGCGTGTGGGCCAGGGACACTTCCGTGAGGCGCGCATCCACCTCGAGGCCGCCCTGATGCTCTATCGAGGCAAGCCCTACGACGACCTGCCCAATGGCGAATTCGCCGTACGACGGACTGGACTCCTGCAGCTGCGCGACACCGCTGAGGATGCGCTCCTGCGCATGCGCGTCGATCTCGTGCGCAACTCGCAGGACTGCGACGCTCTGATCCCCCTGCTGGCGCAGGCCTACGCCGATCATCCCGATCGTGAGTTGCGCGCTCTGCTCTATGCCCGCACGCTCGCGATGGCCGGGCGGCTCTCGGAGGCCGGCGACATCGCTCGCGACTTCCGTGCGCGGCTCAAGGAGCACACGGGCGCAGAGCCGTCCGTGGAGTTCGCGGAGATCACGGCAC
>CAZLMT010000092.1:3973-4391 GCA_964560615.1 uncultured Actinomyces sp.
GAGCCGCGCTTTCCCAGGCCTGGGGTTCGAAGGTGGACATCCCGCGGTATGCGGGCCCGCTCATCGGCCGCGACATCGAAGTGCACGCGGCATCGACCATGCTCGAGGTCGGCGGATCGCCGCTGGTCACGATCTCCGGGCTGTCAGGAGTGGGCAAGACGCGGGTCGCGGCAGCGGTGGCGCGCACCCTGGCAGACGATCTTCCCGGTGGAGTGGTGTGGGTGGACGCATCGACGGCATCCAGCGGAGACGATGTGCTGGAGCGCATTGCTGCGGTCGTCGACCTGCACGGCACCCCCGAGGCCCTGCGCAGCGCCCTGCCTCGGGCGCTCGGTGGGCGGCGCACCCTCGTCGTGGTCGATGGCCTCGAGGGGATCGACGCCAAGGGAGCGCTCGCGGTCGTCCTCGGGTCGGGTCC
>CAZLMT010000092.1:4401-8724 GCA_964560615.1 uncultured Actinomyces sp.
CACGAGTGTCGGTGATCGTCACGTCATCGAATCGCGTCGGCCTGGCCTCGGAGCAGGTGCTCACTCTGCAGGCCCTGTCGACCTCGGGGGGTGCGTCATCACCGGCGGCAGCCTTCGTCGTCGCAGCGCTCGAGCTCCTGGCTCCGGGGGTGGCCTTCGATGCGTCGGCGATGGGCGCAGCGGTCGCGCAGACAGGCGGTGTCCCGAGTGCTCTCGAGCAGGTCGCGCTGGACCTCATCAGTCATCACTAGTCACGTGCCGGTCAATCGCACAGGAGACACCGGGGAAACTCACGGCGCGAGTCGCCATCGCATGTGAATTGCGTGTGATCACGTGCTCAATGACGCAATCCGCCACCACGATCCTGGCCCCGAGGCGCATCACTGCGGAGCATCACAAGTGGCCTCGCCTGAGGCTGCCGAAGGTTGACGCACCCTACTGCGCACGCGGCTTGAAGGAAGGGATAAGGCATTGTCAGTATCAATGCATCATGGCAAGCGCATGCTTGCCGGAATTGCCACGGGGGCATTGGCCGTGGGCTTGCTCTCCGTCGCTGGCGCCACGACAGTCAGCGCCGCCCCGAACGCTAAGCCCAAGGCGGCCGTCAGTGCCCTCGTGAGCCCTGTGCGCGTGACCCTCACGGGCAGCGCGGTCGATGGCGTGTCCTACGCCTCGCTCTCCTGGTCGAGCAGCAACACGCTCGCCAACACCGACACGGTCGTCCTCGACATCGTCGATGCCCCGTCCTCGGCGGCTCGTATCGGCGTGGCCACGACGGCCAATGTCGGAGCTAACGCGACGATCGACCCCGGCACGGGCGTCTTCACTAATGCGCTGGGCACGACCACCGGATACGGTCTCGGCGCGGCCCAGATGGCAGCCGCTGGCGTCGTTCCGGCGTACACCGTGGCTTCCGGCGCGACCGCCGCCATCGGTGTCGCCGCCAACCAGGTCGGCAGCTACTCGGGAACGCTGACGACCTTCAGGGCCGGCGTCGCACTCGACACCGTCTCCTGGGCCTTCACCACGACCGGTCGACCGGCGTCCATGACGCTCACTCCGGCTTCACAGACCACGGCCGTCTCCGGCAATGCGTCCCTGGCTGTGACATTGAAGGACTCCAACGGCAACAACACCCAGCCCTTGACCGTGGACACGGTGACGATGTCGGCCACCGGTGGCTCCGCCACCGCGGTCACACCCACCGGCTCCGGAGCAGCATCCCTCTATGACGGCGTCGCTGGCGTGACCTACACGGCCCCCGGCACCGCGGGCACCTACACCGTGACGGCCACTCCCGGCGGCACACTCCCCGCGGGTGGCGTGACAGCGCAGAATGCCACCGTCAACGTCTCGGGCACCATCTCCACCACGGCCGTGACGAACATCTCCGTGTCGTCTCCCCTCAATGTGACGTCCGGCGCCAACCCCTCAGCGGTCACCTCGGAGATCCTCTCGGGAGGATCATCGGTGACGGTCGCCGTGGTCGGCACTGCATCCACCACGGTGCGTCTCGCAGCCTTCGCATCGAGCGGCACGGGCACGATCAATGGCGTGACCGCGGGCTCGAGCCTGGGTACGGCGACGACCTTCGTCGATGTGCCCCTGAACGCTTCCGGCATCGGGTCGACGACCTTCACGCTGGGTGGCAACATGCTCAACACCGGCTCGGCCATGCGGATCAACCAGGTCCAGGCCGATAACACCACTCAGGTTGCCGGCGTCCAGCTGACGGTCACGCAGACCGCAGCGGCGGTCACTGCTGACAACATCCTCCTGTCGCCCACCGGCTCGATCGTGCAGCCGCTTGGTGCCACCACGACGGTGGCGGTCATCGTGACCGACCAGTTCGGCGATCCGATCTCCAACGCGACTGTCCGTGCCTTCCGCACGAGCACGGGTGGCGCACTGCTGTCGTCGGGCACCACCAACGCCGGTGGCGAAGCCACTGTCACGGTGTCGGGTCTGGCGGGTCTCACCACGGGCCAGTCGGAGACCTACGTCTTCACGGCAACCCCGCAGGCCGGGTCACCCGTCACGGCGACCCAGCAGCTCGTCGTCACCTACACGACCTCGGGCGCAGTCACCGCCATGAGCGTCGGGGTTGCGGGCGGAGCCACCACTCCGATCCTCAACACCACGACGTCGATCGCGACGATCCCCTACGCCGTCGTCCCCTATGACGGCTTGGTCAACGTCGCTGCCACCGGTGTCTACACCGTGGCGACGGGTGCGGGCACCGCAACGGGTGAGTACGTGACCTTCACCCCGAGCACCACACCTGCCAATACCGTCACGGTCTCCGTGCCGGATGGCGTCAAGGTGGCGACTTCGCTCACCAACCTGGCCTGGACCGGCGGCTCGCGCACCGCGACCGTCGCCTCGGGTCAGTCGGTCTACGTCTTCGCGACCAAGACCGGCAATCACGACATCGTGTTCACCTCGGGTGGCATCACCACCACGACGAAGATCAAGGTGGCGACCGTCCCGGCTGCGTCCTACAACATCGCGCTGTCGCCGGCGTCGCAGACACTCGGTGTGGCTGCCTTCGGCACCATCCGCGTCTCCGTGACCGACGTCTTCGGCAACGGCGTGCCTGGTGCTACCGGCACGTCCACGGGTGGCGTCACGCTCAGTGCAACGGGCGAGGTGCTCTTCGGTGGACTCACCAACACGACGAATGTCACGACCAATGATGCGGGGATCGCTGATGTGACCCTCATCGCTGGCCGCGAAGGAGCCGGTGCCATCACCGCGGGGCCGCAGGGTGGCTCAGCCAACACGACCCCGGCGTGGGTCGCGGGTTACACACCCCCGACCGGTGCTCCCGCTCCGGTGACATCGGCGGCGGCTTCGGTGACGGTGCGGAACCCCGACGCTCCCACCATCATGATCGAAGGCACGCGCGGCAATGGCGAGAATTCCAACCGCGTCTTCGTGGAAGGCACCACGACCGAACTCGTGGGCGAAGTCGTGACGCCCTTCATCCGCTTCCCGGGTGAGACCGGATTCACCGCGGGCACGGGAGTCCGCACAGTGAGCGAACTGGGCAACTTCGAGTGGCAGCGCAAGACAGGCAAGCGCATCTCGATTCAGTTCCGCTTTGAGAACATCCGCTCCAACTCGATCATCATCGCCGCTCGGTGATGCTGATCGGGTAAGCAACGACTCTCTCCACGATGGGCCCTCCGACTTAGGTCGGGGGGCCCATCTGGGTGTTAGGCGGCTTTGTCGCAATTCGCACGGCGTTCGGCCGTGCTTATCGCGGCCAGAGCCGCTGAGGCCAGAGTGCGATCTCCCGGTCGGCGTAGGCATCGGCCTCAGCCATGAACGTGTCCATGTCCAGCGATGGGAAGGCCTTGGCGAAGGCCTCGCGGGCAGTGGCGGCGTCCTGAGACGCCCACGTCCAACCAGCCTTCATGTCGCCTGTCTTCGCCATCAAGTACTCCATGCCCAGGAAGCCGCGCAGGTAGGTGCAGTTGGTGAACCAGGCGGGAGCGAGCAGGTCCTTGAGCTTCGCACCCTGGCACTGCGCATCCATGAGACGCAGTTCGTAGTCGCGCGCTGTCGCGTAGGGGATGTCGTACTGGCGCATCGCTGTCATCGTCTGAAGCATGACCGCCCAGCCTTCGACGAGCCAGTCGCCACCCGCGGGGTACGTGCGCGTGCTGCTCTGCGGGTAGATGGAGGTCTGAACGACGTGCGTGAGCTCATGGCCGAGCAGCCCCTCCACCCCGAATCGCATGGTGGGTGCGAGCTGACTGGTCGGAGTCAGCGAAGGACTGTAGTCCTGGAAGCCCTGGTACCGCGTGTAGATGACGTCGCTGCGAGGACACACCGAGGCCTGGCCGTACGGTGAGAAGGACGGGCAGACGTCCTTTGGCAGGCTCTCCTTCAACCATTCCCCGCTCCAGCCCAGGTAGACGCGGAGGGGCTTGGTGACCGGCTGACCTAGAAGCGCGTGCGCCTCGAAGGCCCCCTTCGCACCGCTCTTGGCTGCCTTTTCCCACTGTGTCCCGACGAGAGCGGGATCGACTGTGTAAACGAAGGTGGACGGAGCCTGCTTGTAGTCCTGAGGCTGTGCGCGAATCCACGCTTCGATCGCACGGACCTGCGGGGGGATCGCCACGGTCGGCGTCGGAATCGACGGCTGTGTCGGCTTGGGCGACTTCGTGGGCTTGGGCTTCTTGGTGGGCTTCGGCTTCTTGCGGTCGTCGATGCTGACGTTGCTGGATGACGCCGGCGCTGTAACGTTCGTTCCACTCGCGACAGCCGGCACGAATGCGGCGACGAGTGCGACAGCGCAGCCTGTACTGAGCAGGA
>CAZLMT010000093.1:0-8684 GCA_964560615.1 uncultured Actinomyces sp.
CGGAGTACTCCAGGCCCAGCAGCAGCAGGAGCAGGACTACGCCGAGCTCGGCGATCGTCGAGACGAAGTTGTCGCTCGCGGGGATGCCGACGAGGCCGCCCTCGCCAAAGAAGAGTCCCGCGATGAGGTAGAGCGGCACGGGCGAGATCGACAGGGCGTGCGCGATGCGCGCGAGGATTCCGAGGCCGAGCAGCAGGAGGCCGAACTCAAGGAAGATCGACGCGAAGGTCTCGCTCGTCGCGGCTGCGGGCACGCGTCGATCCTGGCACGAGCGCTCCGCACAAGCGAAAGCCCGCGTGTCCCCCCGGACCGCGGGCTTCCGCGCCTATGGTGCGCGAGCGGTCAGTTGTTGCGTCCAGCGCCCTCATGGAGCCAGTCGACAACTGACCAATCGGCGTAGAGGATCTGCCTAGAAGGCTTCCTCAGGAAGGCTCATGATCGCGTCGTCGGTGGCTTCGGCGACGGCGCGCTCGGCCGCGAGCAGCGGCAGGCGATTCTGCGCGAACCACTTGGCGGTGACGACCTTGCCCTCGTAGAAGTCCTTGTCCTTGCCGGTGGCTCCTGCCTCCAGTGCGGCGAGTGCGACCTCGGCCTGGCGCAGGAGGAGCCAGCCGATGACCAGGTCACCCGAGGCCATGAGCAGGCGCGTGGTGTTGAGGCCGACCCTGTAGATCTCGTCGGGATTCTCCTGCGAAGCCATGGCCCAGCCGCCGAGCGCTGCAATGATGCCCTGCACGTCTTCAAGTGCCTTGCCGAGGAGCTCGCGCTCTCCAGCGAGTACGCCGTTGCCGGCATCACCCTTGACCGTCTCGGTGATCTGTGAGGCCAGGTAGAAGATCGCCTTGAACTGGTCGCGGACCATCTTGCGGAAGAAGAAGTCCAGGCCCTGGATCGCGGTCGTGCCCTCGTAGAGGGTGTCGATCTTGGCGTCGCGGATGTACTGCTCGACCGGGTAGTCCTGGAGATAACCCGAGCCACCAAACGTCTGCAACGAGGTGGAGAGGAGCTCGTAGGAACGCTCGGACCCCACTCCCTTGACGATAGGCAGGAGCAGGTCGTTGACACGCTCCGCCATGTCGAGGTCGATCCCCTCGACGCCTGACTTGGCCATCAGGATCTCGTCCTGCCACATCGCGGTGTAGTGGATGAGCGCCCGCATGCCCTCGACGTAGGACTTCTGCAGCATGAGGCCGCGGCGTACGTCGGGGTGATGCATGATCGTGACGCGAGGGGCGGTCTTGTCCATCATCTGCGGAAGGGTCGCTCCCTGCACACGCGTCTTGGCGTAGTCGAGGGCCGCCATGTAGCCAGCCGAGAGCTGCGCGATGGCCTTGGTGCCGACCATCATGCGGGCGTTCTCGATGACCATGAACATCTGCGCGATGCCCTCGTGCACGTCGCCGACGAGCCAGCCGATGGCAGGCTCCTTCTCACCGAAGGTGAGTTCGCAGGTCGTGGAGACCTTCAGGCCCATCTTCTTCTCGACGTTGGTGGCGTAGACACCGTTGCGGTCGCCGAGCTCACCGGTCTCGAGGTCGACGTGATACTTCGGCACGAGGAAGAGCGACAGGCCCTTGGTCCCGGGTCCGCCAACGCCCTCCACGCCCACGGGGCGTGCCAAGACGAGGTGGACGATGTTGTCCGTCATGTCGTGCTCCGCTGACGTGATGAATCGCTTCACGCCCTCGATGCGCCAGGTGCCGTCCTCGTTGGGGTAGGCCTTGGTGCGTCCGGCGCCCACATCGGAGCCGGCGTCGGGCTCAGTGAGCACCATGGTGGCGCCCCACTCCTTGTCGACGATGAGCTGGCCCCAGCGCTTCTGGTCGTCGTTGCCGATGCGATCGAGGATGGTGGCGAAGCCAGGCCCGGACATGTAGAGGAAGGTGCCGGGATTGGCGCCGAGGAACATCTCGGCAGCGGCCCAGCGCAGCGACGGCGACGAGCCGGCGCCCCCCATGTGCTCAGGCAGGTCCAGTCGCCACCACTCGGAGTCCATGAGCGCGCGGAAGGACTTCTTGAAGTCCTCAGGCATGGTGACGGTGCACGTGACGGGGTCATACACGGGCGGGTTGCGGTCGGACGACAGATAGGACTCCGCAAGCGGACCGGCCGACAGGCGCTCAATCTCGCCCAGCGCATCGCGGGCTGTCTCGGCGTCGACCGCGAAGGGGCCCGTGCCCAGTCGGTCGCCCGCACCGAAGACCTCGAAGAGGTTGAACTCGATGTCTCGAAGATTGGCCTTGTAGTGCGACATGGCGACCCCTGCCCTCTCGGAAGATGCCTTCTCAGACTGTTACCGACGGGTGTTACCCACCAGTAACCCCATGATGCTACTGATCGGTAGCCAATGCAAGGGGACGCCCGGTGGGGGTTCGGGCATACGGTTGCCCCCGTGAGCGCTCCCTGGGCCGACTCAGTCACCCCCGTGCCGCCGCCGGCGAGCACCGTGCCTCACACCTCCAACCTGCTTTACGCCGGGGTCGTGACCGGGGCGTGGTCGGGGCTGCTGAGCCTCGCGATCTACGGGATCGGCCGCTTACTGGGCGTGCCCTTCGAGGTGGCGCGTCCGGGATCCGAGGGACTGCAGGTCGTGCCGTGGTTCCTCATGCTCCTGGCCCCGCTCCTGGCCGCACTCGTGGGCGCTCTGCTCACCGCGATCATGCTGGGCCGCCGCCATGCACGCCGCATCGTCTTTTGGGGCGGTACGGCGATCGCGGTGCTCTCATGTGCGAGCCCCCTGCTTCAGCCCGCCGACGTCCTATGGTCGACGCGAATCTGGCTGCTCATCCCGCACATAGTCACGTGGTTCCTGGTCGTGCCCCAACTCGCTCGGATCGTGGGCGATTCCGAGCCGGGGATGTATGCGCCGGAGCAGTAGTCCTAGCGGGACTTCACTTCGTCGGTGAAGAACTCGTTGGACTGATGGTTGAAGAGAAGTAGTAGGACGATGATGGCTAGGCCCATGTCGAGGAAGACGCCGAACATGAAGGCCGCTGTCCCCCAGCTGGTGAGGATGAAGACCAGGCCGCCGATGATGCGAATGATGAGCAGGATCGTGAGCAGGATGCGCGCGATATTGCTGCCGCGTCCGATCGCGATGGCGAAGATCGCCTCGATCAGCGCCACGATGAAAAAGAGCGCACCGGTCACGATGACGATGGGACCAGCGGTGGTGCTCCACGAAGCAGGAAGGTCGAGATCCTTGAGGAGCTGCTCGACCGAGGCTTGATCACTGGCCGCGATGGCCGTTCCGGCGAGGATCGTGGCTATGGCACCGACGACCGTCAGCGCGAAGGCAATCCAGATGAGGATGACGACGATGGTGACCTGGCTCGGGCGTGTGCGCGTCTCGGACATGGATACGACGGTACCCAGGGTGGGGCGCGAACCCCAGGGTTAACGCCCCCGTGTCGTCAGTCGGTCCAGCCGAGCCGCTTGGCGAGGGCCTCACGGCGGTTGTCGAAGCGATCGGCCTGCTCGCGCAGGCCCTCAAGGAACTCCGCGAGCTCCTGTCGGGCGATCTCGCCATCGGGGCCGAGGTCGTTGCGCTCGAAGACATTCCAGTGGCGCAGGACGGGCATGACGACCTCGTCGAGATGCTGCTTCAGGTCATAGATCCCGGCGACGGCGATCTCCATCGCCTTGCGCGTGAAGCCCTCGATGCTGTGCCCGGGCATCGCGAAGTCGCGCACCGTGTCGGTGACGGCCCGCATCGACATATCGGGCGAGTGGTCAAACGCGGCGGCAAAGACATTGCGGTAGAAGAGCATGTGGAGGTTCTCGTCCAGGGCAATGCGCTGGAAGAGCTGCTCCGCGAGCGGATCGCCGGTGGCTGCACCGGTGTTGCGGTGCGAGACGCGCGTGGCGAGCTCCTGGAAGGACACGTAGGCCACGCCGTGCAGCAGGCCGGGGTGGATTGCTTCGAAGCCCTGCGTCATGTGCACCATGCGCGCGTCCTCGAGCGCGACGGGGTCGACGGCGCGTGTGACGACGAGGTAGTCACGGATGGCGACGGCGTGCCTGTTCTCCTCCGCCGTCCAGCGGCCAACCCACGTGCCCCAGGCTCCATCACGGCCGAAGATGTTCGCGATCTCGTGGTGGTAGCTCGGCAGGTTGTCCTCGGTGAGGAGATTGACGATGAGGCTGGAGCGTGCGGCATCGCTATAGCGCTGCTGTTCCGGTGACCAGTCCTCACCGCCGAGGAAGGCGAAGTTGCGTCCCTCGTCCCACGGCACGTAGTCATGGGGATTCCACGGCTTGTGCATGGTCAGGTGTCGCTCGAGCTCTGCGGTGACGACCGGCTCGAGGTCGACGAGAAGCCGGACGTCCCTGGTGTCGTCGATCGCCGTCATGCCCCCAGGATCCCACAGCCGGGCAATAGCCTGGAGCCATGGGAGAGATCACGGTCTATGGCGCTGACTGGTGCCCGGACTGCACGAGGACCAAGCGGGCGCTCGATGCGGCCGGAGCCGACTACGTCTACCGCGATCTCGTGGCCGAGCCCGGAGCGGCTGCGGAGGCCGAGGCAATCAGCGGCCGCAAGAACATCCCGGTCGTCGTACTCCCCGACGGTGTGATCCTCGTCGAGCCTTCGGATCCAGAGCTGCTCGCCGCGCTGGAACGCGCAGCGTCCGTATAGCGAGAGCGGGTGACGGGATCCGTCGCTTCGCTCCTCCCGATTCCGGGAGCCACTCGCTGCGCGAGCGGGTGACGGGAATCGAACCCGCGCTGTCAGCTTGGGAAGCTGATGTTCTGCCATTGAACTACACCCGCGGGAGAGGTCACCCTCCGCAAGGGATGAGTATGCCAGGAGTGCCTTTCAGCGGGAGAGGACGGGGATTTCCGCTGAAGTGGCCGCGTGATGGCACATGCGCAGCCAGCCGTGTGCCCAGATGGCGCCGACCATGCGGTCGGCGATGGCGCGCTCTCCCAGGTCCACGCTAGGCGCGATGGCGGTCACCTCGTGGATGAAGTCTGGCTCCGGGGACTGTGGGCCCGGAGGCTCTCCCGTTACTTCGCAGGCCGTGCGCGTCCACTCGGCGACGACGCTGGCACAGTCGTTCTTGAGCGGCTGCGCCAAGGCAGGGACCACGCTGGCAATCGCAGGACGGTCGGTGGACCAGTTGGCCATGAGGTGCCCCGCCATGGTGAGGGTGCGCAGGTTGTCGATGACCGCCTCCCAGGCGTGCGCCTTGGCGGTGGCGTCGGGCGATTTCGACGACAGCGACACTTCGACAACCTCCTTGGATCTCACGAATGCGCTGGAGACCTCCGTGAGCTCCTGCGGGGTCACGCGGCCGGGCCCGTTGACGAGGTCTGCGACGGCATCCGAGAGCAGACGGGTGGCACGCGAGATGGCATCGCTCACATTGCCGGTCAGCCCCGCAGCGACACCCCTCGGCCACATGAGCAATGCGACGACAGCGCTGATGCCAGCGCCGATGAGGACATCGATGAAGCGCTCGTCCACGGTGCTCAGCTTCGGCGGCCAATTGACTAGGGAGAAGGCCACGATCACGAAGAGCGAGAAGGCCGCCTGCCCGATGGCGTAGGCGGTGGTCGCCTGGGTGTAGACCGCGAGGAACGCCACAATCACGAGGCCGATCCACATGAGTCCCCTGTGGTTGCCCTCGGTGGCCAGGATCCCGAAGCCGATGAGAGCGCCGCCGAAGGTGCCCAGCACCGCCAGGAGCGAGGTCTTAAGCGTCGTGACGCCGTCCATGCGCAGTGTGGCCACGACACCGAGCACCACCCAGAATCCGTGGGCGATGCCGATGACCTCGACCACCAGGGTCGCCACCGCGAGCGCCACGCCCGTCCTCAGGGCCATCCGCATCCACGGCGAGCGCATGGTGAGCTGATTCGCCAACTCGCGCCACGGACGCGCCACGGGTGGTTCGGGGATCGTGTGCTCACTCTCGTCGAACTTCTCCGCGGGCAGATGCAGGACTCGGCGGACCAGGATGCAGATGCGAACCGCGGAGATCGCCATGGCGCGATCGGTGAACGCCGAATCGATGACGCCGACGCGCTGAGCGGGATCGCCGTACGACGGCTCTCCCATGGCCGTCACGGCAGAATCCCAGTGCTCGAGCCACAGGTCGGTGACGGTGCTGGCCGTGGGTGGCGGTGCGGCGGGGCTGCTCAGCGCCTGAGCCTGGGCGTCGAAGGAGTCGGCACTCGCGGTGATGAGCGCGCCGGTCACGGGCAGACGGCTCAGGGGGTCGCTGTAGGAGTAGCCCCGCGAGAGTGCCGTGAGCAGCCCCTCGAGCTGTCCGATGAGCACGATGAGGGCGCGGTCTGACGGGCTCAGACCCGCGGCGCGGAAGGGGTTGCCGAGGTAGGAGTCGCGCAGGGTCGCGCGCGCGGCCGCGATGGGCTTCTGATCCAGGGGCTGGCCCTCGCCTCGCTGCCGGACGGTCTCGGCCAGGGTGTGCAGCACGCTGACGCACGCGGCGCGCACCGGGGCGAGGTTGCGCCGGGGGAGCACGAGCAGCGTCACGGGTAGCGCGACCGCGACGGCGATGGCCCAGCCGGCAACGAGTGACCCGATCGAATCAATGGTCGTCGCCACCATGGCGCTCGCGACGTACACCGTGGTGAGAGCGGGGCAGGCGCTGGCAAACGTGCCCCGGAGCGCGACAAGGAAGGCCAGTGATCCCGTCACGATGAAGGTGACGATGACCACCGACCACACGCTGAGAGAGGCCAGGCCGCCCACGACGATGAGGAGCACCCCCGCAGCACCGGTGGCGGCGATCGAAATCGTGCGACGGCGTGCAGAGCCGCCAAAATCCGCCGTGCCGAGGAGAGCCATGGACCCGAATGCCGCCAGCACACCGGCGGGGGTCCCGGGCAGGAGCGTGAGTGCGATGAGCAGAGACACGGTGGTGCCGATCGCGGCGCGGACCGCGCGGTGGAGGCCGACCCGCCCCGGATCGTTGATGCGCAGTCGCACTCCGTGACCTTAGCGACTGCGAGTGCGTCCTAGGGTGTGCTTCGTGGCGAGCGGGGACCGACCAGCGGATGACGGCCGCGACATCCTCCCGGACCTGCGCCTGTCCGATGTGATGCAGCAGCGGCCGGCGTCCTTCAGGTCGCCGTGGCAGATCCTGCGCATCGGCGTCGCCGTCACCGTCGCCTGGGCCGTGGGCTACTGGGTCTCCCCGAGCTCCTTCGGCATCTTCGCGCCCCTCACGACCCTGCTGGTGATCTCCTCCTCTCCCTGGAGCACCTTCGGCCTGTCCATCCAGCGCATCCTCACGACCGCCGTGGGAGTCGCCGCCGCGACCCTGTGGGTGACCCTCGTCGATGTCACCTGGTGGTCGGTGTTGATCGCCATGCTCGTATCGCTCTTCGTCGCGAGCCGGCTGCCCGTGTCCCTCGGCGCCCGCTTCCAGATCCCGACGGCCGTGCTCTTCGTCTTCGCCCTCGGGCAGGTCACCTGGGGCCAGGCGGGCTGGCGCGTCTTCGACGTCGTCATCGGAGGTGCCATCGGGATCCTGTCGATCTATCTGCCGCCGCCCAAGCCGCATCCGGAGCGCTTCGAGGCCCGGCTCCAGGACTACCGCGACCACATCCTCGCCCTGCTCGGCAGCATGGCCAGGGAATTGCGCGAGACGGCCCTCCCTCTGGAGCGCGAAGAGCTGCACCACTTCATCCCGGATAGTCGCGCGCTGCGTGGTGATGCGGAAGCGGCGCGCGACGCCCTGACCGACCTCGTCGAGATGGTGGCCTTCAATCCGCGTGGGCGCTCGGCCCGCGGTGTGATCGACGATGACGCACTGCGTCTGCGCCGGCTCGCCAGCATCGGCGTACATGTCCGTGGTCTCGCGGGCGCGATCAACCGCGACTACGACCGGCCAGACCTGCAACCTGCTCTGGGCAAGGACACACTCGCGGACCTGCTGGACGAGCTGGCTGCACTCGGGCGACTCGCACTGGGATCGCCAGGCATGCCGGTGCGATCCGAGTCCAATGACGTCCCTGGCGCGACAGCAGCCCTGGACTCCCGCCTGCGCGCCCTGGCTGACGAGATGGCGGTCCAGGGGACCGGGCATGTCCTTGAATCCGTGTCCCTCGCCGGGCGAATCGCCTACGTCGGCGCCCAGATGGAGGCCTTCGAGCGGCTCACGGATGACGCCGAGGACAGGTTCGACGACGATTGAGCGGAGGGCCCGATAGCCTCCCTGTCGTGCTGCTCTCCGACCGCGACCTGCGCGCTGAACTCAATGCCGGGCGAGTGGGGCTCGACCCCTACGACCCGGGGATGATCCAGCCTTCGAGTGTCGACGTGCGCCTCGACCGCTACTTCCGCGTCTTCGAGAACCATCGCTACCCGCACATCGATCCTGCCGAGGAGCAGCCCGACCTCACCGAGCTCGTCGAGGTCGCCTCCGACGAGGCCTTCATCCTGCATCCGGGCGAGTTCGTGCTCGCGTCGACGTACGAGGTCGTCACACTCCCCGACGACATCGCGGGGCGACTCGAGGGCAAGTCCTCGCTCGGTCGCCTCGGCCTGCTCACGCACTCCACCGCCGGATTCATCGATCCCGGCTTCTCGGGTCACGTCACGCTCGAGTTGTCCAACGTCGCGACGCTGCCGATCAAGCTGTGGCCCGGGATGAAGATCGGCCAGCTGTGCCTCTTCCGCCTGTCCTCTCCGGCGGAGCATCCCTACGGCT
>CAZLMT010000094.1:0-4778 GCA_964560615.1 uncultured Actinomyces sp.
GCCGCCGCATCGCGCACGTGCTCACCGGTCCGGATGACCCGGATCAGACATGGGTAAACCTGACCCTGCGCGACGCTGACGGCACCGTCGTCGGTCGACTCGAGGCGACTGTGAATCCCGGATGGGCTGAGGTCGCCTGGGTCCTCGGCACTCCCTGGTGGGGTCGTGGTTACGGGACCGAGGCTGCCGCGTGGCTGTCGTCGTACCTCGAGGACGGCTTCGGTGTCCGTGAGTTGTGGGGCACCGTGCACGCGGACAACGTCGCATCGATCGCCCTCATGCGACGGTTGGCGATGACGGATCAGGTGGAGCCGTTTGCCCGACCGCTGCAGTCGTGGGATCCCGGCGACCTTGTCTTCGCGCGACGCCCTGAGCAGTGAGCCGTGGCTAGGGCGCCGCGATGCCGTCGCGGAAGGCGCTCGCCGAGTAGGTGCCGAGCACTCGCAGGTACGCCGTGTAGAACGCGAGCTCCTCGAGAGCCAGCGCGAGTGGCCGCTCGTCGGGATGGCCCTCGACGTCGGCGTAGAACTGGGTCGCAGAGAAGGAACCACCCAGTTGATAGCTCTCCAGCTTCGTCATATTGACGCCGTTGGTGGCGAAACCACCCATCGCCTTGTAGAGCGCGGCGGGCACGTTGCGCACACGGAAGACGAACGTCGTGATCACCGGGCCAGAGCCCACCGGGGGCACGGCGGCCTCGCGGGCGAGGACGAGGAAGCGCGTGGTGTTGTGGTGCTCGTCCTCGACATCGCGCGCGAGCACGTTGAGGCCATAGAGCTCAGCGGCGAGCACGGGAGCCAGCGCTGCAACAGACGGGTCGCCGGCCTCGGCGATCTCGCGCGCGGCTCCGGCGGTGTCGTCGGCCACGACCGAGCGCCACCCGTGGTCACGGATGAACTGCCGGCACTGGCCCAGGGCATGGGAGTGGCTGCGCACCGTGGTGATGCCCGCCTGGCTGGCTCCCGGGACAGCGAGAAGCGCAAAGTGAATGGGCATGAAGTGCTCGCCGATGATGTGCAGGCCCGACTCCGGGAGCAGGTGGTGGATGTCGGCCACGCGACCCGCGATCGAGTTCTCCACGGGGATCATCGCCAGATCGGCGCGTCCCTCGTCCATGGCCACGAAGACGTCCTCGAACGTCGCGCAGGGGACCGACTCTGCCCCCGGGTAGACCTCGCGGCATGCGGCGTCGGAGTTGGATCCTGGCTCGCCCTGGTAGGCGATGCGCTGGGCTGCGGACATGGCGCGAAGCCTACTGACCGCCGCCCTTGCCTGAGCGCGTCGCGTACTGGAACACCGCAAGGGCGAGGACCATGGCGCCCGCGCCAATACCGAACTGCATGACCGCTTCCGGGTCCGTGCCCTCGACGAGCTCTCCCAGGAAGACCACGGCGATGACCGCCACGACGACCCCGATGAGTTTGCCCTTGAGGTCGTCGAGCGAGTGGATCTGGAGCCACGCGGGCAGTTCGACCGTGTCGTCGACGAAGAGTTCGTAGAGGCCGTAGCCGATGACGAGGAGCACGGTCGCGAGCAGGAGTGTGTCGACGGCAGTGAGCACCGACACGATGGAGGCCTTGAGCTCGACGTCCAGCTGGATCAGCTTGTAGATCGCGTTGCCGATCTCCCACAGCCCGATGATGACGAGCACGAGGGATCCGACCAGGGCACCGAGTGCGGGAAGTACGACGACGTATCGGGAGAACTCGATGATCCGGCGCACCCTGGAAGGCTAGCGGGGGGACGCGTCTAGCGCCGCTCCCACGCCCCGGGAGCTTCGAGGAGGTCGTTGACCGGACCCGGCATGGCTCCGGCTGCGATGTCCTCAAGCGTCACATGCTCCAGCACGTCGCGCACCGCTGCGCGTGTCGCGATCCATACTTCGCGCACCGCGGCAAGCGGGCCGTCCAGTGCGCGGATGACGTCGGCGACCGATACCTCCGCCGGGGGCTTCGCCAGGCGGAAGCCGCCATCGGCGCCGCGCTGGCTCGCCACGATCCCCGCATGGCGAAGGCTCCGCAGGATTTTCTCGAGAAACTTCGAGGGGATCTCCTGCTCGCGCGCGATGGCATCGGACTTCACCAGACGAGAGGGACCCTCGTCGTAGGCAGCCGTGAGCGCCTTCATGGCGTACTCCACGCGCGCGGAGATGTGCATGGTCCCGTTGAACCGCTGATGGATGCCGCGGTGCGACGGGATGCGCTGAACGGGCTCGGGTGAGTCCATCAGCGGTCGATCTCCAGCCCGCGCCTGCGGCGCAGGGAGCGGGCGGCCGAGGAGAAGAGCCCGTCGACCACCATGCCCAGGATGAGGATGACGAGCATCGTCGCGAGGAGCGTCGCCGACGCGGTTCCATCGCGGCCTGCACTACGCGGGCTTCAACACCGGCATGATCACCTAGCGCCGAAAGGTGACCTGATGAGGCTCCCCGCTTTCTCGGTAACCTCGCACGATGCGCAGCATGCCGCTCGGGTGGGCGACCGACCTAGCGATTCTCGAGCTCACTGGGTCCAGCGTCGATCATCACGCGGACTACGTCGTCGTGCGCACCCCCGGCAATCCCGACTACCACTGGGGACACTGCCTGCTGGTGACCGACAAGGCTTCAGTGAACGATGCGGACCGCTGGGTGGGCATCTTCCACGAGGAATTCCCCGAGGCCACCTGGCTCGCCGTGGGGCTGCCGACGATGCCCCACGACGTCGACGCCTGGGCGCGCCACGTCATGGACCTGGAGCAGCTCGACGTGCTGGCGACGGCGAGCATCCCGCGGCCCGCAGCCCTGCCGGATGGCTACACCGTGCGCCGCCTCACCGGCGAAGACTGGGACACGGTGGCGGCGCGCGAGATCGCCGACAATCTCGCCAAGGGGGAGTACGACCCCGTCATCCACGAGCGATTCGTCACCGAGACGATGGCGACGCGACGGCATCTGTGCGAGGAGGGTTCCGCCGCATGGTTCGGCGCCTTCTCCAGCGGCGATCTCGTCAGCGATCTCGGCATCGTGCGCTGCGGCAGGATCGCGCGCTACCAGGCCGTGGGGACGCACCCCGGCCACCGACGCCGAGGACTCGCGTCGCACCTCCTCGGCGTCGCCGCCGACTGGTCGGCCGAACACGGATGCGATGACTGGGTGATCGTGACGGAGTCGAAGAATGATGCGGGACGTGTCTACCGCCGTGCCGGATTCGCGCTCGACGAGGCCGAGGTCAATGCCTATCGGCCACCGCCGCTGACGTCCGCGTGACCGGCGCCGGGCAGACTGCTCCCATGGCCAACCGCCTTGCCGATTCGACCTCTCCTTACCTTCAGCAGCACGCGGACAATCCGGTCGATTGGTGGGAGTGGAGCGAGGAGGCCTTCGAGGAGGCGCGTCGCCGCGGCGTCCCTGTCTTCATCTCCGTCGGTTACTCCGCATGCCACTGGTGCCATGTCATGGCGCACGAGTCCTTCGAGGACGAGGCGACGGCGGCACTGCTCAACGACAACTTCGTGAGCATCAAGGTCGACCGCGAGGAGCGGCCCGACGTCGATGCGGTCTACATGGACGCCACCGTGGCGCTCACCGGGCACGGGGGCTGGCCCATGAGCGTCTTCGCAGACGCTGACGGCAAGCCCTTCTACGCCGGCACGTACTTACCGCCGCAGCCGCGGCACGGCATGCCGTCCTTCCCGCAGTTGCTCACGGCGATCACTGAGTCGTGGCGCGATCGTCGCGACGAGGTCGCGGGTGCCGCCGACCGCATCACGAAGGCGCTCGCCGAACGCGAGCGTGCGGTGGCGTCGGACGGCACTCCACCATCGGCTGCGGACCTGGATACCGCTGTCACGGCGCTGCGCCAGTCGTATGACACTGCGCGCGGGGGCTTCGGCCGCGCGCCGAAGTTCCCGCCGTCGATGGTGCTGGAGTTCCTGCTCCGCCACGCCGCTCGGACCGGGAGCCCGGAGAGCCTCGCCATGGTGCAGGGCACCTGCGAGGCGATGGCCCGTGGCGGGATCTACGACCAGCTCGGCGGTGGCTTCGCCCGCTACTCCGTCGACGATGCCTGGGTCGTGCCGCACTTCGAGAAGATGCTCTACGACAACGCCCTGCTCCTGCGTGTCTATCTCCACTGGTGGCGCGCGACCGGCGACCCGCTTGCCGAGCGCATCGTCCGCGAGACCGCCGAGTGGATGCTGCGCGACATGCGCACACCCGAGGGCGGCTTCGCCGCGGCGTGGGATGCCGACAGCGAGGGCGTCGAGGGCAAGTTCTACGCGTGGACTCCCGAGCAGCTCGTCGAGGTGCTCGGCGAGGACGACGGGCGCTGGGCTGCCGCGCTTCTCGAGGTCACTCCCGCCGGCACCTTCGAACACGGCGCATCGACGCTGCAGATGCTGCGCGACCCAGATGACCCGCAGCGCTGGGCCCGCATCCGGCAGCAACTCTTCGATGCCCGCGCGCTCCGCGTGCCCCCGGGCCGCGACGACAAGGTGGTGGCCGCATGGAACGGCCTCGCCATCGCCGCGCTCGCTGAGGCCGGGGCACTCCTCGACGAGCCGGAGTGGCTCGATGCCGCACGCGGCGCCGCCGACCTGCTCCTCGCCGTACACCTGGGAGCCGGACAGGAGGGTGACCGGCTCGCGCGCACCTCGCGCGACGGTCGCGCGGGCTCGACCGACGCCGTGCTCGAGGACTACGCCGATGTCGCGGAGGGCTTCCTCGCGCTCTACGCCGTGACGGGCGAGGACGAATGGCTCGCCTTCGCGGGCATCCTGCTCGATGTCGTTCTCGGCCA
>CAZLMT010000094.1:4788-8377 GCA_964560615.1 uncultured Actinomyces sp.
ACTTCTCCGATGGGGAGGGGGGCTTCTACGACACCGCCGATGATGCCGAGCAGCTCGTGCTGCGCCCGCGCGATCCCTCCGACAACGCCGTGCCGTCGGGGTGGCTTGCTGCGGCACAGGCACTGCTCACCCATGCGGCGTACACCGGAGTGGCCGAGCATCGCGCTGCAGCGGAGCGCGCCCTGGGCATCACGACGGCCTTCGCCGCGCGCGCGCCCCGTGGCGTGGGCTGGGGTCTCGCCGCCGCGGAGGCTTTGCTCGACGGACCCCGCGAGGTCGCGGTCCTCGGCCCTGCGGACGACCCGCGCACCCGCGACCTGCACCGGGTCGCCCTCATGGGCACCGCTCCCGGCCTCGTCGTCGCGGTGGGCCCGGTCGGCTCCGACGTGCCGCTCCTGCGCGACCGTCCGCTCGTCGACGGTGCCCCCGCCGCCTACGTGTGCCGGCAGTTCACCTGCGAGGCGCCCGTGACCACCACGGCAGACCTCAAGGCTCGCGTCGGGCCCCACTTCGGGTCGCGGCCGGACTAGCCTGTCGGGGTGGGCCTGACCGACGTCATCTACGGCGCGTACGAGCGCCGGCTGCTGCGTCAGATCCCGCCCGCCCGCCGCCCTCGCCACGTCGGGGTCATCCTCGACGGCAACCGCCGTTGGGCCACGAGCCAGGGCTCGGCCTCCGATGTCGGCCACCGTGCGGGCGCCGCCAAGATCGTGGAGTTCCTCGGCTGGTGCGAGGAGGCCGACGTCGAGGTCGTCACCCTGTGGCTCCTCTCCACCGACAACCTCACGCGACCCGAGGCCGAGCTGCAGGCGCTCCAGGCGATCATCGAGGAGACCGTGACGGGGCTCGCGGAGACCGGTCGCTGGCGCATCCACCCCGTGGGCGCGCTCGACCTCCTGCCCGATCGCACGGCACGGCTGCTGAAGCAGGCAGCAGAGTCGACCGTCGACACCGACGGCATCCTCGTCAACGTCGCCGTGGGATACGGCGGTCGCCGCGAAGTCGTCGACGCCGTGCGCTCGCTGCTCACCGAGCACGCCAAGGAGGGCACGTCGGTCGAGGACATCGCGCAGATGCTTGACGTCGAGCACATCGCCGAGCACCTCTACACCCGCGGCCAGCCCGACCCCGATCTGGTCATCCGCACCTCCGGCGAGCAGCGGCTCTCCGGCTTCCTGCTGTGGCAGAGCGCCCACTCGGAGTTCTACTTCTGCGAGGCCTACTGGCCCGACTTCCGGCACGTCGACTTCCTTCGCGCGATGCGCGCCTACGCTGCCCGGCAGCGTCGCTACGGCGTCTGATCACACGCACCTCGGATTTCACTTTTCTTCACCTGAGCCCCCGGCGTGTTGTCCGGGGCCGTGGGGATCGCCGCCCTAATGTCCGGCTTACGGGCTGGCAACGGGCCGGTCCCTTGACCGCGGGATTCCGCGCGCGGGGTCCCGCCGAGGAGACTTCGTGGCCGCTGCGCGTAGCCGCTCCCGCAAGCCCGCTTGTCGCACTTTCGTCCTCGACACCTCCGTCCTGCTGTCGGATCCGCACGCCCTGCTGCGCTTCGACGAGCACGAGGTGGTCATCCCCGTCGTGGTGGTGACCGAGCTCGAGGCCAAGCGCACGCACCCCGAGCTGGGCTATTTCGCCCGCGCCGCGCTGCGACTGCTCGACGACCTGCGGGTGAGTCACGGGCGGCTCGACGAGCCGATCCCCGTGGGCGATGCCGGCGGCAGCATCCGCGTGGAGCTCAACCACACCGACGTCTCGGTGCTGCCCAGTGGCTTACTGCTCGGCGACAACGACACGCGCATCCTCGCCGTAGCCCGCAATCTCGCGGCCGACGGCCACGACGTCGTGCTCGTGAGCAAGGACCTGCCCATGCGGGTCAAGGCCTCGTCCCTGGGGCTCACTGCCGAGGAGTATCAGGCCGAGCTCGTCGTGGAGTCCGGATGGACCGGCATGGCCGAGGTCGACGTAGCCGCGGACCAGCTGGATGCGCTCTACGACGAGACCGTCATCGACCTCGACGCGGCGCGCGAACTGCCCTGCCACACGGGCCTCGTCATGGTCTCCGACCGGGGGAGCGCACTGGGCCGTGTGACTCCGGAGAAGCGCGTGCGGCTCGTGCGGGGGGACCGCGAGGCCTTCGGCCTGCACGGCCGGAGCGCGGAGCAGCGCATCGCCCTCGACATCCTCCTCGACCCCGAGATCGGGATCGTGTCCCTCGGTGGCCGGGCCGGCACCGGCAAGAGCGCCCTGGCCCTGTGCGCTGGCCTCGAGGCGGTGCTCGAGCGCCGCCAGCATCGCAAGGTCGTGGTCTTCCGACCCCTCTACGCCGTGGGTGGTCAGGATCTGGGCTATCTCCCGGGCACCGAGAACGAGAAGATGTCGCCCTGGGCACAGGCGGTCTTCGACACCCTCGGGGCGGTGACCACCTCCGAGGTGGTCGAGGAGGTCCTCGACCGGGGCATGCTCGAGGTCCTGCCCCTGACCCACATCCGGGGTCGCTCGCTCCACGATGCCTTCGTCATCGTCGACGAGGCGCAGTCCCTGGAGCGCAATGTCCTGCTTACGGTCCTCTCCCGGATCGGCCGCGACTCCCGCGTCGTCCTCACCCACGATGTCGCCCAGCGCGACAACCTCCGCGTGGGCCGCCATGACGGTGTCGTCGCCGTCGTCGAGAAGCTCAAGGGTCACCCGCTCTTCGCCCACGTGACCCTCACTCGGTCAGAGCGCTCGCCGATCGCGGCCCTGGTCACCGAGATGCTCGAGGAATTGCCCGTGTGAGGTGGATCACTCTTTCCCCCCCGTAAATTCGCGACAACACGCCCGATAAAGGCGATTAGTCCACTAGTTATCCACAGGTACGCCGTTATCTGGGCGTGACATTTCCGGATTCGTTGGGCACGGTAGACCGGTGCTGACCAGTCAAGGACCTACCCGCCGAGCCCTCGCCGCTGTCCTCGCGACCGCGGTCCTGGCTGCTCCGGTCGCCCTCGTCGCGCCGGCCGCGATGGCCGCTCCGCGTGCCGAGGAGCCTCCGCCCAACGAGCGGGCGCCCCGGGTGCCCGACGCCCCCGACCTCGGCGATGCGCCGTGGACCAGCCCCGAGGCGCGCGACATGGTGGGCTACCGCCTCAGCACCTACACCGGCAAGTACTACGACAAGCGCTTCGAGCAGTACCGCCTCTGCGTCATCCAGCGCGAGAGCGGCGGCCGCTACGGCGAGAGCTCCAGCGCCCACATCGGGGCCTACCAGTTCTCCTACAGCCTCGCGGCCGGCGCCCTTCGTGCGATGCGCCCCGAGATCGAGGACCTCTACGGCCGCCCGGGCCTGGCCGCCCTAGACCGCCTCGAGGGCAAGCCGATGTACACCTGGAACAGGTTCTGGCAGGACGCCGCCTTCTGGACGACGTTCAACGGTGGCCGCGGTTGGTCCCACTGGTCGAGCCAGTGGGGCGCGAGCTGGAACTGCGATCACACGCCCAACGCCGAGAGTGGCTGGCCGAGTCCCAGCCGCTACCACTACGCACCGCTCGAGCGCGGGGCCAAGGGCGACGGGCGCACGCAGTCGACGGACACGCCCCGCGCCGAC
>CAZLMT010000095.1:0-8358 GCA_964560615.1 uncultured Actinomyces sp.
GGCGTGACGACGCACCCGAGGCTCCAGCCGCGCCGAATCGAGTTCGTCCGCATCCGCTGCGGTGCCGGCGAACCAGCGCACGAGCCCCGCGATCGCAGCAGCATTGCCCACGGCGTCTGTCGCCGACACCGGCTCGGCGTACTGCACGTCATGCCCATCGCCGCGCAGCATCGAGCCGAGCCGATCGGCCGCCGCGGCCCATGCAGGATCGACCGCAACGCCCGCGACCGGTGCCCGGAAGGACACCGCGACGTGGAGCCGCTCGTCTAACGGAGCGATGTGCGCGAGGGCAGGGTCATCCGCCATGACGGAGAGCAGCAGCGCGGCGTCCTCGGCGGTGGTGGCGAGCGCGCCGTTCTCGCTCATGGAGTACCAGTCGGTCGCGCCGAGGTGGGCGGGCACGACGCCGAGCCCTGGCTTGATGCCGACGAGCCCGGTGCACGCGGCGGGGATGCGCACACTGCCCATGCCGTCGTTGCCGTGGGCGACGGGCACCACGCCCGCAGACACTGCGGCGGCCGACCCACCACTGGAGCCACCCGGCGTGCGCGCGAGATCCCAGGGATTGCGCGTGATGCCGTGCACGGAGTCGGTGGCGCCGAAGACGCAGAGCTCCGGGACCCGCGTGAGCCCGACGACGACACCGCCGGCAGCACGAATGCGTTGGACCACCGGGTGGTCAGCCCCCTGGGGTGCATCGTCGGTCGCAGCAGACCCCACTCGCATCGGCTCACCGGCGACGGGCACGTTGTCCTTGATGGCGACCGGCACGCCTGCGAGCGGCAGGGTGCCACGATCGGGACGCGCATCGACCTCCACGGCCTCCGCGAGGGCGCGTTCGCCGCGCACGACCTGGAAGGCGGCGACGTCGTCGTCATATGCGCGGATGCGCGCGAGAGACTCGGTGACGGTGTCGACCGCGGTACGCCGCCCCGCGCGCACCTCGTCGGCGATCTCCTTGGCCGACCAGGCGAGGTTCGTGCGCCCACTCATCCCACCGCCTGCTTGAGGTCGGCGACCAGATCATCGATGCTCTCGATGCCCACCGACAGGCGCACCAGGTCGGCTGGCACTTCGAGCGCACTGCCCGCAGCGGACGCGTGGGTCATGCGACCGGGATGCTCAATGAGCGACTCGACTCCCCCGAGGGACTCCCCCAACGTGAAGACACGTGTCCGCCCGCAGATGTCGACCGCCTCCTGCTCGCCACCTGCCACCCGGAAGGACACCATGCCACCGAAGTCGCTCATCTGACGCGCAGCCACATCATGGCCGCGATGCCCGGGCAGACCGGGGTAAAAGACGTCGGTGACCGCCGGATGCGCCACGAGGAGATCGACGATCGCCTTCGCATTGGCGCAGTGCCGGTCCATGCGCACGCCCAGCGTCTTGATCCCGCGCAGCACCAGCCACGAATCCCAGGGTCCGGGCACCGAGCCCATGGCGTTCTGGTGGTAGGCGAGCCGGTCGCCGAGCTCAGCATCGGACACGACGAGACCGCCGCCGATGACATCGCTGTGGCCGCCGAGGTACTTCGTCGTCGAGTGCACCACCACGTCGGCACCGAGCGCGAGGGGCTGCTGGAGGTACGGCGAGGCGAAGGTGTTGTCGACGACGAGTAGGGCACCTGCGTCATGGGCGATCTGCGCGAGCGCGGCAATGTCGACGACGGTGAGCAGGGGATTGGTCGGCGTCTCCGCCCAGATGATGCGCGTGCTCCCAGGACGCACGGCCGCGCGTACGGCGTCGAGGTCTGTGAGATCCACGGGCGTGTGCTCGACGCCCCACGGCTCGGCGACCTTGGCGAAGAGCCGATAGGTGCCGCCGTAGGCGTCGTTGCCGATGATCGCGTGCGCACCCGGAGCGGTCACCGTGCGCAGCAGGGTGTCCTCCGCCGCGAGCCCGGAGGCGAAGGCGAGCCCCCGTGCCCCACCCTCCAGGGAGGCCAGGCACTCCTCGAGAGCCGTGCGCGTGGGGTTGCCGCTGCGGGAGTACTCATAGCCTCCGCGCAGTCCGCCGACGCCGTCCTGGGCATACGTCGACACCTGGTAGACGGGCGGCACGACAGCGCCCGTCTGCGGGTCGGGCTCCTGCCCGGCGTGGATGGCGCGTGTCTCGAAGCCCGCCTGGTCCCATGACGTCATGGCAGGAGCCTAGGAGGAGAGCTCTCCGGTCGCAGAGCGGAGGGCACCCGTCACGGCGTCGAAGCGCTCGCGGTACTGCGTGTCGACATAGGCAAACTTGAAGACGTAGAAGCCCTCGGTCGAGCGCATCTCCACACGGACAAGTGTCTCTGCGGCCGCCGGACCCGGACGCACGTCGACATGAAGGTGGAAGGGAAGGTTGTCCTCCGTGCCCGAGAAGAGCGAACCGATCAGCCGCATCTTGAGCGCGCTGCCGAAGTCGGCGTCGAGGCCCTGCACTCGGCCGCCCTGCTCGGCGAGAGATGCCTCGATAGTCGAGCTGACCGTCTCGACCGAGCCAGGGGCCAGCCACTCGGCCGACAAGGTGATGGGGTTCGTCATGCGGCCATGGTCCCAGCGGCGCCCAGACGGCACAAGGGGCATACTCGGCGCATGGCCTTCCTCTTCTCCTCCGGCAAGTCGACGATGGTGACGCCGGACGCGGCCCTGCCCGGCCGCGACCACTACCCCTTCGAGGTCCCGGCGGATCACGCCGTGCTCGGCACGCCGATCCGCGATCTCCCGGTCGAGCCGTGGCCCGAGGACCTCTCGGCCATCTACCTCGGCATGGGCTGCTTCTGGGGCGCGGAGGAGATCTACTGGCGCCTGCCGGGGGTCTACACCACCGCCGTCGGCTACCAGGGTGGCTTCACCCCGCATCCGACGTACGAAGAGGTGTGCACCGGACGCACCGGGCACACCGAGGCCGTGCTCGTCACCTACCGCGAGGAGCAGATCTCGACGTACGACGTGCTCAAGCACTTCTGGGAGAGCCACGATCCGACGCAGGGCTATCGCCAGGGCAACGATCAGGGCACTCAGTACCGCAGCGCGGTCTTCTACACCACCGAGGCTCAGCGTGACCTCGTCGAGCGCACGTCCGCGGCGTACGCCGGGGTGATCGCCGAGCGCGGCTACGGCGACATCACGACTCAGGTCGCTCCCGCGGGCGACTGGCCCTTCTACTACGGCGAGGGCTACCACCAGCAGTACCTCTACAAGGTGCCCCACGGCTACCGCTGCCACGCCAACACCGGCCTCGCGCTCCCGGCGCTGTAGGAGGTCAGCCATGCGGTTCGATCGCCGGATCACGGCCGTCGACATCCACGCTGACGGTATGCCCGGCCGGGTCATCACCGGTGGTGTCCCCGATGTCCCCGGCTCGACCATGCTCGAGAAGGCTCGCTACCTCGAGGCTCACGGTGACGACCTGCGCAAGCTCATGCTCAATGAGCCGCGTGGGTATCCCGCATCCTGCTGCAATCTCATCCTGCCGTCGAATAATCCCGCAGCTGATCACGGCTACGTGATCATGGAGCACGTGGAATACCCCGCGATGTCGGGCAGCAACACCATCTGCGTCGCCACCGTGCTCATCGAGACCGGCATGGTCGAGGTAACCGAGCCGATCACGCGATTCACGCTCGAGGCTCCTGCCGGGCTGATCGACATCACGGCAACGGTCAAGGACGGCAAGGCCACGTCGATCACCTTCCGCAATGTCCCGGCCTTCGTCGCGCACCTAGGCGTGCCCGTGGAGATCCCCTCCGTGGGCACCGTGACCACCGACATCGCATGGGGCGGGATGTTCTACGCCATCGCGGACGCATCCGCCTTCGGACTCGAGCTGACTCCCGACGAGGGCAGCGACATCGTGCGCTTCGGCAGCATGCTCACGCTGGCCGCGAGCGAGCAGTATCCGGTGCACCACCCGCTCGATCCTTCGCTGGCAGGGGTCACGATCTCTCAGTTGTCCGCGCCACCGCGGTCGTCGGCCAACGATCGCCGCAATGCCGTGACCATGGGCACCGGGTGGCCGAGTTGGGATGCGCCCGGCAGCTTCACAGGGTGCCTTGACCGCTCGCCCTGCGGCACGGGCACCTCCGCGCGCATGGCGACCATGCATGCTCGCGGCCAACTCGGGCTCGGCGAGGAGTTCCGGCACGAGAGCATCACCGACACGGTCTTCATCGGCAGGCTCGTCGAAGAGGTGGATCTCGCCGGCGTGCCCGCCGTCGTCCCCGAGATCACCGGGCACGGGTGGATCACCGGATTTGCCGACTACGTGGTCGACGCCACCGATCCCTTCCCCACCGGCTTCACGGTGGGCGACATCTGGAGCCGTTAGGGCCTACGCAGGGAAGGGATTGACCACGCGGACACCCTCGATGACCTGATCGTCATTAAGGTCTTCGGTCAAGAGCACTTCACAGCCCGATGCCGCCGCGGCAGCAATGATCATTCCGTCCCAGTGCGAGATGTCGTGATCACGTGAGATTCGCAGACCCTCTCTCACTAGCCGCGCATCGGTCGCCACGACCTCCAACTCCATGAGCGACTCAGTCGCTTCCTCCGCGGCGTCGCGGGTAAGCCCCAGCTTGCGCGTGAGCACGGCAAAAAATTCCAAGACCACCTGGGTGCTGACAACGGCACCGTCGATATCCGCGAGGACCTCGCGCGCCCGTTCGCCCTTCTCCCCGGAATCGGCGTCGTAGGCATAAGCCAGGACGTTGGTGTCGACGAACGTCAGCGCGGCCAACGTACGCGGTCCTCGTAGAGGTCCTCCCGGCGGAGGCGCGCGCCCCCAGACCGACCAGGGTGCGCCTGCGCATGGCGGAGCAGCGCGCGCAAGACACTTCGATCTCTCTCCGCCCGATTGCGATCCTCGGCGTACCTGGAGAGGTAATCGCGCAGGACGGCGTTGACCGAGGATCCCTCCTCAAGAGCGCGAATACGGGCCCGCCGCAGGGTCTCCTCGTCCACCGTGATGGTGAGGTTGGTCATGGCGGCAGATTAACACGGATCTCGTGCTACACGGGATCCGTGTTAATCCCTAGCTGGTTCAGCCCGCGAGGTAGCCGAGCAGGTCCTGGCGCGACAGCACGCCGACGGGCTTGCCGTCGTCGAGCACCAGAATGGCGTCGGAGGACTCCATCGCCGTGACGGCCGCCGACACGGGCTCGCCCGCGCCGACCTGCGGGAGCTTCGGCGACATGTGCTGGTCGAGGGTGTCCGCCAGCGAAGCGCGGCCCGCGAAGAGCGCATCGAGCAGATCGCGCTCCACCACGGAGCCGACCACCTCGGCCGCCATGACGGGTGGCTCCGCGCGGACAACCGGCATCTGCGAGACGCCGAACTCTCGGAGCGTGTCGATCGCTTCGCGGACCGACTCCGTCGGGTGTGCGTGGACGAAGGGCGGCAGGTCACCGGCCTTCCCGCGGAGCACGTCGCCGACGGTGCGGTCACCCACGGGCGCACCGAATCCGTAGGAGGCGAGCCACTCGTCGTTGAAGACCTTCGAGAGGTAGCCGCGGCCGCTGTCGGGCAGGAGGACAACGACCATGTCATCTGCGGTGGCCCGACGCGCGACGTCGAGGGCTGCGACGACCGCCATCCCGCAGGAGCCGCCCACCAGGAGCCCCTCCTCGCGCGCGAGACGGCGCGTCATCTCGAAGGAGTCGCGGTCGCTCACCGCGATGACCTCGTCCGGGACGGCGGCGTCGTACGTCGTGGGCCAGAAGTCTTCGCCGACTCCCTCGACGAGGTACGGGCGACCCGTGCCGCCGGAGTAGACCGATCCCTCGGGGTCGGCGGCGATGATGCGCACCTGCCCGTCGCTGGCTTCCTTGAGGTAGCGCCCAACGCCGCTGATGGTGCCGCCCGTGCCCGCACCCGCGACGAAGTGCGTCACCTTGCCACCGGTCTGCTCCCAGACCTCCGGGCCGGTGGTCTCGTAGTGCGAGCGCGGGTTGTTGGGGTTGGAGTACTGATCGGGCTTCCACGCACCGGGGATCTCGCGAGCGAGGCGGTCGCTCACCGAGTAGTAGGAGCGCGGATCTTCGGGATCGACGGCCGTGGGGCACTCGACCACCTCGGCACCGTAGGCGCGCAGGACGTCCTGCTTGTCCTTGGAGACCTTGTCCGGGCAGACGAAGACACAGCGGTAGCCGCGCTGCTGGGCGACGATCGCCAGGCCTACGCCGGTGTTGCCGCTCGTCGGCTCGACGATCGTGCCGCCCGGGCCGATGAGGCCATCGCGCTCGGCCGCCTCGATCATCCGCGTGGCAATGCGGTCCTTCACCGAACCGCCCGGATTGAGGTATTCCACCTTGGCGTAAACCGGACAGGCGATGCCCTCGGTCACGCGATTGAGCCTCACGAGAGGGGTATTGCCGATGAGATCCACGACGGAGTCGACGACGCGCACGGGACAAGAGCCTAGTCTGTGCCCGTGACCCGCACACCTGCTGTCGCCCTGGGTGCAGGTGTCTATCGGATCCCCACGCTCGGCGACTACATCAACTCCTACGCCTTCGTCGACGATGACGGGTCGGTGACTCTCGTGGACTGCGGCCTCAAGCGGGCGCCCGCCAAGATCGTCCGGGGGCTCGCCTCGATCGGCATGCACCCCCGCGATGTGCAGCGCATCGTGCTCACGCATGCTCACTTCGACCACGCGGGCGGTGCCTCGCGCATGGTCGACGAGACAGCCGCTGTGGGCGTCGACGTCCACGCGGATGACGCCGACTATGTGCGCACCGGCACGCGCGTGCCCGGCGACACGGCGTCCACTTCGGGGCGGATCTTCGCGCGGGCGCCCTGGGGTGACTTCCAGGCGACTCCCGTGTCCGCGGAGCTCGCCGATGGCCAGGTCCTCGACGTCGCCGGCGGGCTGCGCATTCTCCACACTCCCGGACACACTCCGGGTCATATCTCCCTCCTCCATCCCGGGAGCGGCGTACTCATCACGGGCGACTCGATCTTCAACATGAACTCCCGCATGTCATGGCCGACCAAGGTCTTCTGCACGTCGTTCGGCCAGAACGTCGAGACGGCCCACGCACTCGGCGAGGTCGACTACGCCATTGCGGCCTTCACCCACGGGCCCGAGATCCGGGACAACGCGCGGGAGCAGGTGCGCGGATTCCTCAAGCGAGCCCGCGGCTGATGCGCACCGGACCCGTCACCCGGGCTGCAGCGGCCCTGGGCGCTGCCGCAGTCGCTGCCGGAGGCCTGCTCACCGCCCAGGCCTTCGAGGCCCGCCGACGCATCGGGCGGCGCACGACGGCCGCTCCCTACGCCGACGGCCGGTATGGAAATGGGCCCGGCACCTCGATACGCCTCGCCATCCTCGGCGACTCCGGAGCCGCTGGGCTGGGAGCGGGGCACCCCGACGACACGATCGGCGCCATCCTCGCGACAGGGCTGGCCCAGGTGTCGGGTCGCACCGTGACCTTGAGCAACCATGCCGTCATCGGTGCACAGACATCCGACCTCGATGGCCAGGTGGACCGGGCGCTGTGGACCAAGCCCCACGTCGCCGTCATCATGATCGGCGCCAATGACATCACCCACGTGGTGCCGCGTTCACTCTCGGCGCGCCGACTCAGGAGAGCCATAGCTCGGCTTCGGGAGTCAGGCACCGAGGTCGTCATGGCGACCTGCCCTGACCTGGGCACGGTCAAACCCGTGCCGCAGCCACTGCGCTCCGTGATGCGGCGAGCGTCGCGTCGCCTCGCCGCGGCGCAAGCCGAGGCGACGTTGGCTGCAGGTGGGCGTCCGGTGTCCCTGGGGACCAGGCTGGGGTCAGGTTTCGACGATCACCCCGACATCATGTTCTCCGCCGACCGCTTCCACCCGTCGACCGATGGCTACTCCGCACTTGCCCAGGCACTGCTCCCCGAGGTCATCGCGGCCTGGAGCCTGGGCAGCGAGGGCGAGATCCTTCCGGCCCTGGTGGACGAGCCCGCCAGGGGCGGCTTGGCCGACCCACCGGGCCACTCCGACGTCACACGCTGAGGCGGAAGTCCCGCAGTCGCTGCACCATCCAGATGAGGTCCGCCGCCGAGGGGCTGAGGTCGAGCACCTCACGCCCGGTGACGGCCACCTGATCTCCCACCGCCGCATCGCCGAGGTCGGGGACTGCGTGCCGCTCGTGGTCGGCGAGAAGCGCGCTGCGGTCAGCGAGCTCCTGGGCAAGGGCGCGTGCGCCTGCCGCGAGCGAAGGGAAGGTCGTCCATGGTGCGGCGAGCCGCGTGAGCGGCATGCTGCGCAGACGGTCCACGACGCGACCGAGCTCAACAAAGGCATCGGCGTCCGTCAGGGGCGGCTTCGCCGACCCGTCGGGCCCCATTGATCGACGCAGCCGGGACTACTCGCGCCCGGCGGCGATGAT
>CAZLMT010000096.1:0-843 GCA_964560615.1 uncultured Actinomyces sp.
ATGCCGCGAGCACGATGATGATGTTGCCGAGCATGCCTCAGACTCCCACACCTCGTCGTCTAACCGCCCGCGGTCGTGCACCGTCTGCGCCCGTTAACGACGTTAAGGCCGCACTTAGCGTCGGTTACGGGCGCAATCCGTGCTAGGCCCCGACGTCGGCGGGGGTGCCGCCGGTGATGCGCACGAGCTCGTCGAACGTCGTCGGGAAGACGTAGTGCGGGTGACCGCCTGCAGCCCACACCTCGTCGTACTGGCCGAGGTCCACATCGACGATCGTGCGGATGGGCGCGGGGTGGCCGAGTGGCGCCACGCCGCCGATGGCGAAGCTCGTCGCTGCGCGTACGTCGTCGGCCGTCGCCTTGCCCACATCGCTCACGCCGAGAATCGCCGCGACCTTGGACGTGTCGACGCGGTGCCCTCCGGATGCAACGACGAGCACCGGCTCGCCATCGGCCATGAAGATGAGCGACGACGCGATCTGCGCCGGCACGATGCCCAGCGCGTCGGCCGCCTCCTTGGCCGTGCGCGCCGAATCATCGAGACGGCGTACATGACCGGGCGCACCCGCAGCGGCGAGTGCTTCGCGCACGCGGATGACGGACTCTTGCTCCTGATCAGCCATGGCGCGGGACCCTACCGCTGGCGCGGAGTGACGAGCCTCACCAGGCCCAGTAGTCGCCCAGGGTGCCGGTGAGGTGATCCAAGTTCTTGACCTGGGACGAGGTGAGCTTGGGTGCGTTGGCGCCACCGGTCTCGATGGCCAGCATCTGGACGAAGGTGCCCATGCGCCGGAAGGTGTTGTACTCGTGCTCCGCATAGGAGCTACCCGCACCCGAGGCCGTG
>CAZLMT010000096.1:932-2707 GCA_964560615.1 uncultured Actinomyces sp.
CCTCGCTGGCGAAGGAATAGAGCTCCTGACCGGCGACGGTCTCCACTCGGGACTTCTCGGAGGCGTAGGTCACATTGTAGATCTGGGAGGAACCATCGACCTGGACCTCTTTGCCGCCAGCCAGATCGCACAGCCAGACGTCGTCAGGGTTGCTCTTGGTGCCGCTCAGGTCGTTGAAAACGCGGATGTGATCGCCGGCGACTCCCAGGGAGGCTGCCTGGCTTGTCGACATCATGTTCGACGACATCGTGTCGAGGGAGTAGGGGGACGCCTGCGCGGGCGCGGCTCCTACGGCGGAGAGGGCAAGGACTGATCCGGTGAGGCCGAGGGCGAGAGAAGTCTTCATGGCGCATGTCTACCAGACGGAGCCAGCGCTGCTAGTCGACCCGATCCGAGTCGATGTCGTGCAGGCTCTTGACCCGGAGTACCCCGAGGGCGGTGATCACGAGCAGGCCGGCGATGGCCAACATGACCGGCTCGACGCCGAAGCGCTCGGCGGCGACGCCCGCGGCAAACATCGCGGCGGGCGGCGCGACGTAGAAGGTCGCGGTCTGGATGCCGAAGACCCGGCCCTGGGCGTCTGGCTCGATGCGGATCTGCACGATGGTCGTGAGCAGGGGCTGCATGGGACCCCAGGTGAGGCCGCACAAGAAGGCAAACGTGATGAAAATGCCGATGGGCGGCAGCAACGCCATGGGGATGTAGGTGAGCGACGTGCCGATGAGGGCGGCGTAGACGATCCTGCGGCGCGTGAAGCGCTGGTTGAGCCAGCCGTAGGAGAACGATCCGATGACGCTGCCTGCCGCCAGTGCCGCGAGGATGAAGCCGAGGCTCTCGGGGGAGTCCAGCTCGGTGAAGTACGCCGGCAGGAGCACGGTCTCGGTGGGCAGATAGATCGCAGCAAGCACCATGACGGCGATCGTGATGGCGCGCAGGGTGTGATCGCGCCAGATCAGCTTGGCGCCGAGGCTGGCGTTCTGCCAGGCGGTGAGCGGTGCGATGCCCGCCTCTTCGCGCTCGGCCTTGGCCACCTGGCCAGCGTCGCTCACGCGCAGGCAGCCAATGAGGATCGCGGCGAGCACGAAGAGGGCGAAGGGCACCCAGAAGGCCGCCGTATCACCCAGGGCCGCGATCAGTAGGGAACCCACCAGCGGGCCCACGATCCAGCCGATGCCGAAGATGCCCTCGTGGAGGCCGTTGAGGCGCGTGACCTCCATACCGCTGGCCTCGGCGACGTCAGGGATGAGGGCGCGGCGCGCGGTATAACCCGCGGGATCGAAGACCGCACCGAGCATCGCGAGACCGAGAATGATGGCGATATTCAGGTCGGTCACCATCGCGACGAGCGGGATGGCGGCCACGGAGATCGCCGACAGGATGTCGGAGACGATGCTGACGATCCGGCGGCCGAAGTGATCCACGGCCCAGCCGGCAAGCGGGCTCGCGATGATGCCCGGCAGCGCCGAGAGCGCGGCGACGAGGCCCGCTGCTGCCACCGAGCCGGTGCGCTGGAGGACCAGCCACGGGATGGCGATCGTGACGACGCCGTTGGACATCCCCGACAGGAGGTTGGTGGTCTCCAGCAGTGCGATCGGGGTCCAGCGGATTCCGGAGCTCATGCGGGTACGCGGCTGGCGACCTGCACAGGCAGGGAGCGCAGGCCGCGGATCATCCGGTTGCGTTGACGTTCCCTGAGTCGGAATATCTGAAGGGTTTGGTGTGCCGGGTGTGCTTCAAATCTTGAGCTTGGTGATAAACTCCACCAGCGGACCGAT
>CAZLMT010000096.1:2717-6906 GCA_964560615.1 uncultured Actinomyces sp.
TCCATCGGGGTCAGGGAAGCGGGCGAAGAGGGTGCGCCAGGCGACTTCGGCCTCCATGCGCGCGAGTGCGGCGCCGAGGCAGTGATGGATGCCGAAGCCGAATGCCAGATGCTTGCGGGCATTCGGGCGGCGGATGTCGAAACGATCGGGATCGTCGAAGACCTTCGGGTCCCGGTTAGCTCCGACGATCAGGAGCACCATCGTCTCGCGTGTGTCGAGTACGTCGCCGCCCGGCAACTCGATGGGTGCGAGTGCGGTGCGGAAGGTGTACTGCACCGGGCTGACATAGCGCAGCGCCTCTTCAACCATGTCGGGGATCAACTCAGGGTCCGCGAGGACGTCCGCGAACTGGTCGGGGTGACGCAGAAGAACCTCGGTGCCGGCGCCGAGCAGGTTGACCGTCGTCTCGAAGCCTGCCAGCAAAAGGAAGGACGCGGTGCCGACGATGTCGCGGTCGTCGAGGCGGTCGCCGTCCACCTCGGCCTGGGCCATGGAGCTGAGCAGATCGTCGGCCGGGTGCGCACGGCGTTCGGCGAGAAGGTCTGCAAGGTAGTCCGTGAGTCCTTCGGCGGCGGCGTCCATGCGTCGGCCGTGATCGAGGCTGCGGGGGCGATCGAGTCCGGATGCGAGGGTGTCGCCCCATGCGCTGAACTGCTCGCGATCGTCGTAGGGAACTCCGAGGACTTCGCAGATCACCGCCATGGGCAGTGGCGCGGCGACATCGTGGACGAGATCGAAGGGGCGATCAGTCGGCAGGGCGTCGACGAGTTGCTGAGCGACGCGCTCGGTCGCTTCGCGCCAACCCTTCATGACCCGGTGCGTGAAGGCAGGCTGCACCAGGCGGCGGATCCGCGTGTGCGCGGCACCATCCTTCGCGATGATCGCGTCGAGGAGCGGATCGATCCGGTCGGGCGGCAGTGTCGGGCCGAGGAGGATCGACTCGAAAAGATTGCGTGCCTCGGGCACGTCGGCGGAGGCCTCCGGAGAGCGCAGGACCGCGGAGCACACCTCGTAGTCGGAGGAGTACGCGAAGCCGGTGCGGCTGCGCACGACCGGCTTGACGCGCAGGCTGTCGGCGAGGCCGCGTTTCACGACGAGCACGCGTTCCCCATGCGCCTCGCGTCGCAGGTCAAGGCGCGAGAGGTCCACCGAGGTCAGGCGATCGAGCATTCCTCGATCCTACGGGTGAGTCTCCGCTACGCCGGGAGGGTGCCGCGCACCACGCTGTCGGTGGAGTGCGTCGGGTCGCCGTCGTAGGGCTCCGCCGAGATATCGACGACCGGGTAGTCGGCGAGAGACACGCCTGCGGGCAGTGGCAGGACAGCCTTCTCGCCGGGCCCGAGCGTGCCCAGCGCGATCATCGACGACGCATCGGGAGCGAGCAGCCACACCTCGAAGTAGCCGTCGGTCGCGGGCAGGCCGGTGACATCGACCGCGAGCATCTCGGTGCCGTCCACGACCTCGACGCTCGCGGTGCCCGCGGCGGAGTACTCCGCCAGTGGCTCGAGTGCGACGCTCGCCACGATCTCCGGGGGAGCGGAGCGCATGGCAGACGCTCCGATGGCGCCTCCCAGGACGACGCCGACGGCAGCGGCGAGCGCGATCCAAGGCGCCACGCGACGACGGGGTCGCAGCGGTGTCACCGAGGCGGACTCCGTGATGTCTTCGGCGATGGCAGCCCACACGTGGTCAGGGGGAGACATGAGTTCGTCGTCGTCGAGGTCGCGGGCGACCTCGACGGTTGCGCGCATCGACTCCCAGTCACGACGACAGGAATCGCACGTGACGAGGTGCATTGCCTCCTCTGCGCTGGGCGGCTCACCGAGGGCGATGAGCGACAGCGTCTGGGGCTCACAGTGCGCCACGGTCCAACTCCCATCGATGTCGCATGCGCTCAAGCGAGCGCCGGATATGGCTCTTCACAGTCCCGAGTGGAAGCTGGAGTCGCTCGGCGATCTCGGCGTGGGTGAGCTGGTCGTAGAAGGCCAGCCGCATGATCGTGCCGGGAGGTTCGCCGAGCCGACTCAGCTCGTCGGCGATGAGGATACGGTCGATCGCCTCGTCCACGGGAGCATCCCCGGAATCCGGGGGCGGCGTGTCGGTCGGATCTGCCTGGCGGCTGCGTCGATCGAGGTGATCGGCGATGCGGCGTCGTGTGATGGTGAGCAGCCAGCCGGGCAGGCTCCCGAGGTCAGGATCGAAAGTGGCACGGCTGCGCCAGGCGGAGACGAAGACCTCCTGCGTGACGTCCGCAGCCTCATGCGAGTCGACGAGCACCCTGCGCGCGGTCGAGTAGACGAGCGGAGCCCAGCGCGAGTAGACAGCGGCGAACGTCGGCTCCCCACCCGTGGGGAAGGCCGCGGCCAGGCGGGCGTCGGCGGCATCGGCGTCCAGGGTCGGATCCGAGGGCTCGGCCGGGTCGACCAGGGCCATGACCGGTCGACCTCCCCTCCGCGCGGCGCGCTCGACATCGAGGAGCACGACCGTGTCCCCGCTCATCGAGTTTCCCCGAGATCATCCGCGCTGTCGACCGGGACGGCGGTCACAACGATGTTGTCGGTGTATTCCAGCGAGGCCGGATCGAAGGGGCCGCCGCAGGTAATGAGGGTGAGCCGCTCGGGCCCGGTGCGGCTGAAGAGTTCACGTAGTGGCACGCGATCCTTCGAAAATCTCTCGCGGGCGACGACCTCGTACGTCACCCGGCGGTCATCCGCGCGGGTGACGGTGATGGTGTCGCCGGGGTTGAGGGAGCGAAGGTCGTAGAAGGCGCCCGCGCCCTGCTCGACCCCGTCGACGTGGCCGACGATGACGGTCGAGCCTTCGCCGGAGCCGGGCTTGGCGCTGAAGCGGTACCAGCCTGAGCGCATGACATCCACTGGCACCTCGACCTGGCCTGCGGCATCGAGGCCGACAACATCGACAGGGATGCGCATATCGATCACGGGGATGTCGATGATCGTGGGTCGCGGTGTGCGATCGGGGCGGGGCAGTTCTGTGGCATCGCGGCGGTCAAGGGTGCGGTACGGCGTTCCCGCGGCTGATGCCGCGCCGTCCGCATCCAAAGCTGCACTCGGATCGGTGGGTGCTGCCTGCACTGACGGGGCCGCCTGAGCAGCGGGACGACTGCCGACGGACTCCACGTGCATGCCCGACCCCGCCCATGCGATCCCCACCGTGCCAGCCACCAGCGCGAGAGCGCCGGCACCGAGCACGAGGAGTGCGGGGCGGGGTCGGGTCATGTCACGTCCTACTCAATCGATCCGGATCAGCAGATCAGTTGCGGTTCGCAGCGAGGCGAGCACCGGCGCCGAAGACGGCAGCGGCACCGAGCGCGGCGAGGCCGAAGGCCCACACGGGGACATCGGTGGTGGATCCACCGCCCGCGGGCACGCCCTCGGGACCGGTGGACACGTCGGTGATCACCTGGGTGGCGAGGGCGAGGTTCTCCTCGGCCGCGGAGCCCCAGGCGTAGGCGATGGTGACGGTGCCCTCTTCGAGCATCACCGGCGCCGGTCCGAGGACCGTGGTGTCAGTGCCGGCGAGATTGACCGAAGCCTCGTAGTCGCCTGCGGGCACGACAACGACACCCTCATTGGGATTGGTGACGTCGGCGAAGATCACGTCGCCATTGGCGAGCACGTCGACAGCAGGGGCTGCGGCGATGTGTCGCACGATGAGGCGGGACTCACCCGCGGCCAGGCGGCTGATGTCGTTGACGAAGACGTTGAGCGCGGGCGCGCCGTCGGCGTCGAGATTGGCGGTGACGGTCGCGTTGACGCCACCGGGCACCTCTACGGCCTCGGCGATGAGCACGGGCTCGGCATCGTCAGGAGTCTGGCCATCGCCGAAGACGGCGAGGTCATAGGTGCCCGCGGGGACCTCGACGGTCTCGAGGGTGCCCGGGGTGAAGTTGTCGATGAGGAGGTCGCCGTTGGCGAAGACGTCGACGACGTCAGCGCCTGCGCCCTCGGGGATGGCGTGGAGCACGGACACGGTCGCCATGTCGGCGGCCTGGGCGGGCACGGCGGCCAGTCCCAGGGGTAGGGCGAGGGCAGCGGCGGCGATGCCGACGCGGCCGAGTGTGAGTCGGATCATGTTCTGCCTTCCGATTGGGCGGTCGTGGTCGACCGTCACTGGGGGGTACTTCGCCTCGTGGGGGGCGCTTGGATGCACTCGGATGCGGTCAATT
>CAZLMT010000096.1:6916-8353 GCA_964560615.1 uncultured Actinomyces sp.
CGGGCGAGATCGGTCAACGCGAGTTAACGTGGGAGGCCGACTCGGGAGGTCACATGGCACGCGTTCGCTTCACGGTGCGCAAGCACCTACCCCTGCCGGGGCGCATTGCCTACGAGGAGCTTGTCGACTGGCGCGGCCATGCCGAGTGGGTGCCCATGACCCGGGTGGTCATCGAGTCGGGTGATGGAGGAGTAGGTACGACGTTCGTTGCCACCACCGGTCTCGGCCCGCTCGCACTGCCTGATCGCATGCGGGTGGAGTCGATGGACACGGATGCCCGGACTGTGACCGTGGTCAAGATCGGACCGGTGCTCACGGGCGAGGTCCACTTGGCCGTCGCATCCGTCGGCGATGCCGCCTGCACTGTGCTGTGGGACGAGGACATCCGCGTGCCCCTACTGCCCGGCTTCCTGTCGAAGCCCGTGGGTGCTGTGGCACGCAAGGCCTTCGAGGTGTCGCTCGATCGCATGGCCAAGCACGCGCGTACGCGCGGCGCGGCACGCGCTGCCTAGACGTCCTGCCTAGTCCGCGAGGGCCAGAGCCTGCGCCAGATCCGCGATGAGGTCGGCCGGATCCTCAAGGCCGACCGAGATGCGCAGCACGCTCTCGTGCGGCTGTGCCGACTCCGACACGACCCTGTGCGTGAGCGATGCAGGATGCTCGATGAGGGTGTCGATGCCACCGAGCGAGACGGCGTGCGTGATGAGCCGCAGAGCGCTGCAGGCCTTCTCCGCCGCGCCGAACCCGCCGGCCATCTCGAAGGCCAGCATCGCTCCCGGGCCGCTCATCTGCCGACCGATGAGACCGGTCGGGTCCGCTCCGGGGAGTCCGGGGTAGAACACGCGTGACACCTGCGGCTGCTCGGTGAGCCAGCGCGCGATCACGCCCGCGGACTCCTGCTGCGCGCGGATCCGGATCGGGAGCGTGCCGATGCCGCGCAGCATGAGGTACGCCGTGAAGGGGTCCATCACGCCGCCGGTGATCGTGCGGATGGGACGCAGCGACTGGGCGAGCTCGGGCGAGGCGACGACGACGCCACCCATGGCATCGCCATGGCCGCCGAGATACTTCGTGGCGCTGTGCACGGAGTACGCCGCCCCGTGCCGCAGGGGCTGCTGGAGCACGGGGGAGGCGAAGGTGTTGTCGATCATGACCGGCACATCGCCGGCCTGTCGCACGATGTCCGCGATGTCACGCAGCTCGAGTGTGGGGTTGCTCGGCGTCTCCAGCACGATGAGTCCGGTCTGATCGGTGACGTGCTGCGCGATCTCGCCGGGCTCGGCGTAGGTCACCGTCGTGCCGAGGATGCCGGACTCGATGATCGCGTCGGTGCCTCCGTAGAGCGGGCGCACGGCGATGACATGGGGCTTGCCCGCGGCGACGCGACTGAGGATGACGGCGTGCGTGGCAGCCATGCCGCTCGCGAAGGCCACGCCT
>CAZLMT010000097.1:0-8326 GCA_964560615.1 uncultured Actinomyces sp.
TCGCTCACGTTGTCGAGCCACAGGTCGTGGTTGATGAGCAGGCGGTCGTCTCGGGTCATGACGACGTCGTGCTCGACATAGTCGGCGCCCATCCCCACAGCGAGCGCCTTGGCAGGCAAGGTGCTCTCGGGGAGGTAGGCACTTGCCCCACGGTGGGCAATAACGAGCGGCCTCATGGCGTGCAGGCTAGCGCCTTCCGCTCCTACGAGCCCTTCTGAATCTCCCGCTGGATCTGGTCCTCCGTGAGCGGCTTGTTCATCATGGTGTTCACGCCGTAGAAGATCGCGCCGATGAGGAAGCCGCCCATCACCCAGACAGGCCAGAAGTAGCCCCGACCGCTGAGGAACCAGATGAGCACCATGAAGAGCGAGATGATCACGGCTCCGGTGACGTAGTTGAGGAAGCCGCGGCGCTGATGGAGTCGATGGATCGCCTGCTGACGAGCGCTGTCATCTGCCATGACTCAACGCTAGGCCATGTGTCAAGGAGCGGGCCCGGCGTACCCTTGAGCCATGCCCGGTCGCATCACCGCTTGCCCCTCATGCCAGACGAAGAACCGCGTCCCTGCCGCTGCATCAGGGCGCCCGCGTTGTGCTTCGTGCAAGCGAGACCTGCCCTGGATTGCTGACGCGACGGATGCGGACTTCGCCCAGGTGACGAAGACAGGCGAACTCGTCCTGGTAGACCTGTGGGCACCATGGTGCGGACCGTGTCGAATGGTGGCACCCGTGCTCGAGCGACTCGCGGAGCGCTATGCCGGCAGGGTGAAGGTCGTCAAGGTCAACGTCGACGACAACCCCCAGGTCGCGCGCACCTACGACGCGAGCTCCATCCCCACGCTCGTCTTCCTACGTGACGGCAGGCCGGTGGATCGTGTCGTCGGCGCTCAGCCCGAGCCGGCACTCGCAAGCACTATCGACCGCCTGCTCTGAGGCGCAACCTCGACTTGCCAGCGCCGCTGCCCCCGGGCACAGTGGAGTGATGACCACACTCACTTGTCCCAAGTGCCACGGCGACATGCGCACCTACGAGCGCAGCGGCGTCCATGTCGACCAGTGCACCGAGTGTCGCGGCATCTTCCTCGACCGAGGCGAGCTCGAGCGCCTCATCGATGGCGAGAACTCCTGGGCCGACCGCGTGGCCGCCCCGCCCCAGGCACCTCCAGCCCCGCCTGCCGCACCTCCCGCGCAGCCGGGCTATGCCATGCCGCCGGCATATGACCAGGGCTACGACCGGGGGTATGACGACAACCGGGGCAAGAAGCCCTACAAGAAGCGCAAGAGCTTCCTCGAGGAGCTCTTCGACTGAGGTCAGCGCCTAGCATGGCCTGATGCGCCGGGCTGGGATCGTCCGACAGGGGCGGCTGGGCCGGCCCGCCGGGCTCATATTCGTGAGCCTCCTGCTCACGCTGCCACTCATCGGCACCGTCTCTCCGGCGACGGCCGCATCGCCTGACACGGCACCACCCCACGCCTCATCCGCGGACGTCACGGTGACTCCGGCCGCGGAGCGCACCGCTACTCCGCGCTCCGCCCTCGATTGGCGCTCCTGCGGCTCCGGCAGTCCCGCCCGCTGCGCGACCCTCACTGTGCCGCGCGACTGGGGCGACAGACGCGTCGAGGGCACCTACCGCATCTCGGTTGCCCGCATCCCCGCCGAGAAGCCCTCGGAGCGCATCGGCGTCATCACCTTCAATCCCGGCGGGCCCGGCTCGGCTGCCGTCTCCAACATCACGTGGGTGCAGGGCATGCTTCCCCAGCGCGTGCGCGATCGCTTCGACATCGTCGCGTGGGACCCGCGTGGCGTGGGCGGGTCCGAGCCCGGCATCTCCGGCTGCAGCGTCAAGGACATCGCACCGCCCAAGACCGGCCCGGTCAACTGGGACGCCTGGGCGGACAAGTACATGCGGGTCAATGGCGAGGCCGCGGCAGGTTGCTTCGAGGCCAATCGTCGGCACGCGCCCTACGTCGGCACCTGGCAACTGGTCCGCGACCTTGATGCCCTGCGTGCAGCACTCGGCGAAGACAGTCTCACCTTCTGGGGCATGAGCTACGGATCCACGGTCGGTCGCGCCTATGCCCAGTACTTCCCCGAGCGCGTGCGCGCCCTGCTGCTCGACGGCGTGATCTCGCCGCTGTCGACCATCGAGCTCTGGGCGCGTGAGCACACCTGGGACGATCCGCTGGCGATCGAGACGATGCTCGAGACGCTCGGCCCGGCCTACCAGGCGAAGTACGCCCGGGTCATGTCGTCGCTGCAGACGCGCACTCTCCGCTCGAGCGACGGCAGTCGCATCACACGTTGGACGGTCGGCAAGGACATCATCAGTTGGGCGTCCTACCAGTCCACGTGGAGCTCCGTGGCCGCCCTCCTCGATCGCGTCGATGCCGGGCTGCGCGCCCGAGACGCCGCGGTGGGGCAGCGGGATATCGACGCGGCAGCGCGCATGCTCTCGGCAACGTCAGCGAGATCGTCAGGACCGGAGCCCAAGGGCTGGTTCGATCCGCAGTGGACCTATGTCAACTGCTCGGACATGTCCGATCGCCCCACGCCCGCACGCCTCGCCGAGATCGCGCGCGAAGGGGCTGCGGCCGGGGGCGTCCATGTCGGGCAGGCAGTGCTGCGCGAGGGCGCGCAGTGCGCGGGCCTCCCGCGCTTCGGTCGGTCGATCCCGCGCATCCTCAGCCCCCTCACCCTCGACACTCCCCCGCTCATCGCCAACGCGCTTGCCGACAACCGCACGCCGTGGACCGCTGCGGTGGAGATGTCACGCGCCTTCACCGGTGCGCGCACCGTGCAATACGGCGGCACCCATCACATCGTCTACGGCCGCACCACGTCGTGCGTCGACCGCCCCATCACGCGCTACCTGGTCAATGTGAAGCTGCCCGGGCGCGATGTCGTCTGCCCACTGCGGTACTGACATGGATGCCCCTCCTCGCACACTCCCCCAGGCGGTACGCCGCGCCGCCGAACTGTGGCCCGATCGAGTCGCGTGGGTCTTCGACCTGCGGGACGGGCCTGAGGCACAGGTGTCGACCTCGCTCACCTTCGCCGAGGTAGCCGCGGGTGCCGAGCAAGTGGCGCATCACCTGCGCTCCCGAGGCATCCGCGCCGGTGACCGGGTCGGCGTCCTCCTGCACAACCGGCCCGAGGCCGCGCTCACCTGGCTCGCCCTCGCACAGCTGGGCGCCACCGCCGTGCCGCTCAACACCAAACTGCGCCACGCCGATGCGAGCTGGATCCTCGCCAAGGCGCGCGCGGTGGCCCTCGTCGCCACGCCCGCGCTGGCCGAGGGCATCGCGCCCGTGGGCATCCCGGTGTTCGACGTAGCCAACTTCGCCGCCGAACTCGGTGAGTCCGATCCCGCGCATGCCACACCGCTGCCCGATGTGCACGACCCCGATGACATCGTCAACGTGCAGTTCACGTCCGGCACCACGGGGCATCCCAAGGGCTGCCTGCTCTCGCACCGCTACTGGCTGCATCTCGCCACGAGCCTGGTCGAGGGATTCCCGCATCTGCGTCCCGCGGACCGCATGCTCACCGCGCAGGCGATGTCCTACATGGATCCCCAGTGGAATCTCGCCGCATCGCTCGTGAGCGGAGCTTCACTGGTGGTGCTCGACGGCTTCCATCCCTCGAGCTTCTGGGACCGCGTGCGCGAGCACCACGTCACCTACTTCTACTGCCTCGCCGCGATGCCGGTCCTCATGCTCACCACACCCCCCGATCCGCATGATCGCGATCATCATGTGCGCGTCATCCAGTGCTCCGCTATCCCGCCCGCGCGGCACGCCGAGCTCGAGGAGCGCTGGGGGGCTCCCTGGTTCGAGGTCTTCGGCATGACCGAGACCGGTGGGGATATCCACGTCACCGACATCGAGCACGATGCCCTCGTCGGATCGGGCGCGATCGGAGTCGCCAAGCCCGGGCGGGAGGCGCGCATCATCGACGCGGACGGCGCCGATGTGCCTACCGGTGAGATGGGCGAGCTCGTCCTGCGCGGCCCGGGGATGATGTCGGGCTACGACGATGAGCCCGAGGCCACGGCACAGGTGTTCCGCGGCGGCTGGCTGCACACGGGCGACCTTGCCCGCCGCGATGCCGCGGGCATCATCTCCCTCGTCGGCCGCCTCAAGGATGTCGTACGCCGCGCCGGCGAGAATGTCGCCGCTCGCGAGGTCGAGGACACCCTGCTCTCCCATCCCGCCGTGCGCATGGCCGCCGTGGTGGGCGTGCCCGATGACATCCGCGGCGAGGAGGTCAAGGCCTATCTCGTCCTCACCGACGATCGCGATGCCGAGCATGCTGCCGCGGAGCTCGGTGCCTTCTGCGCCGATCGCATTGCGCGCTTCAAGGTGCCGCGCTACTGGGAGGTTCGCGAGGACCTACCGCGCACCCCCTCGGAGCGTGTCGCCAAGCCTGAGCTCGTCGCGGGGCGCACCTGGGACGCGCAGGAAGGTGTGTGGCAGTCATGAAGGAGATGCGGCCATGAGGGTGATGCTGCGCGACTACCGCCCCGCGGACGATGCTGCCGCGCGCGCGATCTATGAGGAGTCCTTCCCGCCAAGCCTGCGCGCGCCGTGGACCGCGCTGGTCGACCACCGCCTCGATGAGCGCTTCGTCGTGCTCGCCGAGGCGGACGGCACCCCCGTCGGCATCACGCTCATCCGCAGACTCGGCGACACCGACATGGCCTTCGTCCGCTATCTCGCGGTCGATCCCGCGCGGCGTGATCGGGGCCTCGGCAGCCAACTCGTGGCGCATCTGCGCGAGCTCCTGCGTGACGGCGGGGTCGGCGTACTCCTGCTCGACGTCGAGAAGCCCGTGGGTGCGCATGCGGAGGACGATCGGCGACGCATCGCCTTCTACCAGCGCTGTGGACTTGACCTACTGGACGTGCCGGACTACTCACCCCCGGAGCACGGAGAGACGGGTGAGATCGTGCCTTTGCTCCTCATGGGCGAGGTCCTCGACGGAGGGGCGGCTCTCGCGGGCGCACGCTTGGGCGAGGCGGTGCGGGCGGTGCTACTGCATCGTTACGGCGTGCAGTCCTGACGCGCGCGGTCAGGCCTGCTTGCAGACGACGCCGCGGGCGCGTGGCGCGTCGGTGACGGTGACGACGCAGGTGGCATCGTCACCGGTGAGGGTGAGCGTGACCTTGGGTCCCTTGGATGCGACGCGCGTGGTCACATCTGCTGTCGCTGCGAACTGACGCATGAGCGGACTCAAGGAAATCGTGATGAGCTGATCGGCCAAGGTGTCGGGCCAATCGAGCTTGAGTTGCTCGAGCACGGCATCGGCGAGCCGGTCGGTCTTCATATTGGCCGCCGAGGGCTTCGCGGGTGCGCTGGCCGGGGCCGGAGCAGGGGTGGGCACCTCTTCGGATCCGGGAGTCCCTGCCGCCGGGGACTCTGCCGCCGGGGACTCTGTCGCTGCGGACTCTGTCGCTGCTGGGGATTCGCTCGACGCCGAGCCCCCCGAGCAGGCAGATAGGGCGAGCAGGGCAGCCCCCGCGAGGGCCAGGGCGATGGCGGGTTGACGGCGCATCCCCCGAAGGTAGGCGCCGGCGCACCGAGGATGCGCGCTGAGCGCCTCAGCCTTTCGGCTGAGGCGCGCGTCCCCACCGTCGCCGGGCCCCCGCTCGCTCCACTAGGCTGGCGGACCAGATCGAGGGAAGGGGAACCATGGGCACACACGAGGTTACGAAGACGCATCTGGTGCAGGCGATCATCGTCGGCTGGGTCCTGGTCGCCCTGGTGTGGCTCGTCTTCGGCTTCCTCTCGCAGAACTACGTGCTCTACCTCCCGCTGCTCATCGCCTACGCCATCTGGACCGTCGTGTCCCTGATGATCTTCGGTCGCGGTCTCGACAAGGAGATGGCGGCCGTCGCAGACGCGCATTAGGGCTGCACGCCGCGCAGCTCAGCCTGTCGGGGCAGCAGTCTTGCGCCGCGCCATGCGCTGACGCACCGCGAAGTATCCGACCGCGATCCAGCCCAGCACCATTTGCGGCAGGAAGCAGAAGGCGCGCCAGATGACGTCTGCCGCGACTGCCTCCTCGAAGCTCGCTCCGAAGGCCACGAGCATGCCGATCAATGCGGCGTCGACGGTCCCCGCTCCACCCGGGGCGAGCGGCACGGTCGTGAGCAGCAGGGCCACTGAGAAGGCAGCGAACACCTCGAGCACCGTCACGGACTCGGCACCGACTCCGCGCAAAGCAGCCAACACCACGAACATCGGCGTGAGCTGGGCCAGGATGTTCGTGAGTGTGATCGGGATCCAGCGCTTGCCGACCATCTCGGCCGCCGTGTCGTTGAAGCCGACCACACTCTCGACGACATTCGGCGGCGTGCGCTTGATGAGCCGGAAGACGCGTCCAAGCGCGCCCTGAGCGAATTCCCCCACCTTCTGCGCATTGGATCGGCTGCGGAGCACAAAGGCGATGCCCGCCATGGAGACGAGGCAGATGACTCCCGCGATGATGATGATCAGGTCGATCGTCTCGCAGGGGAGCGCTCCGCACTCACTGCCCGAGAGCGTCCTCCGCTCGAAGATCCACAGCAGGATGAGCGCCACCCCGGGCGCACCGAAGGTCATGAGGTAGGTCCAGATGGCATCGGCCGCAACCGCCGCTGCAGCGAGACGCTGCTCCACGCCGTAGCGCGCCAGGATCGCGTACTGCGTCGCCACCGCGATGGGCCCGCCACCGAAGGGGATCGTCGTCGAGATGGCGAAGCCGCCCTGCCGGTCGACGAAAGCCGGCACGTAGCCCAGCTTGGGGATCGCTGCCGGGGCGGTCAGGGGATAGACGCCGATCGCGATGATCGCGGCGACGATGGCCGCGATGGTCCAGATCGGCGGCATGGAGAAGGCCGCTTGCACGCCCTTCTCGAAGCCACCGAAGTTGTTGGCCATGTAGTCGAAGATGAAGTAAGCCAGGCCGATGCCGAGGACCGTGAGGATGACCTTGGGCAGCCAGGACTTCCATCCCCCCTCCTTGGCCGCCTCGAGGACGGGCTCGGGCGCGGAGGTGGTCACCTGCTGAGCCTGCCGCCTCATGACGGCGGTGTCCAGCGCCGACGCACCCTAGGGTGACGCCATGGCATCGTCAGCGAAGTCTCCCGCGTCACGCGCAAAGAAGGGTCCGCGCAGCGGGGCCGGCATCATCGACACCCGCTACTACCGCGACAACCTCGCCGCGTGGGACGAGCGGGCACCCGCCCACGCGCGCGCCGACGGCTACAAGGTCAAGCACTTCCATGAGGATCCGGCGTACCTCAGCGATGTCGTGAGCTTCGACATCCCCCTGCTCGGGGAGGTCACCGGACTCGAGGGAGTGCACCTGCAGTGCCACATCGGCACGGACACCATCTCCCTGTCTCGACGGGGCGCGCACATGACGGGCCTGGACTTCTCCGGTGAGTCTTTGGCCCAGGCACGCGCACTGGCCGCAGAGACCGGTGCCGAAGTCGACTTCGTCCAGTCCGATGTGTACGCCGCGGTCGAGGCCCTGGGTCGCGAGCGATTCGACTTCGTCTTCACCGGCATCGGCGCCCTGTGCTGGCTGCCCGATGTGCGTCGCTGGGCTCAGGTGGTGCACGACCTGCTCCGCCCCGGCGGATTCATCTTCATTCGCGAGGGCCACCCGATGCTCTGGGCCATGGACGAGGGGGTCGATGACGATCTCGTCGCCGGCTATCCCTACTTCGAGGTGCCGGCACCCGTCACCGACGAGCACGACGGAAGCTACCTGCCGGTGGACACGACCTTCCGGGCCGATGTGTCGCACTCGTGGAATCACGGCCTCGCCGAGACGGTGATGGCGCTGCTCGACACCGGGATGGCACTCGATCTGCTCGCCGAGCACGACAGCTGCCCATGGGAGGCGCTCCCGGGCAAGATGGCCGAGGGTGACGATGGGGAGTGGCGACTACTCGAGCATCCCGAGCGACTGCCACTCACCTACACGCTGAAGGCCCACCGCATCGACTAGACCCGATGGCGGCCGCTTTGCGACTACTCGGTGATGCAGCCGGTGAGGAGCGAGACCACCTTGTCCTGAAGCTCAACGGGCACGTCGGTATCGGTCTGGCCGTCGCGCAGCGTCGTGAGCTCCTCGGTGCTGAAGCCACTGAGGCCCTGCTTGATGCAGTCCTTCGCACCCTCGGGCATCCCCTCGTCACCGATCTCGGTCATGAGTTCGTCGACGAGCGCGGAGTTGTCGGTGGTGGAATCACCGCCACCGCCACATGCGGTGAGGGTGAGCAGTGCCGCGGCAGCGGCGGCCGTCGCAATCGTGGCAAGGCGGGAGCGGCTCATGG
>CAZLMT010000098.1:0-595 GCA_964560615.1 uncultured Actinomyces sp.
CCGCGGCACGTCTTGCGGCCCTGGGCGAGGTGTCCCGCATCGACCTCGGCAGCGCCCCTTCCGCGGGCGGGACCGAGCGTCTCTTCCTGGGCGTGCTGTCGTCGGGCTTCGATTCCCTCGTCAACGAGCGTGCGAACACCATGACCTGGCCCAAGGGCAATGCGCGCTATCTCGTGGCGATCCTCGGGGAGTTGCGCACCTTCCGACCGGTGAAGTACCACGCGTCCTTCGATGGTCGGGCGGCCACGGGACAGGCCATGCTCGTGGCGGTCGGCAACGGCGTGTCCTACGGCGGTGGCATGCGGGTATGCCCGGGTGCGGTGCCCGACGACGGGCTTCTCGACGTGACATGGCTTCATGGAGTGCGCACGGCGACGTTCCTGCGCGTCTTCCCGCAGGTCTTCAGCGGCAGTCACGTCCGCACTCCGTATGTGTCCACCACCCGAGCAGCGGCGATCGAGCTCCAGGCCCCGGATCAGGTCGCCTACGCGGACGGCGAGCGCGTCGGACCGCTGCCCGTCTCCATCACGGTGCTGCGCGGGGCACTGCCCGTGGTCCGCGGCGACGCGGGCGCGTAGCCTGGCGGGGTGTCCCG
>CAZLMT010000098.1:605-6520 GCA_964560615.1 uncultured Actinomyces sp.
GTCCCGACCGAGGTCCGAGCCGGCCCCGGCCGAGCGTCACGCTGCCGCCCGTGACAGGGCACAGCTCGGTGACTTTCCGGATCTGTATCCCTTCGGCCTGGATGAGTTCCAGAAGCAGGGCTGCTTGGCGCTTGCCCGCGGCCACAGCGTGCTCGTCGCCGCACCGACCGGTGCGGGCAAGACGGTCGTGGGCGAGTATGCCGTGCACGAGGCACTGCGGACGGGCAGGAAGTGCTTCTACACGACTCCCATCAAGGCGCTGTCCAACCAGAAGTTCCATGATCTCGTGGACCGCTACGGAGCGGATCGGGTGGGACTGCTGACGGGGGACAACTCGATCAACGGCGAGGCGCCCGTCGTGGTGATGACCACCGAGGTGCTGCGCAACATGCTCTACGCCGGCTCCTCGACGCTGGATCAGCTGGGATTCGTCGTCATGGACGAGGTGCACTACCTCGCGGATCGCTTCCGAGGGCCTGTGTGGGAGGAGGTGATCATTCATCTGCCCGAGGGAATCCTCCTCGCCGCGCTCTCGGCCACGGTGAGCAATGCCGAGGAGTTCGGGGAGTGGCTGGGGACCGTGCGTGGCACGACGGAGATCATTGTGGACGAGCATCGTCCCGTCCCTCTGTGGCAGCAGGTCATGGTGGGCGACCGCCTGCTCGACCTTTTCGTCGACGAAGCCCACCACCGCGTCAACCCGGAGTTGCTCCGGGTCGCTCGCGAGTCGTCCCGACTGCCCGAGCAGAGGAGGCGTGGGCGTCGGCCCTCCCGTGATCGCCTCACCCCTTGGCGCACGGATGTCGTGACCGAGCTCCATGACGACCACCTCCTGCCGGGTATCACCTTTATCTTCAGCCGTGCGGGTTGCGACGCGGCCGTCCAGCAGTGCCTCTCGGCGGGGCTCATGCTCACCACCCCCGAGGAGCGACGTCTCATCGAGGGGATCGTCGAAGCGCGCACCAGCAACCTCCCGCACGAGGATCTGGGCGTCCTGGGCTACGACACGTGGCGGGAGGGCCTGCGGCGCGGGGTAGCCGCCCACCATGCAGGCCTTCTCTGGATGTTCAAGGAGGTCGTGGAGGACCTCTTCCAGCGCGGGCTGGTCAAGATGGTCTTCGCCACCGAGACGCTGGCGCTCGGCATCAACATGCCAGCACGCACGGTCGTGCTCGAGCGTCTCGTGAAGTGGAACGGCGAGAATCACGTGGACATCACGCCGGGGGAGTACACCCAGCTCACCGGTCGCGCGGGCCGGCGCGGGATCGACGTCGAGGGTCATGCCGTCGTGGTCTGGCATCCGGGCCTGGATCCGCAGGCACTGGCCGGTCTGGCCTCCACGCGCACCTACCCGTTGCGATCGAGTTTCCGTCCGTCGTACAACATGGCGGTGAGCCTCATCAGGCGGATGGGTCGCACGGAGGCCCGCGACATCCTCGAGACCTCCTTCGCCCAATTCCAGGCGGATCGCGGTGTCGTTGCGCTTGCGGCACAAGTCCGACGCAATGACGAGGCACTCCAGGGCTATCGCGAGGCCATGCAGTGCCATCTGGGCGACTTCGAGGACTACGCCGCTCTCAGGCGTCGACTCAGCGACGTCGAGCGAGGCGCGGCGCGAGAGCGCAGCAGCAAGGACCGTGCGGCGGTGGAGGATTCCCTGCGGGGCTTGCGCACGGGCGATGTGGTGGCCCTTTCCGCAGGACGCCGGGTCGCCCCCGCCGTCGTCGTCTCCGTGGACGAGGTGGGGCTCGGAGCTCCGCCCAGGATCACCCTGGTGACCCTCGATCGTCAGGTCCGTCGCCTGGGTGCGGGCGAGATGCACGCGGAACTCCCGGTGATTGGCCGCCTGCGCGTGCCCAAGGGCTTCTCGCCTCGCTCTGCGACGGAGCGCAAGGCACTGGCGGAGAGACTGCGCGGATTCGCAGACGACGCGGTGTCGGCCCGACCCAGTCGGCGTTCTCGCGCCTCGGATGCAGACGAGAGCAGCGAGTTGAGGAGGCAACTGCGCCAGCACCCGTGCCACGGCTGTGCCGACCGTGAGTCCCACGCGCGGTGGGCCGAGCGCTACTTCCGCCTGCTGCGTGAGACTGAAGCGCTCCAGCGTCGGGTCGACTCTCGCACGACGAGCGTGTCACGGCAGTTCGATCGCATCTGCGACCTCCTGCTCGAGACCGGCTACCTGGAGGGTGAGTCCGCGGCCCCGCGCGTCACCCCGCAGGGTGATCTCCTCGCGGGCATCTACTCGGACTCGGATCTCCTCGTTGCCCAGGCCATCACCGAGGGCATGTGGGACAGCCTCACACCACCGGAGCTTGCCGCGATGGCCGGTGCCGTGGTCTACGAAGGCCGTCAGAGGGAGGACAGTCCGAGACTGCCCGGGGGGCGCGTGCGCGAGGCAGCCGTCGCCCTCGTCGATCTCGCCCGCGACCTTGCGGAGATCGAGTCGCGCTTCGGCGTGCCCGCGTCGCGGGAGCTCGACCTCGGCTTCGTCTGGCCCATTCACTCGTGGGCGCAGGGCGGATCGCTCGCCACGATCCTGTCCGATTCCGAATTGGCCGCCGGTGACTTCGTCCGCTGGTGCCGCCAGGCCGTCGACCTGCTCGACCAGATGCGCGAGGCGGTCCCGAGGGATCACCCCCTCCACGCTCACGCACGCAAGGCGAGGGACCTGGTGGATCGCGGGATCGTCGCCTACTCCGCCACGGCCTGAAGCGCCGCCACCAGCCGCCGGGCCGGCGCTTCGACACCCCACGCCGCAGCAAGTTCCATGCCCTGCTGTCGCGCAGTGAGATCGGCCGGGCCCGACGGAGGCGGCACGAGATGGCTGCGGCCGGGCTGTGGCGTGAGTCGCACCACGCGCTCAGCGGCGAGCAGGTCGTCCGTCGACTCCTGGAGGCGGCGGCGCACGGCCGGTGTCATGGGGCGTCCCACGCTGGGATCCTCCGCCGCCGCAAGGATCGAGGTGAGGCCGCCGAAGGCATTCACCAGGGCAGCCGCGGTCTTGTCGCCGATCCCCGGCGCTCCGGGGAGGCCGTCAGAGGGGTCACCGCGCAAGATGGCGAGGTCGGCGTACCGGTCGGCAGGCACGCCGAATCGCGCGAGAGCGGCCTCCGGGTCCAAGGACAGCCAGGGCTTGCCGCCCCTGCTCGCAGAACTCCCGCCTGTGAAAAGCAGCGTCACGCGGTGATCCACGAGCTGGACCAGGTCACGGTCACCCGAGGCTATGTCGACCCGACCGGAGTAGGCGGCGGCAAGGTCCGCGATCACGTCGTCGGCCTCGGCCTCAGCCGCACCTACGACGGGGATCCCGAGCGCAGGAAGGAGCCACCGGAGCATGTCCACCTGCGGTGCGAGCGTGTCCGGCACTTCTTCTTCTACCGTGCCTTCGAGCGCCACGCGGTGGGTCTTGTACGTCGGGATGAGATCCACTCGCCACTGCGGTCGCCAGTCGTCGTCCCAGCAGGCGATGACGGGGGAACTACCCCGTGCCGACACGATCGCGGCCACCGTGTCGAGAGTCCCGCGCACAGCATTGACCGGGATGCCCTCGGGCGACACCAGGGATTCAGGGAGCGCGAAGTAGGCGCGGTAGTACAAGGACGCGGTGTCCAGGAGCAGGACGGGCACGGCCCATGGTCCCGCGACCGTGCAAAGACGGCCTCGCGGGGTAGCGTTCATCCCATGGCAGCCCATCCCCGGGACTCAGGTCCTGGCACGCACGTCGCCGAGGTGCGGGAGCGCCTCGCCCAGTCGGCGCGATGGGCCGCAGGGGAGGGATGGGATGCCCTGCTCATCACCCCGGGCCCGGACCTGCGCTACCTCGCCGGATACGACGCGGTGCCCCTCGAGCGGCTCACCTGCCTTGTCGTCCCCGCCGAGGGCGACCCCGTGTTGGTCGCCCCGCTGCTCGAGCGGCCCGCTGCGGCAGCCTCGCCTGTGGGCTCTGCGGGCATCGAGATCAGGACCTGGGGCGAGACCGAAGATCCCTACCGGCTCGTGTCCGACCTGATCCCGGGTGCGCGCCATGTCGGCGTGGACGACCACATGTGGGCCGTGAAGGCCCTGGCACTTCGCTCGGCAATGCCCCTCGCGGAGCAATACGCGGCGGGCAGAGTCCTGTCGCGAATGCGCATGCGCAAGTCCCCGGATGAGGTCGCGGCACTCCTGCGTGCCGGGCGGGCGATTGATGAGGTGCACGCCGCGGTCCCTTCACTGTTGCGCGTCGGACGATCCGAGCGCGAGGTGGGTCAAGACATCGCAGCGCTCATCCTCGAGGCGGGTCATGTGAGCGTCGACTTCGTCATCGTGGCTTCGGGCCCGAACGGCGCCAGCCCGCATCATGAGGTCTCCGATCGGATCCTCGGGCCAGGCGATGCCGTCGTGGTCGACATCGGGGGGACCATGCCTGACGGATACTGCAGCGACGAGACCCGGACCTATGCCCTGGGCGATCCCGGCGAGGAATACCTCAGTGCCTACGGCGCCCTTGAGCAGGCGCAGCGCGACGCATGCGCTGCCGTGCGCCCCGGGGTGGCCTGCGAGAGCATCGATGCTGTGGCACGCGATCACCTCGTCGCCGCAGGGCTGGGCGAACTCTTCATCCACCGCACCGGGCATGGCATCGGGCTCGAGACGCACGAGGAGCCCTACATCGTCGCGGGCAATGCGCTGCCCCTCGAGGAGGGCATGACCTTCAGTGTCGAGCCGGGCTTCTACGCGGAAGGTCGATGGGGCGCCCGGATCGAGGACATCGTGGCGTGCGGTGCGGACGGGCCCGTCATGCTCAACAACCGGCCTCGCGATCTTGTCATCGTGGACTGAGGAGTCAGATGGACGTCACCCGGCTTCTGCCGACCGAGGAAGCCCACGACCTGCTCGCGCTGGTGCGCGAGATCTCCGCCGCCGAGCTGAGCCCTCGCGTCGCGGCCGCCGAGGCCGAGGCGAGATTCCCCCGCGAGGAGTTGCGGGTGCTCGGACGTGCCGGCCTGCTCTCGCTTCCGTTCCCGGAGGAGGTCGGGGGAGGCGGGCAGTCCTACGAGGTCTATCTGCAAGTGCTTGAGGAGATCTCGCGCGCTTGGCTGGCTCTCGGAATCAGTGTCAGTGTGCATGCGCTCGCCTGCTTCCCGATGGCCACGACTGGTGATGCCGGCCAGATCGAGGAGTGGCTGCCGTGGATGTTGTCGGGTGAGACCCTGGGTGCCTATTGCCTGTCCGAGCAGCACTCCGGCTCCGATGCCGCCGCCCTTTCCACGCGGGCAGAGCGGCACGGCGATGCCTATCGCGTCACGGGCAGCAAGGCGTGGATCACGCACGGCGGCGTGGCTGACTTCTACAGCGTCATGGTGCGCACCTCCGACGACGGCGCTCGGGGCATTAGCTGCGTTCTGGTGCCCGGCGACGCGCCGGGGCTCTCGTCCGCCGAGCCCGAGCGCAAGATGGGTGCCAACTCCTCACGGACAGCAGGGATCCACCTCGACGGGGTGGAGGTGCCGACGACCCGACTCATCGGCAAGGAGGGTCAGGGCTTCTCGATCGCACTTGCCGCCCTTGACGCCGGCCGGCTGGGCATCGCAGCGTGTGCCGTCGGCCTCGCTCAGGCCGCGCTGGATGCAGCCGTCGACTACGCCGGGCAGCGGGAGCAGTTCGGTCGGCCCATCGGCGAATTTCAGGGCGTGTCCTTTGGCCTGGCGGACATGGCCGCCTCGGTGGCGGCTGCACGGGCGCTCTATATCGAGACCGCCCGCCTCAAGGACGCCGGCCTGCCCTTTGGCACGCAGGCAGCGATGGCCAAGTTGGTGGCCACCGACACGGCGATGCGCGTCGCTACGCAGGCCGTGCAGGTGCTCGGCGGTGCCGGGTACACCCGCGATTTCCCCGTGGAGCGCTACTTCCGCGAGGCGAAGGTGCTCCAGATC
>CAZLMT010000098.1:6530-8096 GCA_964560615.1 uncultured Actinomyces sp.
CAGATCGTCGAGGGCACCAACCAGATCCAGCGCATGGTGATCGGTCGAGCGCTGCTCGCGGCTCCATGACGAGCATCCTGCTCCACCGCGGGCACGTCTACTCTCCCGAGGATCCCTTTGCGACCGCCATGCTCATCGTTGACGGTCGCATCGCGTGGCTCGGGGATGAATCAGGTGCACACCTCCATCACGATGACGCCGGTGCCGTCGTGGACCTGCGCGGGGCTCTCGTGTCACCTGCCTTCGTCGATGCGCACGTGCATCTCACCTCGACCGGCCTCGCCCTCACCGGACTGGATCTTGCGGGAGTCGACAGCCTGGGGGAGTGCCTGCGGCGCGTGGGCGAAGCCGCGACGAGCGAGGAGGACGTCATCCTGGGCCACGGCTGGGACGACACCACCTGGCCAGAAGGGCGGCCACCGACAACTGCGGAGCTGGATGCCTGCGTGGGCGGTCGCCAGGTCTATCTGTCCCGGGTAGACGTCCACTCCGCATTGGCCTCATCGGCGCTGCGCCGCAGGGTGCCGGAGGCGATGGCTTTGGACGGGTGGTCGGCGGATGGGCCTGTGGCGCGCGCTGCTCACCACGCCCTGCGCGAGGCCGCGCTCGCCTCGGTCACCGCGCGTCAGCGATCTCGAGCCCAGCGTGTGGCCCTGGACACCGCAGCCTCGCAGGGGATCGCCAGCGTCCACGAGAATGCCGGTCCCACCATCAGCAGTGGCGAGGACCTGCGCGAGGCCTTGGCACTGGGCCGCGACCCTGCCATGCCGGAGGTGGTGGGCTACTGGGGCCGACTCCTCGGGCAGGAAGAGGCACGCGAGCTCGGCGCACGCGGTGCGGCGGGTGACCTCTTCGTCGATGGCTCCCTGGGCTCGCATACCGCTTGCCTCGAGTCGCCATATGTCGATGCGTCACCGGCCAGTCACGGAGCGGCGTACCTCACCGCAGAAGAGGTGGCGGCCCACGTGGCCGCATCCACGCGCGCGGGCCAGCAGGCGGGCTTCCACGTCATCGGTGACGGGGCGACACTGATCGTGGCCGACGGACTGCGCGCCGCGGCGGCCGATGTGGGCGTCGAGGCCGTGCGCGCCGCACGCCATCGCCTCGAGCACCTGGAGATGCCCTCGGTCGAGCATCTCGCCTTGCTGGCCGACCTCGGTGTCGTGGCTAGCGTCCAGCCTGCCTTCGATGCGGCCTGGGGCGGACCGCACGGGATGTACTCCCAGCGGCTGGGCCAGGCACGGGCGGAGGGCCTGAATCCCTTCGCGGGCATGCTGCGAGCCGGGGTCGCACTCGCCTTCGGCTCCGATGCGCCGGTGACTCCGCTCGATCCATGGGGCGGCGTCCGCGCGGCAGCATGGCACACCCACGCACCGCACAGCATCAGCGTGCGTGCTGCTTTCGCGGCGCATACGCGCGGCGGGCGGCGGGCCGCGCGTGCGGAGTCCCAGCAGCCCGGCACCCTCACTCTCGGAGCACCGGCGACATACGCCGTCTGGGCACCCGGTCCCCTGGTCGTGCAGGCGCCCGATGGACGCATCGCAGCATGGAGCACGGATCCCCGGT
>CAZLMT010000099.1:0-2957 GCA_964560615.1 uncultured Actinomyces sp.
GCGCCTTGCTCGTGGCGATCTTGATGATGCAGTGAATCACGAACCCCGCCCCCATGCCGTTGGCCACGGAGTAGGTGAAAGGCATCAGTACGATGGTGAGGAACGCCGCTATCCCGATCGGCGAGACCGCCCGTGCCGACGCACATGAAGGTGTCCCTGGCCGCGTTCGTCAGCGCCGAGTATCGCAAAACGAAAATCCCCCCACTGTCGTGAGGGGACCCGCGTGTCCGAGGGGGGACTTGAACCCCCATGCCCTTTTGGGGCACTAGCACCTCAAGCTAGCGCGTCTGCCAATTCCGCCACCCGGACGGGGTGGGTGATCAGCTCCTGTGGGGACACGACCGGATCGCCGACGGCGAGGATAACAACAGGCCAAGTCCGGCCTTCACCTGCCTCCACGGTGCAGGATGGGGCCGTGGACACAGAGACGGCCGATGCCAGCCCCGAGGCGGTCGCCGCCCAGGCAGAGGTCATCGACATCCTCCGGGACCTGATCCGGATCGACACCACCAACGATGGCACCGATGCGGGACCCGGCGAGGCTGCCGCCGCTGAGTACGTCGAGTCGGCCCTGCGCGAGGCGGGCCTCGAGGTGGAGCGCTTCAGCACGACATCGTCGCGTCGGCAGGGCGTGGTCGCTCGGCTTCCTGGCACGGATCCTTCACGGCCCCGCCTCCTCCTGCACGGCCATCTGGATGTCGTGCCGGCGCGAGCCTCCGACTGGTCGGTGCCGCCGTTCGCCGCCGAGGTCCACGACGGGATGGTGTGGGGCCGCGGCGCCGTCGACATGAAGGACATGGACGCCATGCTCATCTCACTCGCGCGGGCATGGAGCCGATCGGGTGCGCGTCCGAGCCGAGACCTGGTCTTCCTCTTCATCCCGGACGAGGAGGCGGGTGGAGAGCATGGATCCCACTGGATCGTCGACCATCGACCCGACATCCTCGAGGGCGTGAGCGAGGGCGTGAGCGAGGTCGGCGGCTTCTCCCTCACCCTGCCCGATGACCGTCGGCTCTACCTCATCCAGACCGCCGAGAAGGGCATCGCCTGGATGCGCCTGGTCGCGGAGGGTAGGGCCGGACACGGGTCGGCACTCACGGATGACAACGCAGTGACGGAGGTTGCGGCCGCAGTCGCGCGCGTCGGGCAGCACCGCTGGCCGGTGCTCCTCTCCCCAACAGCGCGGCACATGGTTGCGGCTATCGGCGAGGCCTACGGGCTTGACCTAGACCTGCACGACCCCGTGGAGCTTGCGCGCCAGCTCGGGCCCGTTGCCCGCTTCATCGGCGCGGGCACCCGCAACACCACCAATCCGACGATGCTCGAAGCGGGCTACAAGGCCAATGTCATCCCCGGGGAAGCCTCGGCCGTCGTCGACGGTCGCTACGTGCCCGGCGATGAGGAGTACTTCTTCGCCGAGGTGGATCGCCTCCTCGGGCCGACCGTGCGCCGGGAGTTCATCAACCACGATGTGGCGCTCGAGTCCGACTACGACGTCCCGCTCGTGGATGCCATGAGGGCGGCGATCGAGGCGGAGGATCCGGGCTCGGCGGTCGCGCCCTATCTGCTCTCCGCCGGGACCGACGCGAAGGCCTTCTCCCGACTGGGCGTCGAGGGTTACGGCTTCTCCCCACTGCGCCTGCCGCCCGACCTCGATTTCACGGCACTCTTCCACGGCGTAGACGAGCGCGTCCCCGTGGACTCCGTGACCTTCGGTGTGCGCGCCCTCGACCGTTTCCTGCGCCTGGCCTAGTTCTACTGGCCTAGTTCTAGGCGGTTCTCTGGACGTGCATGGCCCGGCGGCGTAGCCACACGCGACGCCGGCCATCCGGATAGACGCGCAGCCGCGCGAGCTCCCAGTGGCCGTACTCGGCGTACTCGGTGAGCATGCTGCGCGCGACGTCGCGCGTGGTCTCTCGAGGCATCGCGAACTCGCGGTACTCGTATGTGCCTCGTCCAAGGGAGCCACCGTGCTTGGGCGTCATCGCTGACCTCCTCCTCAGGGGGAGTCCGATCCGTGCAGACCATCATGGCCGACCTGGGCTGCCTGCACGGCGACTTCATCCAGGGCATGGCGGATTTCGTCGGGCATCTCGACATCCGCACCGGCCAGGGCCGCGCGCCACTGGTGCACTGTCCGTGCGCCGACCAGGCTCGCCGAAACTCCGGGCCGATCCCGGATCCAGGCGAGTGCGAGGGCGCCCGGTGAGGTGCCGAGGCCTTCAGCAGCAGCGCAGAGACCATCAACCACCGGACGAGCCCACGTGGCGCGATACAGATGCAGGCGTGCGGCGTGACGCTCGCCGGCTCCGCGTGAGTCTGGGGGAGTGGCGTGGCGGTACTTGCCCGTCAGCACACCGCCCGCGAGAGGCCACGCGGCGAGGACGCCTGCCCCCACAGCACGCGCGACATCCGCCGTCTCAGCGCCCTGGACGGCATCGAGGAGAGAGTAGGGCGTGGTCACCGCCGCGAGCGTCGGGCGGTCGGGATGCATGGCCAGGCCCCCGCCGATCAGGGCGGACTGCCATGCGGAGGTCGGGCACATCCCGACGTAGCGCGCGCGCCCCGTCGCGACAGCCGCCGCGAGTGCCGAGACCAGCTCCGGCCACCGTAACGAAGGCTTCCCGGCGCATCCCGGTGTCCGAGAGAGCGTCGCGGGCGAAGGCGTGGCCCGTGGCCTCCGACGAGATGTCGATGAGGTTGCCCCCGGCCTCGAGGAGCATGCGCACCTGCTCGCGGGCCTCCGCGTGGTCGGTGCCACGGCCCCAGGTGGAGGTGCCCAGGCCGACCACGCCGACGCTTGCGCCGGTCGCTCCGAGTCTGCGACGTTCCACGTGGGCAACCTAGCCACGTGCGGGGGCAGATAGGCTCGCCCGACACGCGCGGAGGCCACCCGGTCGCGGATGGCGTGCACAGGATTCGGGAGGGCGCATGCGGCTCGGACTCAATCTCGGCTA
>CAZLMT010000099.1:2967-5888 GCA_964560615.1 uncultured Actinomyces sp.
CCGACAACCTCGCGCTCGCGCGTGAAGCGGATCGCTGCGGCTACGCGGTGACCTGGGCCGCCGAGGCCTATGGATCGGACGCCGCCACGGTGCTGGCCTGGGTGGCCGCACAGACCGAGCGCATCGACGTGGGATCGGCGATCTTCCAGATCCCCGGCCGCACCCCGGCCAACACCGCCATGACAGCCGCCACCCTGGACACCCTTTCCGGTGGTCGCTTCCGCCTGGGTCTGGGCGTCTCGGGGCCCCAGGTGTCCGAGGGCTGGCACGGAGTCCGCTTCGACAAGCCCCTCGCTCGCACTCGTGAGTACGTCGCCATCGTCCGCAAGGCGCTGGCGCGCGAGCGCCTCACCTTCGATGGAGAGTTCTTCACGCTCCCCCTGCCCGATGGGCCCGGCAAGGCACTCACCCTGACGGTCCATCCCGTCCGTGACCGCATCCCGATCTACCTCGCTGCGGTCGGCCCGCGCAATCTCGAGCTCGCGGGGGAGATCGCCGATGGCTGGTTGGCGATCTTCTTCGATCCGGACAATGCGGAAGACAACCTCGATCACATTCGCGCGGGCCGCGAGAAGGCGGGCCTCAGCATGGACGGCTTTGATGTCGTCCCCACTGTCCCGGTTGTTATCGGTGATGACATCGAGGCCTGCGCCGAGCCCGTGCGCGCCTATTGCGCCCTTTACATCGGCGGCATGGGTTCGCGGGAGAAGAACTTCTACAACGCCCTCGCCGTGCGCATGGGATTCGGCGACGCCGCGGCTCAGATTCAAGACCTCTACCTGGCCCGGGACTACGCCGGCGCCGCTGCGGCCGTGCCCCTGGAGTTCATCCAGCGGACATCGCTCATCGGCCCGCCCGACACGATCGTCGAGCGGCTGAAGTCCTACGCGGCGGCGGGCGTGACGACCCTGACGATCGCCAGCTACACGGGGACGCTCGACGACCGTCTTGAGACCGTGCGCACCGTGCCGCAACTCCTTGCCCAGGCCGGACTCGCGGAGGCCTAGCAGCGATGCGATCAACGGCGTCGTCGCGGCGAGCGTCATGACGTGGTTCGAGGCGATCGTCCTCGGCGTGATTCAGGGACTCACGGAGTTCCTGCCCATCTCCTCGAGCGCACACATCCTGGTCCTGTCGCAGATCTTCGGCTGGGGTGATCCCGGCGCCGCCTTCACCGCCGTCACCCAGATCGGCACGGAAGTGGCTGTGCTCATCTACTTCCGCCATGACATCGCCCGCATCCTGAGGGCCTGGTGGCGCAGCCTTTTCCACGTCGAGGCGCGCGGCAACGTGGATGCCCGGCTGGGGTGGTACGTCATCCTCGGGACCATCCCCATCGTGGTCTTGGGACTCACCTTCACCGAGCAAATCGAGACGGTGGCCCGCAATCTGTGGATCACCGCGGTCATGCTGGCGGTGTTCGGAATCCTGCTCGGCGTCGCCGATCGCTTCGGGCGCAAGGAGCGGGAGATCAGCGACATGCGCACGCGCGATGCCATCGGCCTGGGCCTGGCACAGGCGCTCGCGCTCATTCCCGGCGTTTCTCGGTCGGGAGCGACGATCACGATGGGGCTCACCCTCGGATACACCCGCGAGGCCGCCACGCGGTACGCCTTCCTCCTGGCGATCCCGGCCGTGCTGGGTTCCGGCTTCTACGAGGCGACGCGTATCGGCGACGACCCCCAGGTCGCGTGGGGGCAGACCATCGTCGCGACGATCATCGCCTTCGGCGTCGGTTATGCCGTCATCGCGTGGTTGCTGCGCTACCTGCGGACCGGCTCCTATATGCCTTTCGTGGCCTATCGGCTCGCTTTAGCCGCGCTCATCGTGGCCCTGCTCGCCACGGGCACGATCACGGCCACCTGAGCATCACAGCCAGCCCGACTTCTTGAAGCCGCGGTAGAGGAGTAGGCAGATGAGGAGCATCACGGCAAGCACGGACGGATAGCCGAAGCTCCAATGGAGCTCGGGCATGTCATCGAAGTTCATGCCGTAGATGCCGGCAATCGCCGTGGGGACGGCGATGATGGCTGCCCACGCGGAGATCTTGCGCATGTCCATGTTCTGGAGAAGATCCTGGCGCGCGGTGCTCGCCATGAGCATTGTCATGAGCGTGGAATCGAAGCCGTCGATCATGTCGCCGGAGCGCAGGATGTCGTCGCCGACGTCGCGCAGATAGGGGTGCAGCGGGGGAGGCACGAGAGGAGACGTATCCCGCGAGAGGCGCAAGGCCTCGGGGAGCAGAGGTTGGACCGCCCGGCGCATCTCAATGTTCTCCCGATTGAGCCGGTAGATGCGGGTGGCGGCCTGGGAGGGGTGATCGGAGAAGACCTGCTGCTCGATCTCCTCGATGTCGGACTGGATCGCATCCCCCACCTCGAGATACTGACGTGCGACGACGTCGGCAATGGCCCAGAAGACGGATAGGGGCCCGGTGGCCGCGAGCTCGGGATGGGATGCGAGGCGTGCGGCGACGATGTCGGTGTCCTCAGCGCGGCCCATGCGCATCGTGATGGCATAACCGGGCCCGATGAAGCACGCCACCTGGCCCGTCTCCACGTCAGATGTGTCGTCAACCCACTCGAGCACCTTGAGGAGCACGAAAAGGCTCCGGTCCCCGATCTCAAGCTTGGCCCGCTGCTGGCGGGAGGTGGCGTCCTCGAGGAGCAGGGGCTCGAGGGCGAATGTGTGGGCGACGAGATCGACTTCAGCCCTGTCGGGGTCGGAGAGCGCGATCCAGGTGAAGTCCGTTGGCGCGCTAACGGCATCGCGCGCTGCCTCGATATCGGAGCGTGACGGACCCGTGCCCGTGCTTGCCGGGGCCGGGTCGGGTGCGAGCCGGCCATCCCGGTAGCTCCCCATGATCCGGATCATGTGACTCCTCCCGTGGCGGCCCGCGACTCCAGGTGGTCCGATAGCGG
>CAZLMT010000099.1:5898-8046 GCA_964560615.1 uncultured Actinomyces sp.
CTGGTCATTCTCGTCCGACATGGTCGCACGCAGGCCAATGCGAGCGGGATCCTTGCCGGATGGACACCCGGCGTCCATCTGGACGACAAGGGGATATCCCAGGCGGAAGCGGCCGCCGGGCGGCTCAGCCCGCTCCGCCTCGCGGCCATCGTGAGCAGTCCACTGGAGCGCACTGTGCAGACGGCAGAGGCGATCAACCTGGCACAGCGTCGCCCACCCGGTCTCGAGCTCGACGAGAGGCTGGGCGAGTGCCGCTACGGCGAATGGACCAATCGCCCCCTGTCCGAACTCGCGAAGACGCCACTGTGGCGCACCGTGCAGGAGCGGCCGAGCGCGGTCACCTTCCCCGAAGGTGAGTCGCTGCCGCACATGCAGGCCCGTGCCCTCGCAGCGGTGCATGAGTGGAATGACGTGGTCGGAGACCGCGCGACCTACGCGATCGTCTCGCACGGCGATGTGATCAAGGCGATTCTGGCCGATGCGTTGGGTGCGCACCTCGATGAGTTCCAGCGCATCGTCGTGGACCCCGCGTCGGTATCGGTGATCAGATATGGCACGCGCGGCGTGCAGGTCCTCCATGTCAATGATGGCGGCTCCGATCTGGCACCCCTGGCGCGAAGTCGCTCGCGTCGCCGCGTGGAAGGCACGGTGGGAGGCGGCTCGGGGGAGCGATAGTCCCCATGCCCGGATACGGTGACGGGGTGCCGCGCCGAATCCACGCCTATGTCGACCCGCGGAGGTTCGTCGCAGGGACCGTGGGCCTGCCGGGTGAGCGCACCTTCTATCTCCAGGCAAGCGATGACCGCTCCGTGACCTCGGTGGCGCTGGAGAAGGCGCAGGTCGCGATGCTCGCCGACCGCATCGGGGGCCTCCTCGCGCAGGCCGGCATCCCTGAAGCAGCCGGAACCGATGATCATGAGGCTCTCGCCCTGCCGCTCGAGGAGGAGTTCCGGGTGGGCACCCTGGGGATCGCGTGGCTCCCCGAGGGAGAAGACGGAGACCGTGTCCTCGTGGAGGCGCATGCGCTGGGGGACGAAGAGGCGGCGGAACCCGGCGACGACGATGACGATGCCGCGGACACCCTCCGGGTGCTGCTGCGGCCGGACGCCGCGGCGAGCTTCGTGAGACGCGCCCGGACTCTGGTGGCCGCGGGACGACCGCCATGTCCCTTCTGCCTTCAGCCCCTCGATCCTGGTGGCCATGTGTGCCCCCGGGCCAACGGCTATCGGCGTCGGGTGTGACCGAGTCCATCGACGACCTCGAACTCATCCTCGCGACGGCCGAAATCGACGTCGAGGGGCGACTGTGGGATTCCTCCAACGCGGCCATGCGGGTGTCCTGCTCCAGTGGTGGCGAGGCCGTGCAGGCGGTCTACAAGCCACGCAGGGGTGAGCGTCCCCTCTGGGACTTCCCCACGGGCACGCTGGGCCGCCGTGAGGTTGCGACGTACGTCGTGGATCGTGCCCTCGGCTGGGATCTGGTCCCCGTCACGGTCTGGCGCGATGATGCCCCGCTTGGTCCCGGGAGCCTTCAGGCGTGGGTGGAGGTCGATCTCGAGCGGCCTCCCGTCGATGTGGTCGACGCGAGTGCGCTCCCCGAGGGGTGGCACGTGGTCGCCGAAGGCGAGGGTGCCCGGGGGGACCACGTGGCGCTGGTCCACGAGGACTCAGAGGGCCTGCGACGGCTCGCCCTGCTCGATGCCATCACCAACAATGCCGACCGCAAGGGCGGACACGTGCTGAGGTCGGCCCGGGGCACGCTGGCTGGCATCGACCACGGTCTGACCTTCCATGTCGAGCCCAAACTGCGCACCGTCTTGTGGGGCTGGGCGGGCACACCTTTCGAGGTCAGCACCCTGACGCAACTCCAGGCGCTCCGAGAGCGGTGGGGTCCCGTCACCGACTCGCTAGAACCGCTGTTGTCGAGAGCAGAGATCGTCGCGACACGGGATCGGCTTGACGAACTGATTGCGCGCGCGGAGTACCCGGACCCCGACGGGGCGTGGCCGGCCCTGCCCTGGCCCGCCATGTGACCGGAGCGTGCGGGGCTCCGCCCTCGCCCGCGAACTTTGGGTGGAAAGCGCCCTGGGAGGGCATGTGATGTCTCATAGGTTGCCGGACATTTGGGGTGTCTCAGGACATCCAGGAC
>CAZLMT010000100.1:0-6285 GCA_964560615.1 uncultured Actinomyces sp.
ATCAAGGACCAGGCCTGCGCACTGCGCTAGTCCTGCCCATCCTCAACCCACGCAATGGCCTGGGGCACCGACACGGTGTCTCAGGCCATTGCCGTTGCGGCACCCGGTGTGCTCGGCCAATTGTGCGGCTGAGTATCGATTTCACGCGCACTCAGCCGCACAATTGCCCGTGCGCACAATTGCCCGTAGCGCCTTCAGTTGGCGGCGAGTTGCACTGGTGTGCTCGGCCAGGGCATTGCCGCCTCGAGTTCGTAGGCGAGCGAGAGCAGTCGGCGCTCCTCCCCGAGAGGTGCGGCCACCTGCACTCCGATGGGCAGGCCCTCCTCCGTGCGGGCGAGTGGCAGCGAGATCGCGGGCGAGCCGGTGACGTTTTGCAGCGCGGTGAAGGAAGCGAAGCGCAGCAGACGCACGATGTGCTCGCGCGCAGGCACGTCCGGGCCTAGCTCGCCGATGGGAGGCGCCGGCGTGGACAGCACCGGCGAGAGGACCGCGTCGTACGACGCATAGATCTGCTCCGGCTCCTGCGATGCGCGCTTGAGCCTGCGCAGGCTGCCCGGGATGCGCAGAGCCTGCTGCTGCGCCATACGGCTGAGCTCCTGGGTGAGTTGCTCAGTACGCGCGGCATCGAAGTCCACGCCAAACACACGACCACCCGCCTTGTAGAGCAGGAAGGAGAGGAGGGCCCAGTAGCGCAGGAAGTCGCGGCCGAAGGCCTCGTCGACAGGTGGGGTTATCTCCTCGACCTCGTGCCCGAGAGCCTGCAGGGTGCGGCCAGTGCTGCGGACCGCCTCCCGCACCCTCGGATCCACCGGGATCCCCCCGACCGCTTCGGTGAAGAGCCCGATGCGCAGGCGCCGCGACTCGGGACGCACCACCATGCCGATAGGCGGAAGGTCGGCGACGCGGTGAAGTCGCTCGGCTTCAGCGAGGTAGTAGGCGGTATCGCGCACCGTGCGGGTCAGCACGCCCTGGGCGACGAGGTTGACCGGTAGCCGGTCGAGTTCGGGGACATCGATCATCCTGCCGCGCGACGGCTTCAGCCCGACGAGCCCACATGCGGCAGCCGGGATGCGAATCGACCCACCGCCGTCATTGGCGTGGGCGATGGGCACGACGCCGGCAGCGACGAGCGCTGCCGAGCCGCCGCTGGAGCCGCCGACGGAGCGCGTGGTGTCCCAGGGATTGCGCGTGGCGCCGTACCGCGAAGACTCGGTGCTGGCCGTGAGACCGAATTCCGGGAGCGTGGTCTTGGCGATCGGCTCGAAGCCGAGGGCGAGGTACTGCGCGACCCAGGGACTCGTCGACGTGGCTGGGGTGTCGGCGGGAGCCCATGAACCGTGGAGCGTGGGATAGCCGGTGAGGTCCTCGTTGTCCTTGAGCACCGAGGGGACTCCGGCGAAGGGCCCGGTGATCGCAGGCGCGACATCGAGGTCACGCACGACGGCGTTGAGGTCGTCGTTGACGGAAGCCAGACGCGCCCGCGCCGCATCGCGGAGCTCGCGCGCAGAGACCTTGCGCCGTCGCAGCCGATGCTGCATCTCCATCACGTCGTCAGAGCCGAGGGCGTCGTCGGACACGGCATCCACGTGGGGCATCCCGCGACTGTACTCAGGCCTCGTGAGCCGCAGGGACCCTCGGCCCAGGGACTTGGCGCCTATGGTGTCGCCATGGCCTCATCTCGCCGCCTTGCTCTCGCGGGCCTCGCGCTCGTCGCGCTCGGCCTCGCCGGCTGCACCGGCAGTAGTCCCGAAGCAACACCTTCGAACACTGTCGAGATGCCCACGGCGTCCTACAGCCCGCCGGCGGACGCCCAGGTGACGCCACCGCAACTCATCACGCTCGCCAATGTCCAGCCCAATGACGGCATCCAACCCGTCATCGACTTCATCGAGTCGGCGCGGTCATCGGTGGACATCTCGATCTACCGCATCGACAGTGACTTCACCCCGCTTATCGAAGCGCTTGAGCGCACCGCGGCGCGCGCAGTGCCGGTCCGCATCTCGATCTCCCGCCAACTCGTGGGCCAGCCCAATCCACCGCAGGGCAACTCCCAGCAGATCGTCGTCCAGCAGCAACTCCAGGCCAAGGGCATCCAGGTGGAGTTGAGCAGGCCGGAGTTCCACTACGGACATGAGAAGGCCATCATCGTCGATGCGGGCACCCCTGATGCCAAGGCGATGATCGCTGATTGGAACCTCCAGGCTTCCTACTTCGGGCCCAATCAATACGGCCCGGTCGGCGCGCGGGGCATGGCCGTCTTCAACGCCGATCCGCAGGATGTCGCCACGATCGCGGCGTACTTCGATGCCAACTGGCCCCCGTACGCCCCCTACCCGGTATCCACCCGCTCAAGCCTGGTGTGGAGCCCGAGTGGGATCGAGTACTCCCCCGTCGGCAATTCCGTGGCCGTCCTGACCGACTTCATCAACAACGCCAAGCTGCGCTTGGACATCTACGCCGAATACATCCAAGACGACGCGTTCCTTATCGACATGGTGATTGCGCAGGCGCAGGCCGGCATCACCGTCAGGATCATCGCGAATTCATCCGGTCAGTCTGCGGACATGGTCTCCAAACTCCGCGGCGCCGGCATCCAGATCCGCTTCGACCCCATCTACGACGGCAACACGTCGGATCCGATGTTCGTGCACTCCAAGACGATGTTCGCTGACTTCGGCACTCCCGACCAGGTTGCCTTCTTGGGATCCCAGAACACCTTCATCAACGAGTCCCCCGAGGCCATCCTCGAGCTCGGCGTCCTGGCGCGAGACGCGGCCACCATCGAAGAGGCCTACTCATACTTCGAGCAGGATTGGTCTACCTCGACCGAGACGCAGGCGTCACCGAGTCCGGGCGGGAACTAGCGCATGCGTGCCCTCGCCCTGCTCGGCGCAGCCCTCGCCCTCGTGGCCTGCTCGGGCTCGCCCGCGGAGTCCCTGCCGACTCCGCCACCGCTGCAGGTCGAGCGCACCGGATTGATCACGCTGGAGTCGATTCAGCCCGACGACGGCATCGATGCCGTCACGCGCTTCATCGACAAGGCGACGAAGTCGGTCGACATCGCCGTCTACCAAATGGATCCGGGCTACAGCCCGCTCATCGAAGCGCTGACGGAGGCAAAGGATCGCGGGGTCAGGGTGCGGATTCTGCTCTCCGGCACTATCTACCCGCCGGGCTCCACCAATGACAATCCGCGCGATGTGGAGATCCTGCGCGAGCAGGGATTCGAGGCCGCTCTCAGCCGACCTGAGTTCAGCTTCTCGCACTGGAAGGTCCTCATCATCGACGCGGGCACATCCGGTGCCCAGGCCCTCATCTGCGACTTCAACCTCGAGGCCGGCTACTTCGGAATCGATCCCCAGTACCCCGACGAGGGGGATACACGAGGCATGGCGGTGCTCGACAGGGATCCCGCGGACGTCGCCATGATCGCGCGCACCTTCGACGCCGACTGGCCGCCGTACAAGCCCTGGCCCGCCAATGACCGGCCCAACCTTGTGTGGTCTCCGAGCAACAGCACATGCGACTCGACGAGCTGTGCGTCCGCCTACCCACTGGAACCGACGGGCAACTCCCGCGATGTCATGCTCTCGCTCATCGGCAATGCCCAGGAGTCGCTCGACATCTACGCACAGGCGCTTGCCGAGCCGTCCCAGCTCCTCACACCACTCCTCGATGCAGCAAACCGCGGTGTGAAAGTGCGCATCGTCGGCAATGACGGTGGCATCAACACCGACGCGCTCAGCAAACTCAAGGATGCCGGCGTCGAGATCGTGATCAACCCCACGGATCCCGGTGGCGACGGCAAGGTGATGTACATCCACACCAAGACCATCGTGGCGGATGCGGGTCAGCCGGACGCGATTGCCTACGTCGGGTCGATCAATCCCTTCCTGGACGAATCGATCGACACGGAGCGCGAACTCGGCGTACTGCTGACGGAACCCACCTCGATCGAGCGCATCGTGCTGATCTTCGACCGTGATTTCGCATCCGGTGAGCGCGCATGAGTCCCACGCGACGCGAGGTCCTGGCCTGGAGTGCGTGGGCGGCGGGAGGGCTCGCACTCACGGCGTGCTCAACCGGCAGCGCCAAGCCGGTCCCCTCGCCCTCTGACACCGGCTCGGTGACGAATGCAGAGTCGCTTGCCACCCTGGCGCTGTGGACAGCGCAGCGAGGAGCCGACGGCGGCTCCTACGGCATCGGTGGCGCCCTCGTCGAGTCCGCCACCGGACGAGTCCTGCAGACGATGCCCAACCGCGTCTTCCGCACGCTGTCCACCGGCGGGACCTTCGTCGAGGACCCGACCGCGCACGGTGAGCGCCAACTCATGTCGTGGTATCTCTCACAGCGCGAGACCCTGGGGCTGCCCGATCCCGGCGCCCTCACCGTCGTGACGACCCTCGATCCGTGCCTCATGTGCGCGAGTTCCCTCCTCACCGTGGGCGTCAACGTCGGTGTCATCGCCATCGACGACTACTCCGGCGTCAACTACGACTCCAGTGGGTCCTTCGCGGACCTGCCCGAGCCGCTGAGATCACAGGCCATCGCCACGTTCGGCTATTACGCCGTCGAGGGCGGTCGAGCATTCCAGGGGAGCAAGGCGATCGCCTACGCCGACGAGGCGATCACGCAGGACACGCTCGATGCGAGCGCGAACCTCTACTCCACGTCGGCTGACTCTGTCCGCAGCGCGCGCCGTGCCAGCGGCGCGGCGCCGTCGAAGCTCACCGATCCCGGCACGAATCCGGCGGCGATCGACGTGATCCGCGCCTTCCAGGTGACCTGCCCCGAGGCGTTCACGGTCAAGACCCGCGAGCCTCGCCTGCCCGACCGGCGGATCTACGACGTGCTCGTCGATGTCGTAGGACGCAACCCGGGTGCGACTAACGCTGTCGCCTACATCGATCCCTTCGGCAATCTTGTGACCGCGCAGGCCGATCAGCAGCAGATCAATCCGCTCAGCACCGCCTTTGCTCTCTGCACCCGCGCATATGCGCAGACCCGCTACGCACTGGTTAACTCGGAGGCCACGCTGGCGATCGCCGAGCAATCATTGACGAATCCCAACTACGGCACGTTCGTCTTCCTGCAGGCGCCCGATCCCTTCGCCCCGACGGGGATGTTTGACATCGGCGCCTACGGATCGACGATGGGCGGAGCCGCCATGCCGGCGATCCCGAGTGCCTTCCAGTACTTCGAGTTGCCGCCGGGAGTGACCGAGACGCAGTTGCAGGACGTGATCTATCCGCTTCCGCCGCTCTACTCGGACAACATCAAGATCTCACCGCAGCGCGTGGTGGGCGTCACCTAGGAGTCGAGGCGGCCGTCCGGGTCGAACCCGCGCGGCAGGACTACGGCCGGCACGGTGCAGGCGCGCAGGAGCTTGTGGGTGAGGTCGCCGAGGAAGACCCGGCTGAGCACACCGAGGCTGCTGGACGCGGCGACGAAGACGTCCGAGTCCTGCCAGTCGAAGCGCGACATGGCGCGACCCGCGGTGTCACCCTCGACCACGCTGCCCGTGATCGACAGTCCACTCCGATCGATGAAACGCTGCTGTGCCGCCTCCTCGTGCTCTCGAAGGGCCTGCATCACGGCCCGTTCGGGATCACGCCCGATGCGGGCGCCGAGGATGCGCGTCATGCGCAGCACCACGGTGAGCAGGTGAACCGGCAGGCCGGTAGGCCGCGCGACATTCTCCGCGATTCCGACGGCGTACTCCGACTCGGGGGTGTCCTGGAATCCGACGACGAGACGCTGAATCGACTCGGGCGCGATCTCGCGGTAGCCCTCGGGTGCGAGCGCGACCGCGGCCGCACCACCGTGCAGGAGCGTGTGCGCCACGGTTCCGAGCGCGAGGTGGCCATCGACCCCCTCCGATCCGGGACCGATGACGATGACAAGGGCACCGACCTGGTCGGCCGCATCCCGCAGACCATGCCCCACGGAAGAACGCGGGACCACGAGAGTGTCGACGTCATCGATGGACCAGTCATCCCGCAGGACGCCCGCGGCATGCGCGAGTGCGTCGTGCGAGCGCTCTTGAAGGAAGGCCTCCCACTCGGCATCGACATTGCCCCTGCTGGGGTAGTCCATCGTCGGCGGGTGCACGAAAGTAAGCGTGATGCTCGCCCCGAGCAGCCGGGAGAGTAGTGCTCCGAGGGCGAGACCGTCTTCGCCTGACTCGTCCGGGGACACACCCACGACGATGCGCATGCTCGCCTCCCTCAGTTGGATGATCCGGGCAGTTGGTCGATCTGGGGCCGAGGTGGCGCTGCGGCGGCT
>CAZLMT010000100.1:6295-7963 GCA_964560615.1 uncultured Actinomyces sp.
GTACCCAGCGTCCCGGATCACCGGGGCCGGAACGCCAGGAGTCGCCATGTCGCACGGTCTCTTCAGACTGAAGTCGGTCGAGGACACCGTCGGCCACGGTGAGCTCAAGCGGACGATGGGCCGATCGGCGCTCCTCTACTTCAGCGTGGGTTCCATCATCGGCAGCGGCATCTTCGTCATCCTCGGCGTGGCCATCCCCAAGGCCGGGCCTGCTGTGATGCTTTCCTTCCTCCTCGCAGCTGTGGCGGCGCTGTTCTCCGCACTCTCCTACGCCGAGCTCGCGAGCACGATCCCGGCCAGCGGATCGTCGTACTCCTATGCCTACGTCACCCTCGGCGAGATCGTCGCGTGGGCGGTTGGCTGGATGCTCATGCTGGAGTACGGCGTCGCCGTCGCTGCAGTGGCGGTCGGGTGGGGGGAGTACCTCAACGAGTTCCTCGGCGCATTCGGAGTGACCATCCCCGCTGCGTTCGCGAGCCCTCCTGGTGACGGAGGCGTCTTCAACATCCCGGCCATCGTCGTCGTCTTCGCCTGCATGTTCCTGCTGATCCGCGGAGCATCCGAGTCGGCCCGGGTCAACGCGATCATGGTTCTGCTCAAGATCGGCATCCTGATCTTCTTCTGCGCGGTCGCCTTCACCGCTTTCGACGGCAACAACCTCGAGCCCTTCCTGCCCCTGGGCATCCTCGGCGTCACCGCCGCGGCGGGACAGGTCTTCTTCTCCTACATCGGATTCGACGCAGCATCGACCGCGGGCGAGGAGGCGAAGAACCCCAAGCGCGACCTGCCCTTCGCCATCATCGGCAGCCTGGTCGTCGTCACGGTGCTCTACCTGCTGGTCGCCCTCGCGGCACTGGGCGCCCAGCCCTGGGAGTCCTTTGAGGGCCAGGGCTCCGAGGCCGTGCTCTCCTCGGTTGCCAACAACGCCGTGGGCGGCACGTGGGCAGGCACGCTCATCGCGGTAGGCGCAATCATTTCCATCTTCAGTGTCGTGCTCGTCACGCTCTACGGTCAGACGCGCATCCTCTTTGCCATGGGCCGCGACGGCCTCCTGCCCAAGGCCTTCACACGGGTCAACCCCCGCACTCAGACGCCCGTCTTCAACACCGTGATCGTCTGCGTGATCATCGCGATCCCCGCGGCGTTCGTCTCCCTGGGCCAGTTGGCCGAGGCGACAAGCATCGGGACCCTGGGGGCCTTCGCGGTGGTCAACATCGGCGTCATCGTGCTGCGGCGCAAGCGTCCCGACCTGCCCCGCGGCTTCACGACGCCGCTCTTCCCGCTGATGCCGATCCTCGGGCTCATCCTCATCGTGGTGATCGTGGCCGGCCTCGACCCGGTGACGTGGCTCGTCTTCGCCCTGTGGATGGCAGTCGGCTTCACGGTCTACTTCGCCTACTCCCGGCGCCATTCCGTGCTCAATACGCCTAAGCAAACCCAGTAGCCGATCCCCGGTTCACCGCTACGCTGCCGTCATGGCTACCTACACCTGCCCCAGCTGCGATATGTCCGTCAACACCACCTGCGGCCACTGCAACGCCGCTCTCGTCGATGACGTCCTGGTCCTCGACTCCGGCGCCGAGGTGCGCATCTCCCAGTGCCCCGACGGCCACGGCAAGATCAAGTCGCCGCTGTGCTGTGGCACAGATATGGCCTGCGCGGTCTGAG
>CAZLMT010000101.1:0-1418 GCA_964560615.1 uncultured Actinomyces sp.
CCCCCGGGGTCCCGGAGCCTTGCGACGCTCCGGATTCGGCCATGGCCTGAGGATAACCGCGTCGGGGGAGGGCGGCCGGTGGGGCGCGGCCTAGGCTCCCCTCATGGCGCAAGCACCCTCGGCGACAACCTCGCCCGCAGCGTCCCTCCTCGGGATCGCCGATGCGCTGGGCCCTCTCACGACTCGCTTCGCTGAGGCTGGGCACGAGCTCGCCCTCGTGGGAGGCCCCGTCCGAGACATCATGCTGGGCCGTCCGGGCGTTGCCCATGACCTCGACCTGACCACGGATGCCCGACCGGAGCGCATCGAGCACCTCGTGCGCGGCTGGGCGGACCACGTCTGGGATGTCGGCATGAAATTCGGCACCGTGGGCGCGCGCAAGGACGACCTCACACTCGAGATCACGACCTATCGCTCGGAGTCCTACGGAGCGGACTCACGCAAGCCCGAGGTGACCTTCGGTGACACCCTGGCGGGAGACCTGGCCCGGCGCGACTTCACGATCAATGCCATGGCCGTGCGACTCCCGAGCCTGGAGTTCGTCGACCTGCACGACGGTATGCGCGACCTCGGTGATCGCATCCTGCGCACCCCCATCGCCCCGCAGGAGTCCTTCGGCGACGACCCGCTGCGCATGATGCGTGCGGCGCGCTTCGTCTCCCAGCTCGGCTTCACCATCGCACCCGATGTCCTCACGGCGATACGTGAGATGGCGGCACGACTAGAGATCGTGTCCGCGGAGCGCATTCGCGATGAACTGAGCAAGCTTCTCCTCGGAGCACGCCCACGTCTGGGTCTCGCGGTCCTCGTCGAGACCGGCCTCGCGGCGTACGTCCTGCCGGAGCTCCCCGGCCTGCAACTTGAGATCGATGAGCATCACCGCCACAAGGATGTCTACGAGCACTCGCTCATCGTGATGGAGCAGGCGATCGACCTGGAGACCTCGCATGAGCCTGCCTCGGGTCCCGATCTCGTGCTGCGGCTCGCCGCGCTCTTGCACGACATCGGCAAGCCCAAGACTCGTCGCTTCGAGAGCGACGGAGGCGTGTCCTTCCATCACCACGAGGTCGTGGGCGCGCGCATGGTGCGCAAGAGACTCACCGCGCTGCGCTACCCCAATGAAGTTGTCGACGACGTGGGGAAGCTCACCGAGCTTCACCTGCGCTTCCACGGCTACGGCACGGGCGAGTGGACCGACTCCGCGGTGCGTCGCTACGTGCGGGATGCGGGCGACCAGATCACCCGACTGCACAAGCTCACCCGCGCCGACTGCACCACTCGCAATCGCAAGCGCGCGCTCGCGCTGCAGGCGGCCTACGACAGCCTGGAGGAGCGCATCGAGGTCCTCGCAGCGCAAGAGCAGCTCGATGCGATAAGGCCTGATCTCGATGGCAATCAGATCATGGAGATCCTCGGGA
>CAZLMT010000101.1:1428-7932 GCA_964560615.1 uncultured Actinomyces sp.
CATGCTCGAGCTGCGCCTTGACCGAGGCCCGCTCGGCGAAGACGAGGCCGAGCGTGAGTTGCGTGCCTGGTGGGCGGCGCGTCAGCCCTGAAGCTCCTGGACTCTTGCCCCAGGCCTGCCGTTTCTGCCGGTTATCGAGACTTCCTTACGTAGGAAAGTCGCGATAACTGGCGAAAAGTGGGCGGACTACGCCGAGACCTGCTCCGCGGGGGTACGCCGACCCGAAGCTGCCCAGACCTGGATCACGCCAAGGAGCACCAGGGCAATGAGCGCAGCCCAGATGGAGCGCGAGACGGAGAGGTCATTGCCGATGCCGACGATGATGGCAAAGAGCACGCCCACGGCGACGCGCAGCCAGCGGGCATGAGCGGCGACCCATGCACCCGATGACGTGATCGGACCTGCGGGGATGGTCCCCGCGATGTCGTCGGCCAGGTTGTTGACGGCGGCTCGCAGCTCCACCGCCCAGCGTGCTCCGCACAGGTAGAGGCCGACGGCCATCACGATGATGCCGAGCGCGATGAGCGAGTAGGAGCCGTTGTAGAGGAACTTCAGGAGTTGGTCGTAGAAGGCCTGCGATGCCTGCTCGAAGGGAGTCCCAACGAGGGTGTTGACGAAGAGCGAGTTGCCGATGCCCAGCCCGACGACCAGCAGCGCCCCGCCCACGGCGGCACCACCACCGGCCCAGGCCACCATGCGCGGGCGGCGACGTGCCAGCACCACCGCGAGGACGAGTAGCAGCACCGCGAAGAAGACGAGACCGGCAGCCACGGGCGAGGTGAAGGAGTAGATCGTGCGGATCTGCGCCAGCTGCGGCGCCTCGAGCAAGACGATCTGCCGATCGGCCTGGGCCACGTTGATGTTGGCGGCGGCCGCGAATCCCTGGTCGACGAGTCCCTGCTTGACCTGGTCGATGAGCACGCCGATGTCGAGCACGACCTCATCGCCCTGCAGTGACACCGGGCCGTCATCTCGACCCTCGAGAATGGCGATGAGGCTCTTCTGCGCGGCGGCGTTGGCGAGGTTCCACAGCTGCTGGAATTGCTCGGACCGCACCAGCCGGTCGACGACCTGGGCGATGAGCGAATCGACCGCGCCCGCGACGATGGGGACGAGTGCCTTGAGCGAGGGGTACTGCTCGATGAGACCCGCGAAGACCTGGTTGACCAGCGCCTCGGGGTCGATCTGCTCCTCAATCTTGTCGGTGATGAAGACCGACAGGGAGTCCTGGACCTGCTCGTTGTAGGCGAGTGGCTCCATCGTCTCGAGGTAGCGCTCCGTGTCAGTGACGGTGCGGTGGCCCCAATAGGTCACGGTGCCCAGGGGGAGCAGGCCGAGGCCGAGAATGAGGGCCAGGACGGCGGCGATGGAGCGGGCTCCGATGCGGCGCTTGGCGGGGGCAGGAGGGGCGGCAGTCTCGGTCACGCCCGCAGCCTAGCCTCCTGCGCGACGCCTCTCGCGGGCTTTGCTCCCTATCCCGTGGTACCACGCGGCATTGCCCGCGATGAGAATTCCGACGACGAGCACGGCGATGGGCGCGATGCCTGACTCGGGACTGGTGAAGGCCACAGCCACGATGCCCAGGACCAACGCCACGTTGACGGCTACGTCGAAGAGCGAGAAGACGCGGCCGAGGTAGTCGTCGTCGATCTCGCGCTGGATGAGCGTGTCACTGGCGACCTTGGCCGCCTGATTCGCGAATCCCAGCGAGAGCGCCGCTCCGAGCAGGGGCCACATTGCCGGCAGGTACATGCCCGCGATCACGCCGATGGCGACGAGTGGTGCGGCCTGTCCGACCGCGATCACCGTCCACGGCACGTATCCCATACGCCGCACGCGACCAGGCGTGGCGATAGCGCCGAGGAGTGCCCCGAGCGCAGCAGCGGCCGTCACCAGCGCGAACTGACCGAGTGCGGCGTCAGGGTCCTCCGCGGAATTGAAGGTATTGCGGATGAGCAGGAGCCCGAGCACAGTCAGCGCTCCGAAGGCAATGCGCTGCACGATGACGACCACGACCGCACGGCCGGCCACGGGGTGTCTCGCGAGTTGGCGGAAGCCGTCTGCCAGGCCCTCCAGGACGCCCATAAAGGAGTTGCGCACCGTGTCGGCATCGGGACCGAGTCGGTCCTTGGGCAGCGTGGCTGCGATGACCGAGGCGACGACGTACGACGCGATCGCGCAGGCGAGCACCACGACACTGCCGGTGTCGCCTCCCCCTACGAGCGCGCGGATCCCCACGCCCACGAGGCCGCCGACGGCCGCGGCGATCGTCCCGGCAGTGGGAGTGAGTGCGTTGGCGGTCACAAGCAAGGGCCCGTCGACCACATGAGGCAGTGATGCGGCCACTCCGGCGAGCACGAAGCGCGCGACACCGAGCACGAGCAGGACGCTGACGGCGAGGTCGAGCCCGTCGTGGCGCGACCAGACGAGCGCCGCTACTCCGATGACGAGCAGTCCGCGCAGCAGGTTGGCGTAGACGAGCACCTGGCGGCGGCGCCACTCGTCGAGGAAGACGCCCGCGAAGGGTCCGACCAGGGAGTAGGGAAGGAAGAGCACGGCGAAAGCTCCCGCGACGGACGCGGCCGTGGGCTGGCGCTCCGGCGAGAAGAGCACGAACGTCGCGAGGGCTGCCTGGAGCAGGCCGTCGCCGAACTGCCCCGCGAGGCGGACCCCGAAGAGCCGCCGGAAGTCGCCGACGACAAGGACGGCGCGCAGATTGCTCAGGGCCGCCACGTGTAGACGGTACCGGGCTACGCCTCGTTGAAGTCGTCTGGATTGGGACCGGTACGCCGGCCCGACTCGAGCGTGGCGATCGCGGCCATGTCGGCGTCGTCGAGGACGAAGTCGAAGACGTCGATGTTCTGCTCGATGCGGGCGGGTGTCACCGACTTGGGCAGCACGATGTTGCCGAGCTGGATGCTCCAGCGCACCATCACCTGAGCGGGCGACTTGCCGTGCTTGGCCGCGACCTCTGTGATGACGGGATCGTCGATGAGGCGACCCGACCCGAGCGGACTCCACGCCTCGGTCTTGACGCCGAGGCGCGCGTCGATATCGCGGAGTTGGGTCTGGGGGAGCCACGGGTGCAACTCGATCTGGTTGATCGCGGGGATCACGCCGGTTTCGTCGATGATCTTGCGCAGGTGCGCCTCGTGGAAGTTGGAGACGCCGATCGATCGGGCTCGCCCCTCCTCGCGCAGGCGGATGAGCGCGCGCCACGAGTCGAGGTACATATCGCGCGCAGGAGTCGGCCAGTGGATGAGGTAGAGGTCGACCTCGTCGATGCCGAGCAAGCCCGTGCTCTTGTCGAAGGCCCGCAGTGTCTCGTCGTAACCGTGGTCGGTGTTCCACACCTTGGTGGTGACGAAGATGTCGTCGCGATCCAAGCCGCAGCGCCGCAGGGCTTCACCGACTCCCCGCTCGTTGTGGTAGAGGTACGCCGTATCGATGTGGCGGTAGCCCACCTCGAGCGCCTTGAGTGTGGCGTCGACGACCACGTCGTCGGGCACCTGCCAGACACCGAAGCCGATGACGGGGATGGAGCGGCCGTCATTCATCTCGACGAGCGGGGCGAAGACCATGGTGACTCCCTCGTGGCGAAGCCCGGATCGGGCGTGCGGTCAGTCTTCCAGAGTCGCCGAGCCCGGCGACCCCACCTACAGTCATGGGGTGTCCACACCGCTCGCCGCGCGCCCTCTGACTCAGCCGCACCCTTCGCGGCTGGCGGAGTCGCATCCGGCCTATGCCGAGATCCTGGAGGTCCATGGGGCGGCCATGGCGGCGGGGGAGGCGGGGTACGCCGACCCGCTGACCGGCTTCTTCGTGATGACGGCCGAGACACATGCCCGCCGCGGCTTCTGCTGCGACAACGGCTGCCGCCACTGCCCGTATCTGCCCTGACCCGTATCTGCCCTGACCCCGCGCTGCCCGGGGGTTGCCCACATGCATCCCGAGCATCAACCGCCACTCTCGCTTAGGGTGCTCGCATGGCAGAGCCCCGATCGACGCAGGCGCGCGGTGCGCGTGTGCTCGGTGAGCGCGGCAAGCCCAAGCCAGAGCGCTCGGCCCCCGAGGATGTCGCCGATCCCACGGCCCCGCGCCGCGTCGTCAGTTACGCCCTGCAGCGACGCTCGGTGCTGCGTGGGCTCTACGGCGGGCAGGCCTTCAACGGCTTCGATGTCTGCGACGCCGATCCCTATCTGCTGCGCGCGGCCCGCTTCCACGGCGTACCCACCGAGGACCCGTGCCCTATTTGCCGGGTCAACGATGGCCGCGAGCATCTCGCCCAGGTCACCTATGTCTACGGCGAGCAGCTCGGGCATATCGCAGGCTCGGCCATCGACCCCGCGCGCTTGCCGAGCATGGCCTATGAGTACGGCGAGTTCCGTGTCTATGTCGTCGAGGTGTGCACGACGTGCCACTGGAACCACCTCGTGACGAGCTACATGCTTGGCGATGGCCAACCCCGCAAGGCACCGGCCAAGCCGCGCGATCTGCTCGACTAGGACCGACTCGACGTTCTCCGGTCGAAATGCGCCACCGGGTGACATCTTTCGACCGTAGAGCGGCATCTAGGCCGAGGCGGTCAACCTCTCTTCCTCGTCGTCTTCCTGCCGCCGTCGATCCGCTGGCAGCCCAAAGGATGCGATGAGTCCGATCACCATCGCGCCTCCCGCGAACGCCGCCATGATCTGCACCGCGCGCGTGTAGGACTGCTTGGCCTCCGCGGCGACATCCTCCATGCCGGGTTGCTGCTCGAGCGGGATGATCGCCTCACCCGAGGTATTGACGACCTCGTCGACGATCTGCGTGCGCTGCTCCTCGGATATCTGCGGCTGGTTGACCGCCAGATCGTTGCTGAGGGCCAGGCCGAGCGAGACGAAGAGCACCGTGCCGAGCATCGCGGAGCCGAGGGTGGATCCGACCTGGCGCAGGGTGGATGTGACCGAAGATGCGCCGCCGGATCGCTGCGGGGGTACGTCGCTGAGGATGACATTGGTGAGCTGCGCACTGTCGAAGCCGACACCGATGCCGTAGATGAAGAGCGGGATTGCCATCCACCATGCGGAGCGATCGACGCTGATGGTGAGCATCACGCCCACGATGCCGATGATCTCGAGCACCATGCCGAGGCGTACGACGCGCGTGGATCCGAGCGCTGCGGAGACATGTCGGGCAGCGCCGCCGGCGATGACGGCACCGACGCCGAGGATCGCGAGGAGTGCTCCGGTCTGCAGCGCACTGAAGCCCTGGACGGACTGCAGCCACAGCGGCAGCGCGAAGAGCACACCGAATTCACCAAGGGACACCAGCGTCGCGACGACGTTGCCGTATCCGTAGCGGCGAATCTTGAAAAGGGAGAGGTCCATGAGGACGCTCTTGCCCGCCTTGGCCCTGCGCGACTGCGAGATGACGAAGAGGACAAGCAGGAGCAGGCCGAGACCGAGTGCCACGGGCACGGGGGACAGGCCACCGGGAGTCAGGGAGATGGGACCGAGATCCCATGCGGTGATGAGGGTCCACCAGCCCAGTGCCTGGCCCTCGATGAGCGCGAAGACGACGAGGCCGAGACCGATGGACGACATGAGTACGCCGCCGACGTCGAGGCGTCGCTTGTCCTCACCCTTGGACTCGACGATGACGAACCAGACCATGATCAGGCTGAGGATGCCGAGCGGGACATTGATGAAGAAGGCCCATCGCCACGACGCCACATCGGCGAGCCAGCCGCCGAGCAGCGGGCCGAAGGCTGCCATGCCGCCGAAGACCGCGCCCCAGAGCCCGAAGGCCGCCGCTCGCATGGGTCCGCGGAAGTTGACGTTGATGATCGCCATGGAGGTGGGCAGCATCATTGCCCCGCCCACGGCCTCGCCCGCGCGGGCAAGGATGAGCATGTCACCGCTCTGCGCCATGCCAGCGAGGAAATTGAAGGCGATGAAGATCGCTGTGCCGATCATGAACATCCGCTTGCGGCCGATGCGATCGGACAGCACACCGAAGGTGATGAGCAGTGCGGCGAAGACGAGGGAGTAGATCGAGGTGACCCACAGCACGGAGGTCCGGTCGATGCCGAGGTCCTGCACGATCGTGGGGATAAGGACGTTGACGATGCTGCCCTCGAGCACGATGAGCGAGACGCCGAGCAGCAGCGCCACGAGGGCGAGCCAGGGGCGTGCCTGCGTGCCCGCCTCGGGCGTGGTCCCTTGCTTCGTCATCGTGGTCCTCCCCGTCGGATGGCGTGCGGGCTGACGCTATCGGCGTGGCCCGGCGGGTGAGCCGAGCCACCTCAGGCGGGCTGCACCGTGGCAGCACGGTAGTTGCGTCCCTCGCGTTGCTCTGAGTGGCGGTACCGCCTAGCGTCGCGTCACCATTCACGGGAGGTCCCCCATGATCCGAGTCCACCGTCTGACCGCAGCGCTCGCCGCCGCAGCACTTCTCGTCGTTCCCCTCGTCGGGGTACCCGGCGTAGCACAGGCGGCGCCGATGAAGCCGGAGGGCTTCGCG
>CAZLMT010000102.1:0-4226 GCA_964560615.1 uncultured Actinomyces sp.
GTGCGGACCAGCACGACCGTGCCGGGCAGGCCTTCGTCTGAGGCAGCCACATTGCTGCCGCCACCCAGGATGGTGATGGGCGCGCCCGATGCATCAGCAGTCGCGATCGCGTCGATGAGTTCGGTCTCTGTCTCAGCGACGATCAAGCGCTCGGCGGGTCCGCCGGTGTGCAAGGTGGTGAAGCCCGACAGGGGTTGCTCAGCCGGCCCGAGGGGCTCCTTCGCGCTCACGGCAGTCGGACGATGGCCCAGGCGTTGCCCAGGACCTTCTGGCCCTCATACGTCGCCGTGAGCATCACCTTGGCGCGGCCACCCTCGAGCAACTCGGTCACCTCGCCGGAGACCTCGATGACCGAGCCGGCATCGTCGTCGGCGACGGGCACCGGGCGCGTGAAGCGGACGGCGTACTCCTCGAGTCGACCGGGATCGCCGAGCCAGTCGGTGACCACGCGAGCAGCCTCGGCCATCGTGAACATGCCGTGGGCGATGACATCGGGCAGGCCGACGGATTTCGCGAAGCGCTCGTTCCAGTGGATGGGGTTGAAGTCGCCGGAGGCGCCGGCGTAGCGCACGAGGTCGAAGCGCGTGACGCTGAAGGTCTGGGGCGGCAGGGCGGTGCCCACAACGACGTTTGTCATGCGGACTCCTCGGCGGTACCCCGGGCGACGACGACGGTCGTCGTGGTGGCCACGTGCTCGCCCGACTCTGTCGTCAGGTCAACGCGCGTGGTGAGGATGTCATTGCCCGCCACGGCGCGAATCGCCTCAATGGTGGCGGTGGCGACGAGGGCGTCGCCGGCCACGATGGGCCGGGAGTAGGCGAAGCGCTGCTCTCCGTGGACGACACGGGAGTAGTCGAGGCCGAGCTCGGGATCCATGGCCGCCTGATGCGACCCAGCATAGGCAATGACAAAGGCGAACGTCGGCGGTGCGACAACGTCGGAGTAGCCGAGGGCTCGAGCAGCGTCGACGTCGTGGTAGACCGGATGCGCATCACCAATCGCGGTCGCGAATTCGCGCACCTTCTCGCGACCGACGACATACGCACTTGTGGGCGGATAGCTCCGACCCACGAGTGCCGCGTTGAGGGTCAGCGCGTCTCCTTGTGCATGGTGTGCTTGTTGCACGCCGGGCAGAACTTCGACACCTCGAGACGATCCGGGTCGTTGCGCCGGTTCTTCTTCGTGATGTAGTTGCGGTTCTTGCAGTCCTCGCAGGCCATGGTGATCTTCGGCCGAACGTCGGATGACTTGCTAGCCACGGGGCCCTCCTGTTGTTCGGACGCCGGAGCGTCCTCGGTGCGACTCGCGTCGCAGGTGCGACTTGCGTCGCGTGTGCGGCTTGCGCCGCGTCGTAGCGGAGGCCGGACTTGAACCGGCGACACAGCGATTATGAGCCGCTTGCTCTACCAGGCTGAGCTACTCCGCCCCTGGTGGATCGGGTCCTGGGACGGACCCGGCCGAGCCCCTTTACGGAATCGAACCGTAGACCTTCTCCTTACCATGGAGACGCTCTGCCGACTGAGCTAAAGGGGCGCGCGAGCGTGAGCCCGCAGCCCCGGAAGCGTACACGGCGCCCCAGCCCGCCCCCCAATCGAGGCCCGGCTGGCGACCCTCGCCCCCGACCGCTTCGATAGGACCATGAGTGACAAGTGGACCGCGGCGGATGTCCCCGACCAGGCCGGCCGCCGGGCCATCGTCACCGGCGCCAATTCCGGCCTGGGTTTCGAGACTGCCCTGGCCCTCGCCGGCCACGATGCCGACGTCACCCTCGCCGTCCGTGACCTGGCCAAGGGTGAGGCCGCCGCCGAGCAGATCCGAGCGCGATCCCCGCAGGCGTCAATCGAGGTACGCCGACTCGATCTCGCCGACCTGGCCTCGATCGATGAGTTCGCCTGGCTGTGGCGGGAGTCCCATCCCGACGGTCTGGACATGCTCATCAACAACGCCGGGATCATGGCCATCCCGCGCCGCGACACCGCCGACGGCTTCGAGATGCAACTCGGCACCAATCATCTCGGGCACTTCGCGCTCACCGGGCGGCTGCTGGAGGCGCTTCGACCCGAGGGACGCATCGTCACCGTGTCCTCACAGGCTCATCGCATGGGTCGCATCGACTTCGAAGACCTCATGGGTGAGCGCAAGTACGGCGCATGGCGGGCCTACGGCCAGAGCAAGCTCGCCAACCTGCTCTTCATGCGCGGCCTCGCCGAGCGACTCGAGCGCGCCGGGTCGACCATCGCGTCCGTCGCGGCGCATCCCGGCTTCGCAAGCACTCACCTCCAGGCGGTGGCACCCGAGATGAAGGGTCGCGGCTGGCAGGTCAAGATCATGGACGGCGTCAACAAGGTGATGGCCCAGAGCGCAGCGATGGGGGCGCTCCCCACCCTCTACGCCGCGACCTTCCCCGCGATCCGCAGCGGCGACTACGTCGGCCCGGACGGTTTCGGCGAGCAGCGCGGCCACCCCAAGCTCGTGGGCATGAACGCGTCAGCCCGTGACGACGAGGCAGCCAACCGGCTTTGGACCGTGAGCGAGGAGCTCACCGGCGTGCGCTACCTCGACGACTAGCGACGCGAAGGGTCAGAGAGCTCTGTGCACAGGGATCTCACGCAAGGACGGTGTCGAGCCAGTCGAAGATGCGCTGGGCGCGCACCTGCGGAGCCATCGGCTCGCAGTGCCAGTTGGCTCCCTCGGCAGCCGTGAACACCGTGAGCTCCTTGCCGGCGGCCGTCACCAGGTCGTAGAGCTCCTGTGACTGGCCCGGCCAAAACTGCTCGTCCTCAGGGGACGTGATGAGAATCGGGCAGGCGATCTTGGGGGCATCGTCAGTGAGATCCCAGGCCTTGAGTTCGGTGAGCACCGCCGCAATGGAACTCACTCCATAGGGCTCTAGCCGCTTCGCGGCGGGGAGTTTCACGCTCGGGTCCTGCGTGGTGACCTGAGCCATGATCTGGTCAAACTCGGCCGTCTGGCCTGCGTCAATCATTCCCAGGAGTTCGGGCGGGAAGTGCCGCGTCCAGGAGTCGCCCACGCGCACCACGCCCGGGTCTGCGACAGCTGCTGCGATCCGATGCTCATACGCCGCTGCGCGCGGGACCCAGTACCCGGCCTGGCTGAGGCCCGACATGGCAATGCGTGCCGGATCCACGTCGGGACGTTTGAGAAGGAAGTCGACTACCGGGGTGATGACCGCCTCCCAGTCCCGCCGGAAGTACAACTTCTGCTCATAGAGCGCATAGCCCTGGCCGGGCCCGTCGACCGTGATGGCGTGGTACCCACGAGCCACCGCATCCAGCGCGCCTGCCGACAGCATGTCGCTCACCGGACCGTCGGAGCCGTTGACGAGGATGACGACGGGCCGCCGCTCCTTGCCCGCCGACCAGAAGTAGCCGTGGAGGTGCGTGCCTTCGTAGGGGACGTCGACCTTCTCCACCGGTGTCGGCCACAGACGCATGGCCTTCTCGAAGGCAGCGCGGTGCCATCGCCACGTCGCAATCTCCTGTCCGGGATCTTGGGTAGCAAGGACATAGAAGAACGCTGCGCCGGCGTAGACGGAGGCGCGCAAATAGGCGTCGCGAGCCGATGCCATATGCCCTGCCTTTTCCGACTCTTCGGCGAGCCTGTGGACGCGCTTGGCTGTCGTCATCCACTCTTCGAACCACGAGTCCGCGTCGCCATCTGCTATCCGCTCGACCGTTGCGAGCACCTCGCCCGCCTCTGCCATCCGGTACGCCGTGGCACCAAGCACCTGCAGAGTTGCGAACTCGAATCCCTGCTCCTGGAAGAACCACTGCTTCGGCATGTCGGCCTCTTCTCCTTCTCGGGCGGGCTACTGATGTGCGGGGTTGATGACGACCTTGAGGCTCTCGGGGCTCATCGAGGTGTGCAGGGCGAGATCGGCATCCGCGAGCCCGAACTCGTGGCTCACGAACTCCTCGAAGGGATAGCGGTCGGCGTAGCGCTCGAGCAGTCGCAGGGCCGGGCCGTAGCCGGTCGACGGATGGTTGGTGAGCCCGATCAGGCGGATGTTCTTGCTGCAGACGTGGCGGTGGACGTTCAAGGTGATCTCGCCGGTGTCGGCGAAGTTGCCCATCTCCAGCATCATGCCGCCGCGCTTGAGCATCTCGATGCCCTCAACGAAGGACGCGGGGGTGTTGGCCATGTAGAGCACGACATCGGCACCGCGGCCGTGGGTCAGCTTCTTGACCTCGGCGATCCGCTCCTCC
>CAZLMT010000102.1:4236-7932 GCA_964560615.1 uncultured Actinomyces sp.
CCGGGCAGTTCGATCAGACCGCCGCTGTCGAGACTACCATCGACCTCAACACCATCGTTCAACTCGCCATTACCTACCAAATCACCGGCTCTCACGTGCTCATTTCGGGCTATCGTAACGGCGTGTCCATGGGATCCTATACTTCTGCAGGGCAGGCGGCCTCTTGGGCTGCCGGCGATCAGCAGGTCATTTTTGGAGCACGCGCATTCTGGAACGGCAACCCTTACGGCGGACTCGATGCCCTCGACGAAGGACGCGGGGGTGTTGGCCATGTAGAGCACGACATCGGCACCCCGACCGTGGGTGAGCTTCTTGACCTCGGCGATCCGCTCCTCGGGAGTGGTCGTCATCACGTTGAGCGTGACCTCTGCGCCGCAACGCTTGGCGAAGGCGAGTCGATGCTCCGACAGGTCGGTGGCGATGATCTGACCGGCGCCCATCATGTCGGCCTTGGCGATGTGCAGCAGGCCTAGCGGGCCCGCGCCGATGACGACGATCGTGTCGGCCGAGTTGAAGCCCTCCATGGCATAGGACGAGAACTCCTTGACCTTGTCCAGCGATGCGGTGCACGCCATAAGTTCGGCGAGTACGGCGACGCGCGCGGACAACCCGCTGGGCACCTTGTAGACGAAGGTGTCGGGGCGCAGGTACATGTGCTCGGCCATACCGCCGAAAAGATGGGGAGCGACGGCCGACGACAGTGAATTGCCGTAGGCGACGCTGTTTTCACACCAGACGTACCCCATGACGTGCTTGCACTCGTAGCAGTGACCGCAGACGACGTCGGGGCACATGGTCACGCGGTCGCCCACCTTGAGCGGCTTGCCGTAGAACTCCAAGCCTTCAGCTGCGCCGGGACCGAGCTCGGAGATCACGCCGACGTTCTCGTGGCCCTGGATGATGGGGAACGGCGTATCGCACTCGGCCGGAGTGCCGACGTACTGCTTGGTCTCACCCATATACGTGTGTTTGTCGGTCCCGCAGATGCCGGCCATCTCCATCTGCATGAGGGCCGATCCTTCGATCAGCGTGGGCCACGGGAAGGACTGCACCTCGTATCGACCCGGTGCGGTGAGGACAGCTGCCTTGATTTCGGTCATGCGCTCACGCTAAGCGCGCGGCGGCGCGCTGTCCGGCGATCAGCGATCCCCTCCCCCGGCTCTTGGCGCATGAGTCCGCGGCTTCTAGAGTCCGGCCGCGCTCGACGACCACGAAGTGCAGTTGCCGCAGCCGACCCTCGTCATCGACGGACAGGCAGGTGGCGAAGTCGGCATGCACCTGCGACCCATCTGATCGCCTCACGACATGGCTCGCGGTCCATTCCCGGACACCGCTGGAAATGAGCACCGCGATCCCGCCGAGTGCGGATTGGTGGTCATCCCACGGGTGCTGTTCGATCACGCCGAAGTAGCGGCCGAGGAGGTGGCCCGGTGCGAAGCCGAGCACAGGCGTATCTGCGGGATGCACCGAGACGACCCTGAGTCGCCCGTCTGTGAGCACATCCACGGCGCCGGGGTCTCGCCGGAGGACTTCGCATGCGGGTTCAGGGATGTCGGCCGCCTGATGGTGCCGGGCACCCGGCTCGAACCGGTAACCCACGCCGCGCACCGTGCGGATGTAGCGAGGCTGACTCCCGGACTCGCCCAGTTTGTGGCGCAGCTTGCTGACGTGGACGGCGAGGTTGTTGTCGTCGCCGAACCAGCCGTCGCCCCAGATCTGTCTAGTGATCTCCTCGTCGGGCACGACCTCGCGAGGCTGGGAAGCCAGCAGAGCGAGGATCTCAAACTCCGTTCGGGTGAGATCGATGACGGCACCGCCTAAGCGGACCTCCCAGGCTCGGGCATTGATCTCGAGTTCGCCGTACGTCGCCTGCAAGTTGTGTATCAAAGTGCCCCCCTGACTCATGCCGTGCGGTCCCACGCCACACCAATGCGCCGCAGCACCGCGCTGCGGTCACTTGGGGGGAACCGAACGCCGATGTCATCACACTGCCATGCCGGGGCATAACCTGCACGTCACGTGGCTGTGGTGCCATCTCAAGTTGCGCTAAAGAATGCAGCGCCTGCCATCAGCACAGAGTTTGATCAGAGCGACGTTGATCAGCGCTTGAACATCACGCGATGGGCTGCAGGTAGGCGAGCGCCCAGGTGCCATCCGGTAGCCGCGCCCAGCCCGCATCCGGCAAGACACCGGGAGGCGTCACCGAGGGACCGTCTTCGGTAAACCCGGACACGTCCCCGACGAAAGGCAGACCGGCGGAGGACCCGCGAGCCGCGAGGAGACGCGCACGGCCATCGGGAAGGCACGCCGCGCTCCAGGGGAACGCCGTCCCGAGCCCAGGCGGCATGGACTGCTCGGTGAAGGAGAGGCCATCGGGTGACGTGGCGAAGACGATGCCGCTCGATGCCATGACCCACATCAGCCACTGACCTCCGCAGTGGGCGACGGTGGGGTCGTAGACCATCGTCCCGCGGTCAAGACGCGTACCCGGATCCACCACGAAGCGCACCCCGAGGGCAGATCCGGGTGCGGATGTGGCGGAGTAGATCATCGATCTCTCCGTCGGACCCTTGGGCGGCTGCATCCAGAAGAGCCGAATGCTGCCATCGGCCATGAGCACTGCGCTCGGATCAACGCCGTTGGCGCCTCCGACATCAGTCGCGAATCCCTCAACGGCAACGCGGTAGAAGCGCCACTCCCCCGCGGTGTCGCGAATCCCGACCGCCATCACATTGCGCTGCGCCCAGCTCACGAAGTAGGCGAGAAGGCGACCATCAGGAAGTGCGAGCAGAGAGGGCACGCCTGCCTGGTCGATGATGGATGGCGCCGTGGGGAACGACGCACCGCTGGCCGAGGCGCTGACCGCCATCCCCGTCGACCAGGGGCCGACCTCCTTGGCATCCGGTGGCGCTGGCCGCTCAGCCCCGCGCGTCGCGGGGAAGGACAACGAGATGATCTCCGAGTCGTTGCCCGGCGTAGGACTGGGCGTTGGCGTGGGCGATGGAGTGGGAGCCGGGCGGGCCTTGCGGACCCACACCTTGCCCACGCCCTTCTTCTTGGTGCAGGTGAAGACCCACTGGGCGGTGACGACCTTCTTGCCCACGGTCGGGCATGACGCGCCTGGCTTGGGTGCGGCGCCAGCAGGCGACACGAAGCCCACCGTGCCTGCGATGACGACGGCGCCTAGCAGGCCGATGAGGGCGGTTCGGCGCATGCCCGGAGTATAGGCAGGCATCCGACTCCAGGGAACCTGACGCCTGATCGCCTACTCCAGATGGGGGCGCAGCCGCTCTGCGCGCGCTTGCAACTGGTTCTGCGACTCATGCTGATTGAGAATTCTCGCAAGCCTGCTTCGGTCCCGGTGGGAAAGCTCGCGCCCTTCCTCCAAAGACCGCTCCATGCCTGTGATGTATCGAGCCTCAGAGCGCGGTCTGAAGACGCGGGTCCACAGGGAGTAGACCTCCGGCAGGAGGATGCTCCAGATGCCCGCGACCACGAGGATGAGAGTTCCAAGGAAGACGAGCCCGAAAAAGTAGTCGGCAAGGATGGGTGGCAGCGTCGCAAAATGCCACGGCACCGTGCCGTTGGCGTAGTACTCGGCGGCGTAGGGACTGACCGGGAGTTGACGATCACTGAAGTTAGGGAACTCCCCCGGCGCGGTGAACGCCGTGCCGGTGCTAAACACGGTCGTGAGTT
>CAZLMT010000103.1:0-7905 GCA_964560615.1 uncultured Actinomyces sp.
ATCACCGCGACGGTGTCGGCCATGGTCATGGCCTCCTCCTGGTCGTGGGTGACGTGGACGAAGGTCGTGCCGACCTCGGTCTGGATGCGCTTGAGCTCGATCTGCATCTGGCGGCGTAGCTTGAGGTCGAGGGCACCCAGCGGCTCGTCGAGGAGCAGCACTCCCGGCTCATTGATGAGCGCACGCGCCACCGCGACGCGCTGCTGCTGGCCGCCGGAGAGTTGTGCGGGCTTGCGACGCGCCAACGGGCCCAACTCGACGAGGTCAAGCATCTGATTGACGGGGCCCGCGACGTCCTTGATCCCGCGTCGACGCAGTCCGAAGGCGACATTTTCGAAGATGTCCAGATGCGGGAAGAGTGCGTAGGACTGGAAGACCGTGTTGACCTGCCGCTTGTAGGACTTCTCCTGGGTGATGTCGGTCGCGCCGAGCATGATCTGCCCGCTCGTCGGGTCCTCGAGACCTGCCACCATGCGCAGGGTCGTCGTCTTGCCGCAGCCCGAGGGCCCGAGCAGGGCGAAGAACGACCCCGCGGGGATCGTGAGCGTGAGGTCGTCGACGGCGACGAAGTCGCCGAAGGACTTGACCAGGTTGACGAGGTGCAGATCCTGCACGCTGTCGGTTGCCGCCACGCGGACTCCTCTCGAACGGGTCGGCAGCCTACGCCGTCAGGGCTACATCCCGATGGCCTTCTGGAACTCCCGCTGGTACGCCACGTCCTGCTCGGGCGTGAGCGTCATGAAGACGTAGGAGTTATCCAGCGTCGCGGCGTCGGGGAAGATCCACTGGTTGTCGACCAAGGACGGATCGATGTCGGCCATAGCCTCCTTGGCACCCGCGACCGGTGAGACGTACTGGACGTAGGCCGCCACCTCGGCGGCGACGACCGGGTCGTAGTAGTAGTTCATGACCGCCTCGGCATTCTTCTTGTGCTGAGCGACCGAGGGGATGAGCATGTTGTCGGTCCACAGCATGCCGCCCGTCTCGGGCAGGCCGACACCGAAGTCCTCGCCGAGCTGGAACATGTCGCCGGACCAGCCGATGACGGCGATGACATCACCGGTCTCGAGTGCGGCGATGTAGTCGTTGCCCGACACCTGACGGATCTGGCCGTTGTCGATCTGCGCCTGGAACTCAGCGATGCCCGCCTGGAACTGCTCGTCGGTGAAGTTGGCGGGGTCTGCTCCCTGCCACGCCATGATGATGCCCATGGTGTCGCGCATCTCCGAGAGCACCGTGATGCGGCCCTTGAGCTTGGGGTCCCAGAACTGGTCCAGGGAAGTGAGCGTGTCGGTGCCCAGAGTCTCCTGCAGCAGCGCCTTGTTCCAGCCGAAGGCGCCGAAGCCCGAGAACCAGGGCAACGTGTAGTCGCGATTCGGGTCGAAGGAAACGCCCTGGTACGCCGCGTCGAGGTTGACGGAGTTGGGGATGAGGGCCTTGTCCAGGGGTGCGGCGTAACCGCTCTGGATCCACAGTGCGGCCATCCAGTCGGTGAGCACGACGATGTCGCGATCGATCGACTGCCCCGACTCCAACTGCGCACGCACCTTGGCGAAGAACTCGTTGTTGTCGTTGACGTCCTCGGTGTAGTTGACCGCGATGCCGGTCGCCTCGGTGAAGGCCGTGAGTGTGGGGTACTCCCCCGTCTCGTCGTTGACGTCGATGTAGAGCGGCCAGTTGGCCCAGTTGATGAACTTCTCGGTGTCGGAGAGATCAGTCGCCTGGGTGGGTGAAGGAGTCCCGCTGGATGACTCGCTCGAGCCCCCGCCCGCTCCGCATGCCGCCGCGGTCGCCGCGACTCCGGTGATCCCCGCCACCTGGAGGAGTCGGCGACGGGACAGGCCAGCCTGGGACATGCGCACGATGGCCGCGGCCTGGGGTGAGAGGGGGCGCTTCTTCATCATTTCTCCTCGGCTTCTCAGGGGTTCGGGTTCTCGGGGTTGCGGGCGGGCCTGTGGCCTACGTCGATGCTAGCGGGGATCCCGCGAGCGGTCAGCGAAGATGGTGCGGTGCCATTCCTTGCGCGCGTCGCCCGAGATGTCCCAGGAGACGTGCTTGACGACGGTGTACTCCTCGAGGGAGTACTTCGACATGTCCTTGCCGAAGCCTGACTGCTTCATCCCCCCGTGGGGCATCTCGCTCACGATGGGGATGTGGTCATTGACCCAGACGGTCCCCGCCCGGATGGTGCGCTGCGCCGTCTGAGCGCGGTAGACATCCCGGGTCCAGACCGAGGCTGCTAGGCCGTAGCGGGTGTCGTTGGCCAGCGCCAGGCCCTCCTCGTCGGAGTCGAAGGGCAGCGCCACCAGGACGGGCCCGAAGATCTCCTCCTGCACGATCTCGGAGTCCTGAGCCGCACCCGTCACAAGGGTGGGCTCGTAGTAAGCGCCCTTCGCGAGTTCGCCGCCCGGCACCGCTCCGCCCGCCATGATGCGCGCTCCCGACCCCCGGGCGCGATCGATGAAGCCGGCCACGCGATCGCGCTGGGCAAAGGTCACCAGCGGGCCGAGGTCGGTGTCCGGATCGCGAGGGTCACCGACGCGAATCCGGCTGAGGACGTCGGCGACACCCTCCACGATGGCGTCGTAGACCTCGCGCTGGGCGTAGATGCGCGTGGCCGCCGTGCAGTCCTGCCCGGCGTTGATCAAGGCGCCCGCCACGGCCCCCTGGATGGCCGCCTCGACGTCCGCGTCGTCGTACACCACGAAGGGAGCCTTGCCGCCGAGCTCCAGGTGGACTCGGGCAGCGCGCCCCGCAGCAATCTCCATGACGCGACGCCCCACGGGAGTGGATCCCGTGAAGGACACCATGGAGACATCGGGGTGGCTCACGAGCGCCTCGCCGGCCTCCGGTCCGCGACCGACGATCACGTTGACGACGCCCGCCGGGATGCCCGCGGCCGCGGCGTCCTCGGCGAGCATGAGCGTGGTGAGGGGGGTGATTTCGGCCGGCTTGAGGACGATGGTGTTGCCCGCGGCGATGGCGGGGAGGACCTTCCACATGGCCATCTGCAGGGGGTAGTTCCAGGGGGCGATCGATCCCACGACGCCCACGGGCTCACGGCGGATGACGGAGGTGTGGGTCGGGTCGTACTCCCCCGAGGCCAGACCCTCCATCTGGCGGGCGGCGCCGGCGAAGAACACGACGTTGTCGATGCTGCCGGGTACGTCGAACTCGGTGGCCAGTCGCAGGGTCTTGCCGGTCTGGCGAGACTCCACCTCGGCGTACTCGGCTGCACGGGCCGAGACTCGCTCGGCCAGGGCCAGCAGGGCCGATCCCCGCTCCCCGGGAGTCGCGGCGGCCCATGCGGGAAAAGCACACTGCGCTGCGGCGACGGCGAGGTCCACCTCGGACGCGCCGCCAAGGCCGACGGTCTGCACCACCGTGCCGTCAGCCGGGTCGATGACGTCGAAGGAGCCCGCCGAGCCCTGGCTCAGGGGCGCACCATCCACGAAGCCCGCGATCACTGCCGCCTCCTGCTCTCCGCGCTACCCGATCCCGACACAGTAGCCGTCTCTGCGGCACTGGCGACCCGGCATCGGTGATCCGACTCCCGATCGTGACCGCGACCGATTCGCCCGGTCTCCCCCACGACCCGGACGCGCGGGTCTAGGGTGAAACCTCGTCCCGGGGGTTCCGGGACCTCGGACCCATCCGAGCAGCCGGTGGAGGTGTCATGTCCGTGGTGCGGGCAGCCCTAGTCCAGACAAACTGGACGGGCGACAAGGAGTCCATGATCGTGGCCCACGAGGAGTACGCGCGCCAGGCGGCGGCCCAGGGGGCCAAGGTCATGTGCTTCCAGGAGCTCTTCTACGGTCCCTACTTCTGCCAGGTGCAAGACGCCAAGTACTACGAGTACGCCGAGAGCATCCCGGGCCCTACGACGGAGCGCTTCCAGGCGCTTGCCGCCGAGCTCGGCATGGTGCTCGTGCTGCCGATGTACGAGGAGGAGCAGCCCGGCGTCCTCTACAACACCGCGGCGGTCGTCGATGCCGACGGCACCTACCTCGGGAAGTACCGCAAGCACCACATCCCGCAGGTCAAGGGCTTCTGGGAGAAGTTCTACTTCCGCCCCGGCAACCTCGGCTTCCCCGTCTTCGACACCGCTGTCGGCAAGGTGGGCGTCTACATCTGCTACGACCGCCACTTCCCCGAGGGCTGGCGCGCGCTCGGCCTCAACGGCGCGCAGATCGTCTTCAATCCGTCGGCCACGCACCGTGGCCTCTCCGCGTACCTCTGGAAGCTCGAGCAGCCGGCCTCGGCCGTCGCCAACGAGTACTTCGTCGGCGCCATCAACCGCGTCGGCATTGAGTCAGAGATCGGCGACAACGACTTCTACGGCACGAGCTACTTCGTCGATCCCGAGGGCAAGTTCGTCGGCGAGCCCGCCGATCCCTACAAGCCTGAGCTCGTCGTCCGCGACCTCGACATGGATCTGCTCGCCGAGGTGCGCAATCGCTGGGCGTTCTACCGCGATCGCCGTCCGGATGCTTACGGCGACCTGACCCGCGCCTGATTGATCCGCTTGAGTCCGCGAAGGAGGCTGAGATGAAGACCCTGATCCGCAACGGCTCCGTCGTCACTCCCCAGGGGGTGCACGCGATGGACGTGCTCGTCGAGGGCGAGACCATCGCTGCCCTGTTTACTCCGGGCACCACCACCGACGAGCTCGCCGGCTCGGTCGACCGGGTCATCGACGCCAAGGGCAAGTACGTCATCCCCGGCGGCATCGACGCCCACACGCACATGGAGTTGCCCTTCGGGGGCACCTTCGCCTCAGACACCTTCGAGACGGGCACCCGGGCGGCGGCGTGGGGCGGCACCACCACGATCATCGACTTCGCGGTCCAGCGCTACGGCGAGCGCGTCCAGGATGGTCTCGCCATGTGGCACGCGAAGGCAGACGGCAACTGCTTTGTCGACTACGGCTTCCACCAGATCATCGGCGGCGTCGACGATGACTCGCTCAAGGCGATGGACGAGCTCATCGACGAGGGAGTGACGAGCTTCAAGCTCTTCATGGCCTATCCGGGCGTGTTCTACAGCGACGACGGTCAGATCCTCCGCGCCATGCAGCAAGCCAAGAACAACGGATCGATGATCATGATGCACGCGGAGAACGGCATCGCGATCGACGTGCTCGTCGCCCAGGCACTGGCACGCGGCGAGACCGCTCCGATCAACCACGGGCTCACGCGCCCCTGGGAGACCGAGCAGGAGGCCACCCACCGCGCGATCATGCTCGCGCGGATCACCGGAGCCCCGCTCTACATCGTTCACATGTCTGCCAAGCAGGCGGTACAGACCGTGCAGGAGGCGCGAGACCTCGGGCTCAATGTCTTCGGTGAGACCTGCCCGCAGTACCTCTACATGTCGCTCGAGGAGCACCTGGGCGCGGAGGGCTTCGAGGGCGCGAAGTACGTGTGCTCGACTCCCCTGCGCTCCCGGGCCGAGGGCCACCAGGACGAGCTGTGGCGCTATCTGCGCACCAACGACCTGTCCATCGTGGCCACCGACCACTGCCCCTTCTGCTTCAAGGAGCAGAAGGAACTCGGCATCGGCGACTTCTCCAAGATCCCCAACGGCATCGGCTCAGTCGAGCACAGGATGGACCTGATCTACCAGGGCGTGGTCGAAGGACAACTCACCCTCGAGCGCTGGGTCGAGATCACCTCGACAACCCCTGCCCGGATGTTCGGCCTCTACCCCCAGAAGGGCGCGATCGCCCCCGGGTCGGACGCCGACATCGTCATCTACGACCCGAACGGCCACACCAGCATCGGCATCGAGAAGACCCACCACATGAACATGGACCACAGTGCGTGGGAGGGCTACGAGATCGACGGCCACGTCGATGTCGTCATGTCGCGCGGTGAGATCCTTGTCGACGAGCAGGGCTTCCACGGCAGGAAGGGTCACGGCCGCTACCTCAAGCGCGGCCTCTCCCAGTACCTCATCTGAACCTGATCACCCACCACGAAGACGAGCGGAGCACCACGTGTACACGATCGACCACTGGATCAACGGACAGCGCGTCGCCGGAGCCTCCGGCAACACCGGACCGGTCTTCAACCCGGCTACCGGCCAGCAGCAGGGAGAGGTGGCCCTGGCGAGCGTTGCCGAGGTAGACAAGGCCGTGGGCGTGGCCAAGGAGGCCTTCGCGACCTGGCGCTCGTCATCGCTGTCCAAGCGTGCGGACATCCTCTTTGCGTTCCGCCAGATCGTGCACTCGCGTCGCGACGAGATCGCCAACCTCGTCTCCCAGGAGCATGGCAAGGTGCCCTCCGATGCTGCTGGCGAACTCGCCCGCGGCCTGGAGAACATCGAGTTCGCGTGCGGGATCCCCCAGATGCTCAAGGGCTCCTACAGCGAGCAGGTCTCCTCCGGCGTCGACGTCTACTCCCTGCGTCAGCCCCTGGGCGTGGTCGCGGGCATCACGCCGTTCAACTTCCCCGCCATGGTCCCGATGTGGATGTTCGCCAATGCGATCGCGACGGGCAATACCTTCATCCTGAAGCCGAGCGAAAAGGACCCCTCGGTCGCGCTTCTCATCGCCGAGATGCTGGCTGATGCGGGACTGCCCCCCGGCGTCTTCAACATCGTTAACGGCGACAAGGTGGCCGTGGACCGCATCCTGGAGCATCCCGACATCCAGGCGGTGAGTTTCGTCGGATCCACCCCCATCGCGAAATACATCTACTCGACCGGCACCGCCAACGGCAAGCGCGTGCAGGCCCTCGGTGGAGCGAAGAACCACATGATCGTGCTGCCCGACGCCGATATCGACATGGCGGCGGACGCCGCCGTGAGCGCGGGCTTCGGCTCCGCAGGCGAGCGCTGCATGGCCATCTCGGTGGTGGTGGCCGTCGGCGGCGTCGGTGATCAGCTGGTCGATGCCATCTCCGCTCGCATGCCCAAGGTCAAGGTCGGCCCCGGCACCGATCCCGACGCGGAGATGGGACCCCTCATCACCGGCGAGCATCGCGACAAGGTGGCGTCGTACCTCGCCGGGGCGGCCGGGGAGGGTGCATCGGTCGTCGTCGATGGACGTGAGGCGGACCTGCCCACGGACGGCTTCTTCCTCGGTGTCTCGCTGGTCGACAAGGTGAAGCCCGGCATGAAGGTCTACGACGACGAGATCTTCGGTCCGGTGCTGTCCGTGGTCCGCGTCGACACCTACGAGGAGGCGGTCGACCTCATCAACCGCCACCAATACGGCAACGGCACCGCCATCTTCACCCGCGACGGCGGGGCGGCCCGTCAGTTCCAGTTCGACATCCAGGTCGGCATGGTGGGCATCAACGTGCCCATCCCCGTCCCGGTCGCCTACTACAGCTTCGGCGGCTGGAAGGCCTCGCTCTTTGGCGATGCCAACATGTACGGCCCGGCCGGTGTCGACTTCTACACCCGCACCAAGACCGTCACGTCCCGCTGGCCCGATCCCTCGACCTCCTCGGTCGACCTGGGCTTCCCCCGCACCCGCTGACGAAAGGCTAATTCGCGACATGGACATGGGCGTCGTTCTCCAGTGCACTCCCCCGGCCTCCCGGGTCGTCGACCTCGCACGCCGGGCCGAGACTCTCGGATTCGACTACGTGTGGACCTTCGACTCCCACATCTTGTGGGAGGAGCCCTACGTCATCTACTCCAAGATCCTCGACGAGACACGCAAGGTCATCGTGGGACCGATGGTGACCAATCCCGCTACGCGCGACATCACCGTGACGGCATCGGTCTTCGCGACCCTCAACGAGATGTACGGCAATCGCACGGTGATCGGCATCGGTCGCGGGGACTCCGCGGTCCGGGTCACCAATGGCAAGCCCGTGAGCGTGGCTGAGCTGCGCGACGCCGTGGTGCAGCTCAAGGACCTGACCAATGGTCGCGCCGTCGACTACAAGGGCA
>CAZLMT010000104.1:0-1443 GCA_964560615.1 uncultured Actinomyces sp.
ACGCCGCCCAGCTGATGGCGGCGCGTGCGGCCAGCGCCTCGGCCGCAGCAGATCCGGGCAGGTGCTGATCGAGGAACGCCCGCAGGGACACGCTCGGATCCGTCGCCTCCGCTGCGGGTCGCATCGCGCGCGCGACTGCCGCGACCTCCTCCGCGGTGACGGGTGACGATGCGTTGCGTGGCTCGCGGACGTAGTAGGACATCCCCGACGGTGCGAGGCCGAGGTCGAAGCGCTCCGCCATCTCCCGCAGGACGTCGTAGCCATTCAGCACGAATTCCGCGCCCCGCTCGATGACGGTCCCCGGGTGGCCGGGGAGCAGCTCCTGTGACCAGACTCGGCCGCCCACGCGATCCCGTGCCTCGAGCACCGTGACCTCATGGCCGAGTGTGACGAGGCGATCGGCGCAGGCGAGCCCGGCGAAGCCAGCCCCGATGACCACGATGCGCACGGCCCTAGCCTGCCGGACGGGCGGTGCGGCTGCCGGCACTACCCGGGTGGTGATGATTGGGTAGGTGCATGACCACGCCGGACACCCCTGTCGTGCATGAGCGTCGACCCCTGCCGGCGGTGGTCATCGCCGCCCTCGTGGGTCTGATCCTCGGCTACGCCGCCCTCCTCATCGTCAATGCCGGCATCGCACTCGTGTGGGAGACCATCCCGGAGACGTGGGGCACGACGCCCGCCTGGTACGTCATCGGGGTGCTGGTCCTTGCGGCCGTCCTCGTCTACGTCATCCGCACGCGTGTGGGCGACGCGGGCCACGCGCCCCTCGGCGGCATCGCCATCAGCCCATTGACACCGCGGGAGTACGTCGGCGTGATCCTCGCGATCCTCGCTTCTCTCTTCGGAGGAGTCGTGCTCGGGCCCGAGGTCGCCCTCGTCGCCACAGGATCGGTGGTCGGCACCGTCATCGCAAAGCGCATGCGATTCACCGACCCCGAGGCCGCGAAGAAGATCGTGGGCGTGGGCGCGCTGGGTGCGATCCTCGCACTCTTCATCGGTCCTGTGCTCGCCGGCTCGCTCTCACTCGATGGCGCACCGGATGCCGTGGAGTTGGATCAGTTGGCGTGGGCGATCGTTGTCGCGATCATCGCGACGGTGGCGGTCGCCTTCGCACGCGTCGTGGCCGCGCTGCTCGCTCGGGTGGCCGGCTCAGGCCCGCACCTGGGTGTCCTCGTCGGTGCCTCGCTCGTTATTGCCGGCTCAGCGCTCGCCGTGCAGTACTTCACCGGCGAGTCCGTCCTCTTCGTCGTGACCTCGGGCGAGGAGATGATCACCGACCTCCCGACCCTCACGAGTGTGTCGACCGTGGCGCTCGTCCTCGCCTTCAAGGCCTTGGCCTACGCCGTCTCGCTCGGCGCGGGATTCCGAGGTGGACCCTTCTTCCCGGCGATGTTCGTCGGGGCGACGGCGGGGCTGCTCGCGGCACTCGCTCTGCCGAGC
>CAZLMT010000104.1:1453-4162 GCA_964560615.1 uncultured Actinomyces sp.
GGCCGCCATGGTGGTGGGAGTGGTCGCTGCCGTGATCGCGACGGCTCCGATGAAGTGGCCGATCGCCATCGTGCTGGGCATCGTCATCGGCTTCGTCATGGGCACCTGGACCCTGGTGCCCGCGGCCCTGGTCGGAGCGGTGGTCGCGCGGGCGATCCCGCGCTGGGCTGACCGGATGACGCCATCTCCTGTCGCTGCAGCGCACTAGCCCGGGACGGGCTCGTCAACTCAATTGGGCTCGTCGGCGACCTGAATGTCGAAACTGACGTCTTCTCCCTCGACGGTCTCGACCGTGATGGTCACGTCATAGGTATTGCCGACCGCGGCGTCACCGATGACGCAGACGATGGAGGCGCCGACCTCTGCGGGCAGATCAGACGGACATTCGAGGGGCGGCATCTCATCAAGTGGCACGCCCTGGCCCTCAGCGAGTGCAGCGCTGGCCTTCTGCTCCACTTCGGTCGCCGACAGTGAAGGGGTGCCCACGGTCATGGTGCACGCCGAAATGAGGAGGGCCGACGTCACTGCCGTGGTAGCGAAGAGAATGCGCATGCCGTCACGGTAGGTGGTGTTGCGTGCGCGGACGAGCGCTCATGGTCAATTGCCCGGACAGCTCTCGGTCAGCGTGCGTGACGGACATCCGGGGAAATGGATGCGGGCAAGGTGGCCATGAGGCCACCTTGCCCGCATCGATCCGGTAACCGCGACGGGCATGACTGCCCGGCGCGTCATCGTGCTTCTCCCGACAGGAGAGGTGTTACGGAGTTTCGGGTGCGAAGGCCCACGGCTTGACGGAGCTGCCCACCTTGGCAACGCCGATGAGGGCACCGTCGTAGACGGAGTTGTTGGTCGTGACTCCCTTGGCTCCGGGAACGCTCACCAACTGCCAGGTCGGCGTACCGAAGGCGCTCGTGGCTCCCCCGGTGCGTGTCACCGTGGCGACTGCCGCGACCCCGCCGTTTTTGCCGTACGTCGTGGTCACGGGCAGCTGGTAGCTGCCGCTCCCGTTGCCCCAGATGCCCTCGAAGTGGGTGAGGGGGCTCGTGGCCTTCTTCGGCAGGATGCCCTTGGGGAAGGCGAAGGTCTTGAAGTTGCTGAAAGTCCCCGTCGCCGAGTTGTAGTCGATCAGCGTGGCGATGCCGATGGGGTCGCCGTCGCTGCCGCTGGTCGCGGCCGGCTTCGAGAGTTGCGGCGAAGCCGTAGGGCCGACGTCCAGTCCGTCCCGAGGCTCATGGTCCCCACAATGGTCCCCCTGGGGCACTAGCACTCGTCGTCGGATTGACCACTGGGATGAAAGTCGCACACCTTCCACATCGCCCTCGCACTCACGGCGGATAGTAGCGACGGCGTGCCTGGTCTCATGCGAAGCGCGCGGAACTTCCGCCTATCAACCCGTGTTTGCAACAGGTCACGACATAGGCCAGTTGCATCAAGGCTACGTGCAGAACACCGACTACTGCGGAATGCGATTATTCCAGCGCGTGGGGCCCATCTTTGACGGCAGCACAGCAAAAACCAGCGACACGATCCAGCCAATAATCGTGATGAGCCAGAGCCAGGCCCACCAACCCGTGCGATCCGTGTCGTGCAGGCGCCGAATGTAGATCGACAGACTGGGCAGGAAAAACACCAACATGGCAGGCGTGGTCAACGGCCCAGCGTGCCGCCGCCCGCTACCGATCAGGTCAATGTTTTCGAGGAACGGGAGATGTTCGAGAAACTCCGCGACGATCAGAACGATCACGATGAAGAGGGTCCACCACCAAAATTCAGATCGGGTGGAACGTGCATTCCAGACGACATAGCCCCGAAAGCCCTTCTTGATCGCGCCGACAAACCCGGTCGGGGGTGGGCTCGAGTATTCGCTCACAGTGCCTTCTTTCATAAACTTCAACACGTCCGGATTCGGCCCAAAGGTGCGGCGAATTTTAACATGCCTCAGGGGTAACCGGTGCAGCCGAGGGCGAACGCACGCTGCGTCACCGGCTCCAGTCCCACAAGATCAAGCAACACATTGGCATCCAAAAGGCAGAACGAGCAGGCCATAGGCACAACCGTGGTCTAGGAATGCGCCCTGACCAGTCAGGGACTGCTCCCGCCCAGGACGAGGATCTAGCCGGCGATCGTGATCGACGGTTGCGAGAGCTCGACGTAGGTCGGTCGACCGCCACCGAATCCGGCTATCGCAACGGTCATGCGGTATCGAGTGCGTCCGAGTCCTGCATCAACCGGGACCATTCCGGCCCAGTAGGCATACACGGGCGTGTAGGGACTCCGGATTCGGTCCGGGGCTCCAAATACCTTGACGTCAAAGCCGGCACCGTAGGCGGCCAGGAACTCTGTGTCCCCCCGGAGAAAGGCGATGTTCAGAATTCGCGCGATCGGCGGATAGGACCCGCACCTCTCGTTGACCTACGAGGATGTCCAAGAAGAAACCAGCGTGCACGTGAGAAAGCCTCGTCCACGTGAACACCTATCTGTCGGGCTGACAGGATTTGGACCTGCGACCCCTTGACCCCCAGTCAAGTGCGCTACCAAGCTGCGCCACAGCCCGCTGTTTTGCCGTTGCTAGGAATGCAACATCAAGCAGCCGCGGAAGCCTATCCGAGCGGCCCACGCCACGGACGTCATCACCGAGTGGCGACCCAGTAGTGATCGCCTGCCGGATCGCCAGCGGGGAAGTGACCTTCCGGTCAGGGTCCGTGCTCG
>CAZLMT010000104.1:4172-7666 GCA_964560615.1 uncultured Actinomyces sp.
GTGCTCGTGACCGCGTGAGGGGGAACCAGACGCTTTTCCGGGAGTCTGACCTGAAGATATGCGCATTCGGACCTCAGGAGGGCACGCCGTGAAGAGTCTGCTGCAGCCGAAGGTGGCCATCCCGGTCGTCATGGCGGCCATTGTCGTGCTGGGGATCGGTCTCTACCTCTTCCAGCCCTGGCGCATCATCACGAACGTAGAGGTCAATGAAGCCCTTCCTACGGCGGTGGCGACGGAGACTTCGGCCGCCCCTGTGCCATCTATGGCCAGCGCTTCACCGGAGGAGCAGTCTCCGTCCGCCGAGCCCACACCGACACTCACTCCCGCAGAGCCGATCGTGCTCGCGGAGGGCTCCTTCATCTCGCATGAGCACGCGACCACGGGCACGGTGCGCATCCTCGAGCTGCCCGATGGCAGTCGTGTCCTTCGGATCGAGGGGCTGGACACCAGCGACGGGCCCGACCTCAAGGTGTGGCTGAGCGATCAGCCGGTGATCGACGGTGTCGACGGCTGGGGCGTTTTCGATGATGGCGCGTACGTGAGCCTGGGCGATCTCAAGGGCAACAAGGGCAACCAGAACTACCCGATTCCCGCGGACGTCGATCTCGCGGACTACACCGCCGTGTCGATCTGGTGCGAGCGCTTTGCTGTGTCGTTCGGCGCGGCTGAGCTCACCGTCTAGGACTGCAGCGCACTGCCCCCGCATTCCAAGGTGCGGGGGCAGTGCGCAGAGGCTGAACCCGAGGCCGTTGACTACTCCCCGGGTACAGCTCCCTGGATCACACTGTCGACCACGTGGATCACTCCGTTGGACGCTTTCACATCAACATCGATGACCTTGGCGATTTCCCCGTAGCCATCCTCGATGCTGACGGTCTCACCATCGACGATGACGGTCCATGACTCGCCCGACAGGGTTTCGACCTTCGTGCCGTTGAGGCCCAGTACATCGGCGGCAGGGATCTTGCCGGACACCACGTGGTAGAGCAGGATGTCGGTCAGCAGCTCGGGTTCGGCGGTCAATGCGTTCACCAGGTCGTCCAGACTGATGCCCAGATCGGCTGCCACGACTTCGAAGGCCGCATCTGTGGGGGCGAACACGGTGAACGGACCAGGACCGGAGAGAGTCTCCTCGAGCCCGGCAGCGTTCAGCAGTTTGACGAGCACGGTGAAGCTGCCGGCGGCGACAAGATCTTGAACGATGTTTTTGTCCTCTGCTCCGTCAAATTCGTTGGGGTAGGGGATCGCGTCAGAGGTGGTTGGCTCTAACGACTGGTCATCGCTGTCGAGATTGGGCAACGCCCCCTCGAGCACGCCGTCGAGAATATGGATCACGCCGTTGGAGGCCGGCACGTCAACGTCGATGACGTTGACGATTCGCCCGAAGCCGTCTTCGATGCTGACGGTCTCACCATTGACGATGACGGTCCATGTCTCGCCCGACAGCGTCTCCACGTCCTGGCCGTTGAGGGTCACCACTTCAGCGGCAGGGATATTGCCCGGCACCACGTGGTAGAGCAGCATGTCAGTCAGCAGTTCGGGCTCGGCGATCAAGCCATTGACCAGATCGTCCAGCGGGACGCCCAATGCGGCCGCTCTTTCCTCGAAGGCCGCGTCGGTAGGTGCAAAGACGGTGAACGGACCTGTGCCTGCGAGAGTCTCGTCGAGTCCGGCAGCGGTGAGGAGCTGGGTGAGCACCGTGAAGCTGCCGGCGGAGACGGCCACATCAACGACGTTGCCGGCGGCCTCAGCGGTCGGGGTCGTTGACGCCGGCTCATCGCTGCCGCACGCGACGGTGGTGAGGAGCATGGCTGCGGCGACGACGCCGAGGCTGGCAACACGTATTGATCGCTTCATGATCGAACCTTTCGCGGGCCTGATAGACGTTGGGGCTTCGACACGGGATTCCCGGTAGAGCCGTGGAGCCCGACCGCATTCACGCAGCCTAGAGGTTCCGGGGCGGGCAAGCGACTGCTTGATGGTCGAGGCACCGTTACAGAGCCCGGATTCACGAGGAGCTCGACGTTCTCAAGGTGTGGCCAGGGGCGGGGTCGAACCGCCGACCTTCCGATCTTCAGTCAGGCTCGCTGGGGCGAAGGGGCAGGATCGAGACGCGGTGATCCGCAGGCGTGACGGTGATCAACGCTCCCCGGCGGATGTATCTCTCGGACGCGGAGATCGCATCCAGTATTCGCTTACCGACATCCCCTGGGAGCGTTGCTTGAGCTCTGACCTGGATCACGCTCGGGAGGTCCAGACCACGCAACGCCAAAAGGGTTCCAAAGTCGAGGTCTTGGGTGATGATTACCCAGCCGTCTCGGCTTGCGAGGTCCAGGATGTCGACGTCACTCGCGTCTGGGGCTCCGATCGTGCTCCAATGCTCCACATCTAAGCCCGCGCTTGACAGGAACTCCCTCCATTGGGGCGAGAGATTCATATCGATGAGGAACTTCATGCGGGGAGGGAGATCTCCACCTCTTCAGCTCGCCAAGCAGCGTAGGAGAGCGCTTGCGCTATGTCGTCAGCCACGATGTACGGGTATGCGCGGACGATCTCGTCAGTGGTTTTGCCAGCGGCCACCAGGCCGACTAGGGCCCCGACCGTCACTCGAGTGCCTCGAATGCAGGGCTTCCCGGCCATGACGGCAGGGTCCCTGGAGATGCGATCGAAATCACCCACGTGTGGAGTCTACGGGACGAGTGCGGTTCTTCTATGGCGGTGGCCAGGGGCGGGGTCGAACCGCCGACCTTCCGATTCTCAGTCGGACCGCAGGGATGCCAGGCGAGGTATTCCGTGCCACCAGTTCCCGATTTCCACTCCTAACGGTTAGGAATGCTCGGTTAGGCTCAGTCCCATGAGACCAAACGGGGTTTGGCTTTTCTGTAGTGCTGTTTTGATTGTGGCGGCGGGTATCGCGCCACCAGTCAGTGCGGTTCCAGCCACGCCGAGCGCGGCTCTGAGCTTGGGTAATGATGCACTGGTAACAGCCGGGTGCCAGATTTCGGGTCGCGCAGTGGTGTGCCCCAGCGGCGCGGACCTGAGCGGCGCGGACCTGAGCGGCGCGAACCTGCGCAGGGCGAACCTGACTGAGGCGGACCTGAGCGGGGCGGACCTGCGCAGGGCGAACCTGACTGCGGCGAACCTGACTGAGGCGAACCTGAGCGGGGCGGACCTGCGCTCGGCGAACCTGTACGGGGCGAACCTGACCGAGGCGAACCTGCGCCAGGCGAACCTGCGCGGGACAAACCTGTACTGGGCGAACCTGACCGAGGCGAACCTGCGCCAGACGGACCTTTACCGTGCGAACCTGTACGGGGTGAACCTGACCGAGGCGAACTTGCGCGAGGCGGACCTGCGCGGGGCAAACCTGTACTGGTCGAACCTGACCGAGGCGGACCTGCGCGGGGCGGACCTGCGCGCGGCGAACCTGACCGAGGCGAACCTGACCGAGGCGAACCTGCGCCAGGCCGACCTACGCGGGGCGGACCTGCGCG
>CAZLMT010000105.1:0-6562 GCA_964560615.1 uncultured Actinomyces sp.
TATCGCGACCAGTGGCGCTATTTCACTGACTACGTGCTCGACGGCGGGGACTCGCCCGTCTCACTCGCAGATGGTCGCGCGCCCGTCGTGATCGCTGCGGCGGCTGCCGAGAGCGCGCGGACGGGCGTACCCGTCGAGTTGTAGGCGCCGCACTCGGAGCTCGAGGCCAGACTCCTACACCCCGCGGCGCTGAGCCTTGAGGCCGATATCCATCCGCTCGCGGGCCTCGCGCACGCCGGCTCGCTCGCTCACTTCGGGCACGCCGACCTGCCAGAAGGCACCGCCCTCGGTCCAGTCGGACTCGCGCACCCGCATGACGATGACGGTGACGCCGGGCCGCTGATCAGCGAGCGCAGATCTCAGCTCGTCGATGTCGCGGACGGTCACCGCGTGAGCTCCCATCGCAGCCGCGTGACCGTGGAAGTCGACTCGCACTCCCGTGTCGCCGTGGGAGTCGCGGAGCATGTTGTTGTACGACGCACCGCCCTGGCCCACCTGGAGTCGCTCGATGACGGCGAAGCCTTCGTTGTCGCACACGAGGATCGTCATGTCGATTCCCGAGAGCGCCGCGGAGTAGATGTCGGAATTCATCATCATGTAGGCGCCGTCACCCACGAGGACGAAGGTGCGGCCTCGGTCGGCGTTGGCGATCGCCGCGCCCCATCCGCCCGAGAGCTCGTAGCCCATCGTGGAGAAGCCGTATTCGCAGTCGAAGGTCGCGATACCTCGGGAGTGCCAGTTGATATTGAGCTCTCCGGGCAGACCGCCGGATGCGGTGAGCACGTAGTCCGCGGGAGCAGCTACGGCGTTGACGACTCCCACCACCTGTGCGTAGCTCATAGGTAGCGCGCCATCAGGCGCGGTGCGGTCTGCGATGAAGGCGTCGAGGTCGCCGCGCATCACCTCACCGGTCGCCGTCCACTCCACGGGCGCCACCCAGCCCTCGAGGCGTTCAGCGAGTTCGAGGAGGCCTTCCCGCGCATCGCTGACGACGGGGAGTGCACGGTGCTTGACGGCGTCGAAGCGCGCGGCGTTGAGTCCGATGAAGATCGCCTGCGGGTCGAAGACGGTCCATGAGCCCGTGGTGAAGTCCTGTAGGCGCGTGCCCACGGCGAGGATGACATCGGCGCGCGAGGCGAGCTCGTTCGCCGGTGCGGCACCCGTGACGCCGACCGGACCGCCGTACCGCGGGTGATCCCACAGCAGAGTCGACTTGCCCGCCACGGTCTCGACGACGGGGATGCCATGGCGCATTGCGAAGTCGGCGAGCTCACGCTCCGCGAGTGAGTAGTGCACGCCGCCCCCCGCGATGATGAGCGGCCGCTCCGCCGCTCGCAGCACTGCGGCAGCTCGATCGAGCTCGCTCAGGTCCGCGCGTGGGCGGATCGGCTCGTGCAGACGGACCTCGAAGAACTCCTCGGGGAAGTCGTAGGCCATCGCCGCGACATCCTGAGGCAGGCCGAGGAACGCCGGCCCGCACTCGCCCGGGTCGCGCATGACGCCGATCGCCTGGGGCAGCGCGCTGAGCACCTGCGCGGGATCGGTGATGCGATCCCAGAAGCGCACGACCGGGCGGAAGGCGTCGTTGACCGTCGTCGACGGCGTGCCGAAGTGCTCGACCTGCTGGAGGACCGGATCGGGCAGGCGCGAGTGGAAGGTGTCTCCAGAGATGAAGAGCACCGGCAGGCGATTGGCCATGGCCATGCCCGCCGCCGTCACCATGTTGGTCGCGCCGGGGCCGACGGATGACGTGGCGACCATGATCTGCTGGCGGCGCTTGGCCTTGGTGTACGCCGCCGCCGCGAGGCCCATGCCCTGCTCGTTTTGCCCACGCCAGACGGGCAGCACGTCGCGATGCATCTCGAGGGAGTGGCCGAGGCTGGTGACATTGCCGTGGCCGAAGATCGCGAAGACTCCGGGGAAGAGGGGCGCCTCCTCAGTATGGCCGCCGGGCACGGGCTGCATGATCACGCGCTGCGCGATGAGGTAGCGGACGATGGCCTCGGCGGTGGTGATCCTCATACGCTCGCTCCCAGGTCGACGACGGGCTCCCATCGGCGGGTATCCCATGAGGTGATGAGGGCCTGCTGCACGCTGACGATATCGACTGCCTCGCGGAAGCCGGGGTTGAAGGATCCACCCGCGGCCAGGGCCTTGAGGAACTCGAGATCCTCGGTCGCGACGATGTCTTCGAATCCGATCGCATTGGCCTGCCCGGGCACGAATGCACCGTGGTAGGGGAAGCGGTCACCACCGAAGATCGTCGTCCAGCCCGTCTCCTTGCTCGAGGGGTCATGCCGGTAGTACTGCAGCTCATTGAGACGCTCGAAGTTCCACGCCAGGGCGCCTTTGGTGCCGTAGACCTCGAAGGCGTTTTGGCTCTCCGGCCCGATCGTCGTGCGCGAGGTCTCGAAGGTGCCGGTCGCGCCGCTGGTGAAACGGCACAGCATGGAGGCGAAGTCCTCGTTCTCCACAGGTCCGGTGGGGTCGCCGGGATTGCCGCGACCGTAGTGACTTGCCGCTCCCTGCGGCAGCGGCCGCTCGGTGATGACGGTGTGCTGCATGCCGACCACCTCGGCGATAGGCCCCACCAGCGCATGCGCGAGTGACACCGAGTGGCTGAGGATGTCCGAGCTCACGCCGTAGCCGCCCTCGGCGAGCTTGAAGCGCCAGGTGAGCAGGCCCATCTCGTCGGAGCCGTACATCGAGAGGAAGCGGCCGCGGTAGTGCGTGATCTCGCCGAGCGCACCCGAGGAGATGAGCTCGCGTGCGTGGAGCACGAGGGGTGACCAGAGGTAGTTGTAGCCGACACCGGTGAGTACGCCGGCCTCCTTAGCCGCGGCGTAGGCCTGCACGGTCTGCGCGGGAGTGCCGCCGATCGGCTTCTCACTGAAGATCGCCTTCCCGGCCGCCGCGGCGGCCTCGATCATCGGCACGTGAAGCATGTTGGGCGCCGTCACCCACACGGCATCGACGTCGGGTGCGGCGACGGCCTCGGCCCAGTCGGCGGTCGCGCGCGCGAAGCCGAAGTCGCGCACGGCCCGCTCGCGACGGTCGGCCTCGGTGTCGGCACAGACGACGAGCTTGGGATCAAAGACACGATCGGGGAAGAGCGAGGGGATACGCAGCATGGAGCGCGAGTGCGCCTGGCCCATCCAGCCCAGTCCGAGTACGGCGATGCCGATGCGCTTCATCGGATCCTCCCTGCGGCCGAGGTCATCGGCAGTCGGGGATCCGTGTCCGTCCAGGTGCCGCGGATCCAGTGGTGGTTTGGGTCGTCGCAGAAGGCCATCGTGCGGTCGTCGGCAGGCCCGGCGAGCACGTTCAGGAAGTACATCGGATAGTCCGGGGCCGCCGCAGTCGGGCCGTGGTAGCCCTCCGGCACGAGATAGGTGTCGCCATCACGGATCGTCACTGTCTCATCGACCCTGCCATCGACGGTGTAGACGCGGAAGAGGCCCGTGCCCTCGGGATCCCCGTGCAGGGATTCCTCCTTGCCGATGCGGAAGTAGTAGATCTCCTCGTTGGTCGTGGGGCAGTCACCGATGCCATCGTGGCGATGCGGCGGCCAGCTCGACCAGTTGCCACCCGGGGTGATCACCTCGCACACGTTGATGCGGTCCGCCCCGGCGAAGGAGTCGGGTGTCGCGATGTTGGTCACCTGGCGCGTTGCGCGTCCGCCCCCGCGCACCTCGACCGACACGTCGCTTGCCGGGGTGTAGGCGACGGGGTGGTCAGCGCGCGCCTTCGCGGTGAGGATCGCGACCTCGCCGGTGACGTCGCTGAGCTCGAGGTGGCTCCCGCGCGGGACATAGACCCAGTCGCTCACCGCCGCGAAGACGCCGTCGCGTCCCGCAAGCGTGTAGGCCGCCTCACTCTCACTGGTGGTGATCGTCACAGTGACGTCGCGCGCGGACAGGGGGAGGACCACTGCCTCGCGATCGCCGAGGTCCATCGCGTGGTCGCGATCGATCACGGTGAGGCCGCTGTAGGCCCAGCCCGCCTCCTCGGCGGTGATCGACATCGGCCCGTGCGCGTGCGCAAGCGAGCCGTGCGGCTTGTACCAACCCGATGTCATGCCCCACCTCCGTGGACGATCTTCGCTGCTGTGGCTACGACGCCCTCGACATCGCCGTTGTGCGGATAGAGCAGGGCGCGCCCTGGGATGAGGCCGCGCACATTGGGCTCGCGCATCGCCTGCTCCCACCCCGCGATGACCTCACCGGCGCGCTCACCCGGGTCGCCACCGAGAAGCAGGATCGGCATGGTCGTGGCCGCCGCCACCTCAGCGATCCGCTTGGTCGCGGGGATCTTGAGCCAGGTGTAGGCACTGCTCGATCCGAGGCCCGAGGCGATGGACACCACACGGATGAGTTCCTCGTCCCGGGTGTCGAGGATGGAGCGCCCCGCATCGTCCTTGACATAGGGCAGCGGCTCGACCATGCAGGCGATCCCCTGATCCGACAGTTTTGTGACGACCGCGCCGCACATCTCGATGGTGCGCGCCACTCCCGGATCAGTGAACTCGATCCGCAGGAGCAGCTTGCCGCCGTCGAGACCCGCGGAGGCGATGTGCTCAGGGTCGTACGCCGTGATCCGATCATCGAGCTCCCACAGCGCGCCCTTGATGCCGCCTCGGTTGATGGTGCCGATGGCCACGCGCTTGTCGAGGGCGCCGAGCCAGGCGAGTTCTTCGAGGATGTCGGCGCTCGCCATGACGCCATCGACATCGGGCACCGAGAGGCCGCGAAGCAGCCGGTCCAGCAGCTCGTAGCGGTCAGCCACCGCGAGGGGGTCGCTTCCGACGGCGATCATCCCGCGCGCGGTGTGATCGGCCGCGAGGATGAGCAGGTTGCCATCGCTGCCGGCCAGGGTGCGTCGCGGTCGGTCGCGCAGGGCACGCTGGAGCGCGGCCGGCTCGAAGATCCGCGCCTCGCACAGGGCCCGGTAGTGATCGCGATCCAGCATCAGGACTCCCCTCTCGCCATCATGTCCTCGACCTGCTCCGTCGTCGGCATGGCATCGGCGCAGGTGAGCTTCGTCGCGACGTGGGCGCCCGCGGCATTGGCGAACATGCCGATCTCCGGCACGGTCCAGCCCGAGAGCAGCCCATGCGCGAGCGCGCCGCCGAAGGCATCGCCGGCGCCGAGCCCGCAGAGGACGTGGATAGGCAGCGGCGGGATGGTCCAGCGGTCCTCCGCGGTCGCAAGCAGCACACCGTCGCCGCCGCGCTTGATGATCGCGAGACGCACGCCCTCGGCGAGGAGCGCATCGGCCGCGCGATCAGGGTCGGTCTCGCCGATCGCGACCTCGCATTCGACCCGGTTGCCAACCACGACGGTAGAGCGGCGTACGGCGGCAAGGGCGATGTCGTGAGCGGCATCGCGGTCGGGCCACATGCTCGGCCGGTAGTCGAGGTCGAGGACCACCTCGGCGCGGCGATCGCGCAGGTCGAGCCAGTCCTGGCATGCGTCGGCCGTCGTGCCCTGAGCCAATGCGCCGAAGGAAATCCACAGCACCGGGCACTCGCGGATGACCTCGACGGGAACGTCGGCTGTCGTCACCTGGGTGTCGGGTGCTGCGTCGCCACGGTAGAAGACGATCTGCGGATCCTCGGGTGGATCGAGGGCGGCGAGCACCACCGGGGTCTGGCCCTCGCCGGTCCCGATGTACGCCGTATCGACTCCCCACGTGGCGAGCTGAGTGCGCACGTAGTCGCCTAGTGCACCCTCGCCGACCTTGGTCACGATGGCGGCGCGGTGGCCGAGTCGCGCGGCAGCGACGGCGACATTGGTCGGCGAGCCGCCCACGGACTTGGCGAAGGTCTGTGGCTCGAGGAAGCTCGCACCCTCCTGCTGCGCGTAGAGGTCGACGCTGACGCGACCGACGGCGACGACCTCGGGGATCGACATCTACTTGCTCACGCGCGGGGCGACGACATCGCGCAGGTAGTCCATTGAAGTGATGACTTGCTCGATCGGGCCTTCGCCCTCGCCGGGCAGACCGTCGGTGATGGCGGTGTCCTGCTCGATGACGTACCACCCGTCGTAGCCGCGGGACTCCAACGCTTCGACAACTCCGGAGATGTCGACATCGCCCTGGCCGAGGGGAGTGAAGAGACCCTCCTGCGTCGCCGCCATGAGCGACTTCTCGCGGGCCAGCACTGGGGGGACCGGGGAGAGGTTGACGTCCTTGAGGTGGACGTGGCCAACGCGGTCGAAGGCCTGCGTCGCGAACTCCACCGGGTCCTGGCCGCCGATGGCCATGTGGCCCGTGTCGAGGCAGAAGCCGACATCGCAGCCCTCGAGGACCATGTCGATGTCGTCCTTGGTCTCCACGACGGTCTGCACGTGGGAGTGCAGCACCTGATTCAGGCCGTGCTCGGCGCAGATCTCGTCGATGATCCCGAACATTTCCATCATGTGCTTGCGCTCATCGGCATTGAGCGGGCGCGGGATAGACCAATCGGGATCGAAGACGATGGCGGAGATGAATTCCGTCGCGCCCGCGCGCTGGAAGAGGTCGGCCACGCGCCTGGCCTCTGCGATCGACCACTCGCGCA
>CAZLMT010000105.1:6583-7395 GCA_964560615.1 uncultured Actinomyces sp.
TTGACGTCCTCGGGGGAGGTGGGCAGGAAGCCGGGGGCGCCCAACTCGGTGGCGGGCAGGCCGAGTCCGGACATCTCGGTGAGCACGCGAGGTGTGGGGAGCATCGCCCCCCAGCCGGGGACCTCGCAGATGCCCCAGGAGATCGGAGCGGACGCGACTCGGTCGAGGAAGGTGCTCATGGGACTCCGGAGGGTCGGCGCGCGGTGCGGCGGCTACGGCGTGCGGCGGAATTGTGGTGCGGCGGATAGGTAGCGCCGGAGACGGGGCAGCGACCCATCTGCCGCAAGGATTGGAACGTTCCAATTCTCGGGCAAATCGTGGCACACTCGCCTGCGAGGGGCAAGAGGCCCCGCACTGACCTCGGGGCGTCGTTCTGCGGTCGGAAAGTGCCACCCGGTGGACCAATCCGACCGCAGAACGCTTCCTCTCGAGGCCAAGAAGGGATTGCGGATGCGAATCGTCGTCGTGGGGGCCGGGCGCATGGGCGTCATCCGGGCCGAGGATCTCGTGGCGGACGGCCGGGTCGATGAGATCGTCATCACCAACCGCAATCCTGAACGCGCGGCCGAGCTGGCGGACCGCGTCGGTGCCGACGCCGCGAGCGCCGGGTCCGCGAGTACGCCCCCCCAGGTGAACACCGCGCCCTGGGGTGACTGGCCTGAGGCGGATGCCTACGCCGTGACGACGGCCACCGATACCCATGCCGAGCTCATCGCCGACCTTGCCCGGCGTGGCAAGCCGCTGCTGGTGGAGAAGCCGCTTGCCATGACGCTGCAGGAGACGGACGCGCTGATCGCGATGTCGACCGATGC
>CAZLMT010000106.1:0-404 GCA_964560615.1 uncultured Actinomyces sp.
ACGTTGTTGAGCGTGGTGTCCGAAGCCACGAACTGGCCACCGACATAGAGGTAGTTGTCGCCGCCGAGCACCATGCCGTAGACACCCGGGGTCGTGTACCCGAGACCCGTGGGCACGGACTGCGACACGGTCGGGGCAATGCCCGTGTCATCGCCGGGCAGGGTCGCCCAGGCTCCGGCGGTGTCGTCGTACTGGGCCACGCGGTTGATCGTCGTGGACCCGGACTTGATGAAGGTGCCCGCGGCATAGACCGGGCCGGGGGTGTCATCGAGATCGGGGAAGGCGCCGCGCCAGGTGAGCTGATAGACCTGCGACATCGTGTCGTCAGCGGTGGCCATGAAGCCTGAGCCCGGCTGCGCCCAGTTGCCATAGGTATAGGAGCGCGTCTGCAGCGAGGGCGCTCC
>CAZLMT010000106.1:464-871 GCA_964560615.1 uncultured Actinomyces sp.
GAGGGGACCCTGGCCCCATGCGTCCCCTCGCCCTCATCGCCTCATCTGCTCTCGTGGGCTCCGCCCTCGTGGGGGTCCCCTTCGGGGCAGCCCAGGCGGTCTCCCCCGACTTCACCGTGGGCTGGGACCCCGCGACCAAGCAGTTCCGGCTCGTGGCGGCCGCGGGGATCACACCCTTCGCCGAGGAGGAGGAACTCGTGGTCAGGGGCGCGGACGAGACGGTCACCGTGACCGTGGTCGACGGCTCGCACACGATCCAGCCCGGCGCCGCGTGCGCGCCGGTGCCCTCGACATCAGGCGCCCAGGTCGTGTGCTCCGTGCCCAGATCCCCAGACCGCACCCGCATGACCATCGACCTGCGCGCGGCGACCGGCGCAACGACGACGGCCGTCGCGCCCGCGAGCTCA
>CAZLMT010000106.1:881-7305 GCA_964560615.1 uncultured Actinomyces sp.
GCTCAGGGGCCGACTACGTGCAGGGCGGGGTCGCGGACGACGAGATCGACGGCGGCCTCGGCGATGACGACCTCTTCGGCGGCCTTGGCAACGACAAGATCGTCGGTGGCGAAGGTGCCGACAACATCGACGGCGAAGAGGGGAACGACTCCCTCAGCGGCGGCCCGGGCAACGACAAGATCGTTGGAGATTCGGAGCTCCGCGGCGCCGGCTTCGACTCGATGACGGGCGGCCCGGGCATCGACGAGCTCGACTCCCAGGACGGTCTGCCCGACACCTACGTCGACTGCGACAACGCGCCCGGAGAGGGAGCGATCGACTTCGACCGCGGCCTCGACATCCCCTACGACTGCCCCGTTGTCCTGCCTCCCACGGCGCCGCAGAACTTCGAGGCTGCCGGGGGCGATTACTCCCTCACGGTGAGCTGGGCGCCGCCGGAGTTCGACGGCAATGCCACGAAGCTCACCTACGAGTTGTTCTACCGAGCCCCAGGCAAGACCTCGGACACCGTTGTCACCATCCCCGGCACTGAGTCGTCGTACACCCTGGATGACCTGTATCGCGCCCCCGGCCTCTACTGGGTCGCGTTGCGCGCGAAGAACGAAGTGGGCACCAGCGCTGCGACGCCTACCGTGTCGGTCGTCGTGGGAGAGGGAGCGAGTCCGCCGCAGTCGGTCGCGAGCGTCTTCGAGCGGCGCTGGGTCGCCACCGTGAGTTGGGTCCCACCCGCGGACGCCTCCCAAGGATCGAGGTACGAACTCGCCCTGCGTGTGATGGACAAGGACCGCAAGAAATGGCTGGCCTGGACCCCACTTCCCGACAAGGTCCGCGGGACTTCGCTCTCGATCGGCGACGACCTGCGCATCGTGGAGGGGCGCGTGTATCAGTTCCGCGTGCGCACGCTCGATCCCAGGGGTGGGGTGAGCATCTGGACCGAATCCCCGCGCCGCTACGTCGGCGACCTCGAGCCTCTGGAGAACGCCTCGCTGACGGGGCGAGGACCGGTGAAGGTCGCCGTGACGGCACCGGGAATGGCGTGGAAGCTCAATGTCACCAAGTCGGCGCTCACCGCGTCGATGACTCGCGAGTCCTTCCAGGCCATGCCGATGAGCGTCGTGAGCACCCAGGTGCGACCGGACTTCGAGCGGTACTCCGGAGACTTCCCCGGCCCGCTCACGCTCACGTCGGGCTGCTGGGTTGGCCTGAACTACCGCCTGCCCGGCTCGACGAAGGTCGAGCGCCAGCGGGTGGACATCGCCTGCCCTCGCTGATCGCTGCATCGATGTGCTACATTGACGCACATGAGCGACCAGGTGGGCATTCGCAATCTGCAGCAAAACGCATCGACCGTGGTCCAGCGTGCCGCCGCAGGTGAGGTGATCGTCATCACCGATCGCGGCCGCCCCGTGGCCCGCGTCGTCCCGATGGCGGCAAGCCCCCTGCAGCAGCTCCTCGATGAGGGTCGTGCGCGTCCCGCGCGTACCCACCCGTGGGAGTTGCCTGAGCCTTTGCCCGCGACGGGCGGCCCGACGCTCGGCGACCTGCTCGCCGAGGCTCGTCGGGACGAGCGATGACAGCGTTCTACCTCGACTCGTCAGCCGCGCTCAAGCTCATCGTCACCGAAGGAAGCACCGCTGCACTGCGCGCCTGGGCCGAGCGGGCGCGTCCGGAGTTCATCGCCTGCGACCTCGTACGCACTGAAGTGCTGCGCGCATGCCGTCGTCATTCCACCGATGCCATCACGCGGGGGCGTAGCGTCCTCGAGGCAATCACGCTCTTCCCCGTGTCAACGGACCTCTACCTCTCCGCAGCATTCCTCGATCCTGCAGGTCTACGCACACTCGATGCCATCCACCTCGCTGCCGCACTATCGCTCGGCGACGACATCAGCGGCGTCGTGACCTATGACGAGCGTCTCGCCGAGGCCTGCGTGGCGCACGGACTTCAGATCCTTGCTCCCGCCTAGCGCGGCAGGCTGACGCGCACGAGGAGGCCGCCCTCGGGTGCATCACCCAGGGTGACCGTCCCTCGCTCATCGGCGACAGCTGACGCGACGATCGACAGACCCAGACCCGAGCCGGGGATCGCGCGCGCATCCGGCGTGCGGTGGAAGCGGTCGAAGACCGCGCCGCGCTCCGCCTCGGGGATGCCCGGACCGCCGTCACGCACTTCGATGACGACCTCCGCGCCGTGGTCGACGACGGCCACGACGATCGCGGCGGGGGGTCGGGCGAACTTCGCGGCGTTGTCGAGCAGATTGCCGACGATCTCGGCGATACCCACCGGGTCGACGCGCATGGGCACGGGCCGATCCGGCAGGTTGACCGTGACCTCGCGCTGGGTACGCCGTGTGAGGCGCTCCGCCGCCGCCGTGACCGCACCGCGGATGTCGATCTCCACGACCTCGCGCACCGGCTCATCGCGGGCGGCAAGCGCAAGCAGCTCCTCCACGAGACGGCCGAGCTCATCGAGCTCGGCCTGCGCCGCGGTGAGCGACTCCTGCGTCGTGGCGTCAGTCGCGGTGCGCGCCGCGAACTGCACGTTGGCGCGCAGGGCCGCGAGCGGCGTACGCAACTCATGCCCGGCGTCTTGGACCAGCTGCTCCTGCTGCTCCTGCGAGCGGCGCAGCGACTCCTGCAGCGTCGCGGTGGCCTGGACCACGTCGACCACCTCACGCGGAGCACCGGGCTTGGCCTCGGGCACATCGCCGGACTCACCGCGCGAGAGCGCCCGCATCGCGTCGGCGACGTCCTCCAGCGGGATGGTCGAACGGCGCACGGCAAGCACGCCGATGCCCGCGCCAATGCCCACGGCCGCGAGGCCGACGACGGCGAGGATCGAGGCGAGGCCCACGAGGATCGTCTGCGTCTCCTCCAGGGAGCGCACCGCGCGCGCTGCCGCACCATCGACGACAGCGACGGTGAGCACCCGCACCTGCTCGCCATTGGGGGCGATGCGCGTGGAGTACGCCTGGGTGCCGGGCGCCGACTCGGCGATGCGGATGTCCTCGGGATCGGCCGGGAGGTCGAAGGACTCGCGATCGACCTCGAAGACCTCGCCGTCTGAGAGCACGGCGTCCACGAGCACGGTGGGCTGGCCGGAGATGGGCGGGCGGATGATCGGCGGCGCATCCTCCGCAGGCTCGAGGAAGATGCCGGCCTCCAGGCGAGACTGCAGCGAGGAGTCGACGCTGCCGAGCAGAGCGCTGCGGGTGAGGAACCACACGCCGATCGCCAGACCGACCACCGACAGCGCGACGGTGACCGCGACGATGAGCGCGACCGTGGTGCGCAGCGAACGCATCGGGCCCTACTCGACGCGCGCGACGAAGCCGACGCCGCGCACGGTGTGGACCAGGCGCGAGCGGCCGCCGGCCTCCGTCTTGCGGCGGACGTAGGAGACGTAGGTGTCGAGGTTGGAGTCGAGTGTGGGCGAGGAGAAGCCCCACACCTCGGTCATGAGGTCACCGCGCTCCACAACCGCGCCGTCGGCCGCGAGCAGGACCTGGAGCAGCGCGAACTCGGTCTTGGTGAGCGTGATCTCCTCGCCCTCGCGAGTGACCTGACGGCGAGCGGCGTCGAGACTGAGATCGCCCAGGGTGTAGTTGCCGGTCGACTCGGTGTGGCCCGCGCGGCGCAGGAGGGCGCGCACGCGAGCGATGAGCTCGGTGATGTCGAAGGGCTTGGGCAGGTAGTCATCGGCACCCGCGTCGAGGCCCGCGACGCGATCGCCCACTTCGCCGCGCGCGGTGAGGACGAGGATCGGCAGCACCTGACCGTCGGCGCGCAGCCGACGCGCGACATCGAGCCCATCGATGTCGGGCAGGCCCAGGTCGAGCACGATGAGGTCGATCGTGGCCGCACCGCGCTCCGGGACCTGCATGCGCTCGAGGGCGTCGTAGCCGGTCGGTGCAGTCTCGACGTCGTAGCCCTCGAAGGCGAGCACGCGCTCGAGCACCTGACGCAAAGACGGATCGTCATCGACGACGAGGAGGGCCATGGGATGAGGGTAGTCGCTACGCAGTCAATAACTACGCAGTCGATAACTCGCCACAAATAAACGGCCCCCGATGCCTCACTCCATTCTGGAGGCGCCGGGGGCCGGAGCTCGAGATGGTCGGGATCACTGCGCCCTACCGCAGACGGCCACCACGAGCAGCTGAGGAGACCCTAGTGGGTCAGTGGTGTCGGTCTAGATGCGACGGGGTGAAACTGCCACCTTGCCGTCGGATCCGCCGGGCTGGCGCATCAAACGGTCAACAGAGCGCGCAATGTCATCGCGCAGGGTGGCGGATTCTGCAGCCGAGATCCTGCCGTCGAACTGAGCCTCGACGACGGGGCGTGAGAGCCAGCGGTAGAGCCGCTCCTGCACATCAGCCGAGGAATCGCCGGTGATGCGCAGCAGGGTCGCGCCGTTGGCGACGCGGGTCTGGACGGAGCCCACCGAGGTGCCGGCGCCGTCGGCGACGATGTCCCAGAAGGCGTCGATGGTGCGCTCCTCGACCTTGGCCGAGAGATCCTTGGGGTCGACGTAGGTCGGCAGGAGCGCGCTCGTGACGTAGCTGTCCTGGGCGGCTGAGTAGACGCCGACATTGACCGCATCGGCGAGGACCGCGGCGATCCGGGCGTGGGTGCGCTCGCGCAGGGCCGACTCGCTGGCCTGGGCGGGCACCGCAGCGACGGCGAACAGCGCGACGAGGGCCACCGCGAGGGTGACCAGTCGTGCTGCTGCGCGCGTCATGACTCGAGTGTGACTGCGGGGGCGAGGGCGACGCCAGGGGCGGGGCTGGGAAGTGACTGGGAAGGAGGTGACGGACAGGTCACGCCGGCGGGACTCCCGGCGGGGGCCGACGTAGCCTCAGGGCATGACACTCGGGACCCGATCGCACCTCACCCGCCTCGCTGCCGCCGTGGCCGTCGCCGGCCTCGCTCTCACCGCTTGCTCCGGCGGGTCGGAGGAGGCAACATCCAGCAGTGCCGCACCCAGCTCCAGCGCGGCGAGCTCCGCTGCCGCGAGTTCCTCGGCAGCGCCGTCTGCGAGTGAGTCCAAGGGGACCGAGACGATCCTGGCCGTCCTCTGCGACGAGGCCGCGCCCGAGCAGGTCGCTGCCATCGAGGCCGCCATGCTCCCCGACTTCACCGTGAGCCAGCTGGTCGACGTACGCACCGACGACGACGGCAAGCACGCGATCCTCGGCTTCGTCGAGGGCCCCGGCCTCGCCGTGCTCGCCCAGTGGACCGGCACCGGCCTCACCCTCGAGGGCCTGGCCGCCGCCGACGAGTTCGCCGCCCAGGTGAGCGACGTGGCGCAGGCCACACCCGATGCGGAGACCCAGGACCTGCTCGGCCAGACCGTCACCTGCTACTCAGCGCTCTTCGCGCCCGAGGACGGCGACGACAAGAAGAAGGACGACAAGAAGGCGGAGTAGTCGCTAGCCTCGCGGCATGCGTCGATTCCTCGCCACGGCCGCCGCGGCGGCGCTCGCCACCCTCGCCATCTCAGTGCCGGCCCAGGCCGCCGACATGGCGTACGTCGCCCTCAACGAGAAGGGCCTGAAGCAGGTCCTCATCAAGAAGTCCTGGGGCCCGGCATGGCTCGGCCCGGTCGACGAATACGAGACCAACGTCGCGATGACCGGGCTGAAGCCCGAGTTGTGCGAGGTCAACGGCAAGGTCGTCAAGGGCGAAAAGTCCTCATCGCACTCGGACATGTTCATGAACTTCGCGCAGAGCAAGGAGGGCCATCTCCTCCTCCTCCAGCAGTACGTCTACCAGTACAAGGACGTGCAGACGGCTGAATTCGCGTGGCAGCAGCTGCTCAACGCCTCCAACTCATGCCCGGGCACGATCAAAGAGGACCTCGTGCAGGACGGTGAGAAGATCGGCACGGCGACCGTGAAGACGTCGGTCTTCATCGAGCCGTCGATGTACGGCCAGGACCAGCTCATCATCAACACCGATGTGCAGATCGACGAGCCGCTCCCGGGAGGCGTCGGCTCGCGGGAGGCCGCAGATCAGCTGCAGATCTTCACCTACACAGGCGCAGCGATCGTGGAGATCTCGGCGTACAAGGACGTGCCCAAGCAGAAGAACTGGGTCTTCTCCGAGCCCCAGATCGCCACCGTCGAGACACTCGCGCTGCTCGCTATCCAGCGCTATCACCTCATGGCGTACAAGGCCCTCTAGGTCTGAGACCCCTCACCTCGCACTCGACGGATGCGGTCGACTGCGCTGGTGTCGAAGGCGCGCCAGACGCTCAACCCGCGCCGGCAGTGAGCCCTCCGGCATGGGATCCGCGGGGTGCTCCCCACCGAGGGAGTGCGTCTCGGCGAACGCAAGAGAGAAATGATCCCCGCGGCCGCCTATTTCCAGCCGAGATAGGCGTGAAGGGTCCCGGCCGGACCCATGTCGCGCATGGCGCCGCG
>CAZLMT010000107.1:0-3831 GCA_964560615.1 uncultured Actinomyces sp.
CAGCGCCTCCGACAAGAGCAGCGCCTCCGACAAGAGCAGCGCCTCCGACAAGAGCGAGCAGGGTGAGCGCGAGCGCGCTCCCCGCCAGGACAACCGCAGCGATAAGCGCAGCGATAACCGCAGCGACACCCGCAGCGACACCCGCACTGACACACGCAGCGACAACCGCACTGACACCCGCAGCGACAACCGCACTGACACCCGCAATGACAGCTACGACGACGATGGGGATGGCTCGCGCCGCCGCCGCCGTCGTGGACGCGATCGATTCCGGGATCGCCGGGACCGTCGCCCGGGTGGCTTCCCGGAGCAGGACATCGAGGTGTCCGATGACGACGTGCTCGTGCCCGTCGCCGGCATCCTCGACGTACTCGACAACTACGCCTTCGTGCGCACCGCGGGCTACCTCCCCAGCCCCAATGACGTCTACGTCTCGCTTTCCATGGTCAAGAAGCACGGCCTGCGCAAGGGAGACGCCGTCACGGGCGCCGTGAAGCAGCCTGGTGACGGGGAGCGCCGTGAGAAGTTCAACCCCCTGGTGCGGATCGACACCGTCAATGGCTCTGAGCCCGATCAGTCTCGGCAGCGACCCGAATTCTCCAAGCTCACGCCGCTCTACCCCCAGGAGCGCCTGCGCCTCGAGACCGAGCCGGGCAACCTCACCACTCGAGTCATTGATCTCGTGGCCCCGATCGGTAAGGGGCAGCGCGGTCTCATCGTGTCGCCGCCCAAGGCCGGCAAGACGATGGTGCTCCAGTCCATCGCCAATGCCATCGTGACCAACAACCCCGAGTGCCACCTCATGGTCGTTCTTGTGGACGAGCGTCCCGAGGAGGTGACCGATATGCAGCGCTCGGTCAAGGGCGAGGTCATCTCCTCGACCTTCGACCGTCCGGCAGAGGATCACACGATCGTCGCTGAACTGGCCATCGAGCGCGCGAAGCGTCTCGTCGAGCTCGGCCACGACGTCGTCGTCCTGCTCGACTCGATGACCCGACTCGGTCGTGCCTACAACCTCGCGGCGCCGGCCTCGGGCCGCATCCTGTCGGGTGGTGTGGACTCCACGGCGCTCTACCCCCCGAAGCGCTTCTTCGGTGCCGCCCGCAACATCGAGAACGGCGGATCCCTCACGATCCTGGCCACCGCGCTGGTTGAGACCGGCTCGCGCATGGACGAGGTGATCTTCGAGGAGTTCAAGGGCACCGGCAACATGGAGCTCAAGCTCGATCGCAAGCTCGCGGACAAGCGCATCTTCCCGAGCGTCGACGTCGACGCCTCGGGCACGCGCAAGGAGGAGCTCCTCATGGCTCCTGACGAGCTCAAGATCGTCTGGAAGCTCCGTCGCGTCCTCCATGCCCTCGATCAGCAGCAGGCCATCGAACTCCTGCTCACCAAGCTGCGCGAGACCAAGAGCAATCTGGAGTTCCTCATGCAGATCCAAAAGACGACGCCCTCGGTCACCGGGTCGGAGAGCGACGACTCCTAGCCGATTCGGCCGTCGATGAGTCGATGGCGTACCCTTGCCTCGCCCGGTTCACCGCCACCGCGGACCCGGACACCCACCGAAGGAGTCATCATGAAGTCGGGCATCCACCCCGAGTACGTCGAGACCCAGGTCACCTGCACCTGCGGTTCGACGTTTACCACGCGCAGCACCGCCAAGAACGGCGTCATCCACGCTGATGTCTGCTCGCAGTGCCACCCCTTCTACACCGGTCGCCAAAAGATCCTCGACTCCGGCGGTCGCGTGGCGAAGTGGGAGAAGCGCTTCGGCGGCAAGGACAAGGCCTCCGCATCCGAGTGACGCGCCTTCGACTGAAGCGCGTCCCCGCTCATCGCCGATAGGTAGGTCCCGTGTTCGACGCCTGCGTCGAGTTGACCGCCGAGTACTCCGCGATCGAGGAGCGCCTGGCCGACCCTGCGGTGCACGCTGATCCCTCCGAGGCACGACGCCTGGCGCGCCGCCACGCGGAGTTGCGTCCGATCATCGAGGCCTACCGCACCTGGGGGTCCCTGGGCGATGACATCGCCGCCGCGCGCGAACTCGCCGATGTCGACCCGGCATTCGCAGACGAGGCCGACACCCTCGAGGTCCGGCGCCAGGAGGTTGGCGAGCGTCTCCGCGAAGGAATCCGCTCTCTTCGCGGGTGACCTTCTGCGCATGTACCTGCGCTACGCCGACCAGCGCGGCTGGAGCGCCGAGGTCCTCGAGGCCGAGGATTCCGACCTGGGCGGCTATCGCGACGTCGCGGTCGCGGTCAAGGCCCGCGGCGTGCCCGAGCCCGGCGAGGCGCCGTACGCGCGTCTGAAGTTCGAGGGTGGGGTGCACCGGGTGCAGCGCGTGCCCGTCACCGAGTCGCAGGGACGGATCCACACCTCGGCCGCGGGAGTGTTGGTGCTCCCCGAGGCCGAGGAGGTCGATGTCACGATCGACCCCAATGACCTGCGCATTGACGTCTTCCGCTCCTCAGGCCCGGGGGGCCAGTCCGTCAATACGACCGACTCCGCAGTGCGCATCACCCACGTGCCGACCGGCACAGTCGTGTCCTGCCAGAACGAGAAGAGCCAGCTGCAAAATCGCGAGCAGGCGCTGCGCATCCTTCGGGCTCGACTGCTCGCCATTGCGCAGGAGCAGGCTCAGCAGGAGGCATCGGACTCCCGGCGCGCGCAGGTGCGCACTGTCGATCGCAGCGAGCGCATCCGCACCTACAACTTCCCGGAGAACCGCATCAGCGATCATCGCTCCGGATACAAGTCCCACAACCTCGACCAGGTGCTCAGCGGCGAGCTCGATGCGGTCATCCAGTCGTGCATCGACTCGTCTGCCGACGCTGCGTTGGCTGAGGGCCGATGAGTCAATCGGGCCCCGCGGGCCAGTCGGGTCCGGGGCCGTCTCCCCGCGTCGTGGAGGGTTGGGTGTCTCTGCGCGATGTGATGGCCGATGGCCAGCGCCGCCTCGCGGCAGCGGGCGTGCCCTCGCCTGACACCGACGCCATCCTTCTTGCGGCCCACGTCAAGGGCGTGCCGCGCGGGCGCCTCCTCCTGCAGGACCGAATGGACTCCCAGGAGCGCACCGCCTACGAGCGCCTGCTCACGCGACGCATGGCGCGCGTGCCACTCCAGCACCTCATCGGCGCTGCCCCCTTCCGCAATCTCGAGCTCGTGGTGGGGCCCGGTGTCTTCATCCCGCGCCCTGAGACCGAGCTGGTGGCGCAGGCGGGCATTGATGCGCTGCGCGCGTTGCCCGCGGGCGAACGTCGTGCCGTGGATCTGTGCACGGGATCCGGTGCCGTGGCCTTTGCGCTCGCCACGGAGGCTGCGCCCGCGCATGTCACGGCCGTCGAGGTCGACGATGCGGCCTTCGCCTGGACCAGGCGCAATGCCGATGCGCTCCTCGAGGAGGTGACGGCAGCCGGCAGTCGAGTCGATATCGTGCAGGCCGATGCTCGCACGTGCGCGGCCGACGGTGGACCGCTCGCATCCCTGCGAGCGAGTGTCGCGGTCGTCACGATGAATCCCCCCTACGTGCCCAGCGGTGCGAGCGTGCGCGATCCGGAGGTGCGCGACCACGATCCGGCGCTCGCGCTCTACGGAGGTGCCGATGGCCTCGAGGTGATCCGCGGTGCGCTCGATACGGCAGCGCTTCTCCTCCAGCCCGGTGGCCTGGTCGTCATCGAGCATTCCGACGAGCAGGGAGACGAAGCGGAGGAGGGCGTGCCCGCGGTGCTCGCCGAGGATGGCCGCTGGCGCGACATCGTCGACCACCGCGACCTCGCCCGCAAGCCGCGATTCACGCCGGCGACGCGACGGCTGGACGGCGCGGGAGGCTCG
>CAZLMT010000107.1:3841-7198 GCA_964560615.1 uncultured Actinomyces sp.
ACGCGAGCCATGGATGCGGTGTGAGCCTCGTCATCGAGGTGGGCGACCGCCCGGGGCCGGGTCGCGACCGAGGCGTCTCGGCTGCGGCTGCGGCCATCAGGCGCGGCGAGCTGGTCGTGCTTCCCACAGAGTCCGTCTACGGCCTCGCGGCCGATCCCTTCTCGCCCAGGGCCATGCGCGCACTGCGCGAGGCCAAGGGTCGCGGTGACGACCTGCCGGTCGGCGTACTCGTGGGTGCCGTCCGCACCGTCGATGGGCTCGCGAGCGGCATCACCGCGGATGGACGCGCGCTCATCGAAGCCTTCTGGCCGGGGCCGCTCACGCTCGTCGTGCGCGAGCAGCCGACGCTGGCGTGGGACAACCCCGGGGGACACGTGTCGCTGCGCATGCCCCTCCATCCGGTGACCCTTGCCGTGCTTGCAGCGACAGGTCCGCTCGCCGTGACGTCGGCGCAGAGGGCTGGGAGCGCTCCGCCACGGACCTGCGCGGATGCGGAGAGCCAGCTCGGCGACGGGATCGCCCTCTATCTCGACGGTGGCCCGACGGTCGACGAAGCGCCGAGCAGCATCGTGGATCTCACGTCCGACCCACCCGTCCTCCTACGTGAGGGTGCCTACTCACTCGACCAGCTGCGCGAGGTGTGCCCCGATCTGGTGGATTCGGGAGTTTCCTAGAGCGTCGACTGCGGACTTCCGTACATGACCGCGCATGCGGGCTGCATGATGGCAAGGATGGGGCCGTGACCCGTCGCCCGCTCGTGCGCAGTTTCCCGTCCGCTCTCCTCGCCCTGCCACTGTCGGCAGCCGGACTGCTGGTCGCGCCCGCGCCCGCGCAGGCACGGACGGAGGCCCCAGGAGCGCCAGCAGCCGCCGCGTCGATCGCTCGTGCAAAGCCTGTCGGGTTCGTGGCTCAGGCGCCACGTCAGGTCAAGTCCTCTCAGGTCTTCGCGGTCAAGGGCGACCTCCCGTCCAGCTTCCGTGGCGCACCCGTCGTCGGCGAAGTCCAGGTGGGTGGGAAGTGGGTCACTCAGCGCTCGGCGCGAGTGACACGCAGTGGCGGCGTGTCCGTGCCGATGCAACTCAGCGAGCCTGGAGCGCACAACATCCGACTGAGAGTCCCTGGCAAGCAGCCTGCCCAGTCGCAGGTGCTCGCTGTCACGTCGACAGGAGGCAAGCCGAAGGACGCAGCTCCGCTGCGGATGCTGTCCCATTGGATGGCGGGGGGAAGCACGCCGCGCACGGTCCAGCCGCGGGTGGATGGGGAGTCCCCTGCCAATGAGGTAGCGGCCGCGACCACCGAGCAGGCGCTGTCCTTCGGTGCGATCTTCGAGAAGACCGCGGAGGTCGCCGGTGAGGAGGTCATCGGCTTCGGTGTCGAGCAGCTCCTCGAACTCATCTTCCCCGGCACGGCGCGCGCGACCGAGCAGCAGATCGAGGCATTGCAGGAGGAGGTCCAGCAGGGCTTCGACAATGTCTACAACGACCTCGATGAGATCCAGTCGACGCTCACCACGGTGCAGCAGCAAAACTCGCAGATCTTCAGCGAGGCCTCACTGGCGGCGTGCAAGTCCGCCCTCGACAACGCCCAGCAGAATGTCGAACAGATCCAGACCTACTATGCGAACTACCAGAACGCCCTGACCCCCACCTGGGGCCAGGCGAACCTCAACTACTCCGCTGGCACCGCCAATGCCCGCGTGATCGGCAACTACATCTTCGGCTCCGGCAGCGGCACCCCGTCGTTCGCTCCTGGCGTCAACAAACTTCAGGTGCAGGTCGCCAATCTAGCTGGCGCCTTCAACGTCAATAACGCGGGAAATGCGCTCAGCACCTGTGCCGACGCCGTCGCCGCCTACGTCATCCAGAGCCAGGCTCCGCCGAGCAGCAACAACGCGCCACCTCAGGTCGCAGTGGGCTCACTGGACACGGCGTACGCCGAGCAGATGCAGAGCATCGTGGCCTACTACACGTCGTACATCAGCGTGGGTGCTGGACTTGTCGGCATCGGCGATGTGCTCGCCGCCGCCACATTGGTCAGCCCGAACCTGCAGTCGCAGGCGCAGTTCCTGCAGGCGTGCAACACGCTGTCGGCATTCTCGTGCCAGCAGACCCAGCAGTCCCTCAACGCCGCCAACGCGGCCGTGGCGGGCATCTGGCAGGCAACCGGGGCCTCCTGGACTCAGGTGACCAACGGCACGCTCGCTGCTGATGTGTACGCCACCAGTGCCGATACGGTCTTCTCGAATGGCCAGAACGCCTGGGTGGTGGACCTCGCGAGTTACCGGGACGGCTACTTCGGCCAGGGCTCGATCGGCTCGCCGCTCAGCTCGACGAACGTCAATACCAATAGCCCCGTGTCCGGGGTGTCGGGCTTCGCGCCCGGCGAAAGCACCTGGGCTCCGCTCACCTTCGAGCCGGCCTCGAGTGAGGACTGGAACAACCTCCTCGCCATCTCCGGCGCGCTCAATGCCTATCCCGGAGCGCAGGGGACGGTCCCCGTGCAGTGTGCGGTGGGATCGGACAACTCCCTGACGAGCTGCCAGAGCCCGGAGCAGACCGGCACCCTCATGGGCCAGGCGGGCCTCAGCAACGGCGGGCAGCCCGTGAGCGCCCAGGACGATCTCATCGTCTACACGGGTGAGAACTACGAGTGGAGCCCGCAGATGTCGGGCATCAGCTCGGGCATGGGCTTCGCCATGCCCTGGCCGAGCATCCTGCAGACGCCTAACCTCACCGTGGCGTCCTTCCTCGACGCTGGGCTCTGGCCCAATCTCGGTGCGTCCGTGGTCGTCAACGATCCGGCGTCCGTGGGTCCGGCCAATCCCTCCGGAGCAGTCCAGAACCTCACCGTGAGCAGTGTCTATCCGTTTGCTACGACCCCCAAGCCGGTCGAGGGCAACTCGGCCGCAGTGGCTGCGAGCTTCACGACCCTGCAGAACTGGAGCGGTGGCTATAACTGGGTGACCGTGCCCTGCTCGACGTGGTCGCAGTCGGACTACGCCCTCAACGGCGGCTCGTGGACGCTGATGAACTGGATCGGCGGCCAGGGATCCAACGGCGCCTCGACGACGTATGGCTCCGGATGCGGGCAGACGTCGTACTACCCGAAGGGCGGTGCCAGCAATACGTCGCCTGACCTCGACCGAGTTGGCTGACTTCTACGCCGAGCCGACCTTCTACGCGGCGTACTCCGGCAACGGCTTCAGCGGACCGTGCACGGCGAGCATTCAGAACTGCCCCTCGGGTCCGTATGGGCCGCAGTACGGGAGCGTTCCGGGCTTCACCCTGCAGGTCGGGAATACCAACGTCACGCCCGCCGGCCAAGAGCAGTACCTGTGGCCCGTCCTGCCGCTGGACA
>CAZLMT010000108.1:0-2673 GCA_964560615.1 uncultured Actinomyces sp.
GCCGCACGTGCGCACGCACGTGGAGGGGAGCACCCAGCGACGGTGCATCTCCGACGCCGGATGCCTCGACATGCTCCACGGCCACACCCGACCAGGCGGCTTCGACCCGCGCCTTCCACGCCGCGAGGTCCCTTGCAAGGGCGAAATCGTGAGCGGAGGCGCGCCGAGATGATGTCGCCGCGGGCTCGTAGAGGCGCGTGACGTACTCGCTGACCATGCGGCTTGCCAACACCTTGGGCCCCAGGGTCATGAGCGTGTGACGGACGCGCTCGATCCAGCGATGCGGCAGGCCATCGTCACCCCGCTGGTAGAAGGTAGGTGCCACCTCGCGCTCGATGAGGTCGTAGAGCGCCGCAGCCTCCAGGTCATCGCGGCGATCAGGATCCTCGACGCCGTCCGCAGTGGGGATCGCCCAACCGTTCTCCCCGTCGTACCACTCATCCCACCAGCCATCGAGGATGGAGAGATTGAGTGCGCCGTTGAGCGCCGCCTTCATGCCGGATGTGCCACTGGCCTCGAGAGGGCGGATGGGATTGTTGAGCCACACATCACAGCCGGGATACAGAACCGTCGCCATCGCGATGTCGTAGTCCGGAAGGAAGGCAATGCGGTGACGCACCTCCGGGTCGTCGGCGAATCGCACGAGCTCCTGGATGAGGCGCTTGCCGCCATCGTCAGCCGGGTGCGCCTTGCCGCCGATCACCAGTTGCACGGGACGCTCGGGGTGGAGCAGGAGGTCTCGAAGGCGATCGGGGTCACGCAGCATGAGGGTGAGCCGCTTGTAGGAGGGCACGCGCCGTGCGAAGCCGATGGTGAGGACATCCGGATCCAGCACCCCATCGATCCAGCCCAACTCGGCATCGCTCGCACCACGGGTGCGCCAGGCCGCACGCAAGCGCGCACGAGCATCCGCCACGAGCTTCTCGCGCAGGATGCGCTTGACAGGCCAGATGGCCTCATCCGGGATGCCGCCGATCGCTTCCCAGCCGCGACCCTCCTCGACGAGCTCGGCGCCGACCTCGCGCGCCGCAAGATCGCGCACTTCACGTGCGACCCATGTGGGTGCATGCACTCCGTTGGTGATGGAGGTGATGAGCACCTCATCGGGATCGAAGCCCGGCCACAGCCCTGCGAACATCCCGCGACTCACGACGCCGTGGAGCAGGCTCACGCCGTTGGCGCGCTGGGAGAGGCGCAGACCCATGACCGCCATGTTGAACACGGCGGGATCGCCGCCCTCGAAGGATTCAGCGCCGAGCTCCACGATGCGATCCACCGGCATGCCCGGCTCGGCATTGTCGCCGCCGAAGAAGCGCTCGATCATCTCCCGGGGGAAGCGATCGATCCCGGCCGGCACGGGAGTGTGCGTCGTGAAGACGGTGCCCGCGCGCACAGCCTCCAGGGCCGAGTCGAAGTCGAGCCCGTCCACGACGAGTTCGCGCATGCGCTCGAGGCCGAGGAATCCCGCGTGCCCCTCATTGGAGTGGAAGACCTCGGGCGACGGATGTCCCGTGATCTCGCAGTATCGGCGAACGGCTCGCACTCCGCCGATGCCGAGGAGCACCTCCTGCGCGAGACGATTCTCTCCGCCTCCGCCGTAGAGACGATCGGTGACCTCTCGGTCCGCCGGATCGTTGTCCTCGATATCGGAATCGAGGAGCAGCAGGTCCACACGGCCCACGTGGGCGACCCAGATGCGCGCGCGCAGCGTGCGTCCTCCCGGGAAGCCAATCGACACTGTGACGCGCTCACCAGACTGGTCGCGCAGGAGTGACACAGGAAGGCCGTCGGGATCCACCACCGGGTACGTCTCGAGTTGCCAGCCTTCGCGCGACAGCGTCTGGTGGAAGTAGCCGGATCGGTAGAACAGACCCACGCCGATGATCGGGACACCAAGATCGGACGCTGCTTTGAGGTGATCCCCCGCAAGGATGCCGAGGCCACCGGAGTACTGCGGGAGCGCCGCTGCGATTCCGTACTCGGGCGAGAAATAGGCGATGCACTCGGGTCGGTCATCAGGCTGACGCTGGTACCAGGCTTCCCGGTGGAGGTAAGAACGCAGGTCGTCACGCGTGCGTCGTGCCCAGTCGACGTATCCGGGATCACCGGCGAGCTCCTGCAACCGCTCACGTGACACTTCACCGAGGAGGCGGACGGGATCATCGCCGACCCGAGCCCAGAGATCGGGATCGATCGCGCGGAAGACATCGCGCGTCTCAGGACTCCATGCCCAGTGGAGGTTGGCCGCGAGCTCCTCGAGCGACTCGAGTTCAGCCGGGACGACAGTGCGGACGGTGAACCTGCGGATGGCCTTCACGGCGGCCACGCTAGCGGGTGAGGGAGGACCAGGGAGACCCTCGGGAGGCCTTACGGCGACACGACGGAAAACACGCGGTTTCACGGCAAAGGAGCCGGGGACTTGCAGAGTGCTTACGGCCTTTTGCGGGACCGAGGACCGGGTGCGGGATGCCCAGTACGCTGACTCCATGGCGCAGCGGGAATCGCGGAAGCAGGCTCCTGCAGCACGGAAGCCACCCGCCCCGACGCAGCCAGCCAAGAAGGTCGCCGCCCCGAAGCGGCCAGCCAAGAAGGTCGCTGCCCCCAAGGAGCCGGCCAAGAAGGTCGCCGCCAAGCGCCCGTCTTCCACCCCTCCCGTGAGCGGCCAGCCGCAGC
>CAZLMT010000108.1:2683-6953 GCA_964560615.1 uncultured Actinomyces sp.
AGCAGGGCTCGAGGGTGGAGGTGCCCAGCCTCCTCCTGGGGCGCATCCCCGTCACGGATGTGTGGCCCGTCGTGGAGTCCGGGCGGCTACCCGCCAAGGCCGTCGTGGGTGAGCAGGTGCCGGTGCGCGCCACCGTCTTCCGCGAGGGCCACGGTTCACTCGGCGTCGAGGTGGTGCTCCGGGATCCTGCGGGCCGCGAGCGATCCCGGCAGCGCATGCGTGACCTCGGCACGGGAGTCGATGTCTGGGGTGCACAGATCACCGCAGATGCCGAGGGCATGTGGACCTTCGCGATCGAGGCATGGGATGACCCCTGGGGCACATGGTGGCACCGCGCGAGCATCAAGGTGCCCGCTGGCGTCGACATCGAAGTCGAGCTCGAGGAAGGCGCACGACTGATCGAGTCGCTCGAGGGCGGCGGCGGGGAGCGCCTCGCCGAGGTCACACGCACCGTGCGCGACACGGAGCTGCCTCCGGAAGTGCGTCTCGCTGCGGCAGGAGATCCTGATGTCCTCGCTGCTTTGGCATCCCATCCCCTGCGCGCCGGTGTGACGACCTGCGGTCCTTGGCCGCTCCTCGTCGAGCGTCGGCGAGCGCTCGTGGGCTCGTGGTACGAGTTCTTCCCACGCAGTGAGGGGGCGCGTGGGCGTCCACTGAAGTCGGGCACCTTCACCACCGCGGCCAAGCGCCTGCCTGCCATTGCCGCCATGGGCTTCGACGTGGTCTACCTGCCTCCCATCCACCCGATCGGCGCGACGAATCGCAAGGGCCGCAACAACACCCTCGATCCCAAGGCCGGCGATCCCGGGTCACCGTGGGCGATCGGGTCCCGCGACGGCGGCCACGATGCCATCCACCCCGATCTCGGCACGGAGGCGGACTTCGCGGCATTCGTCAACGCAGCGCGCGATCTCGGCATCGAGATCGCGCTCGATCTGGCACTGCAGGCATCGCCCGACCACCCCTGGGTGGCCGAGCACCCCGAGTGGTTCACGACCCGGGCAGATGGCTCCATCGCCTACGCCGAGAACCCGCCCAAGAAGTACCAGGACATCTACCCGCTCAACTTCGACAACGACCCGGAGGGGCTCTACGCGGAGGTGGCGCGCATCGTCCGCCACTGGATCGAGCGAGGTGTCTCAATCTTCCGCGTCGACAATCCGCACACCAAGCCCGTGTGGGTCTGGCACCGCCTCATTACCGAGATCAACGCCGAGCATCCAGATGTCATCTTCCTTGCCGAGGCATTCACCCGTCCGCCCATGATGCGGGCTCTCGCCGAGGCGGGCTTCCAGCAGAGCTACACCTACTTCACGTGGCGCAATGACAAGCAGGGACTCGAGGAGTATTTCAGCGAACTCTCCGGGCCGGCGTCGGCGTACATGCGACCCAATGCCTTCGTCAACACCCCGGACATCCTCCACGAGTACCTGCAGACGGGCGGCCCCGCAGCCTTTGCCATCCGCGCAACCCTTGCCGCCACCCTCTCGCCGACGTGGGGCGTCTACTCGGGTTACGAGCTCTACGAGGCCACCGCCCTCCGCGAGGGCAGCGAGGAATACCTCGACACCGAGAAGTTCGAGTACCGCCCGCGGGACTGGGTGACGGCAGAGCGCGAAGGGCGATCGCTCGCGCCCTACATCACCTTGCTTAACGATCTGCGGCGGCAGTTGCCTCCCCTGCAGGACCTGCGCAGTCTGCGCTTCCATCGCACCGAAGATCCCGAGGTCATCGCGTATTCGAAGCGGGTCGGCGACGACACCGTGCTGGTGGTCTGCTCGCTCGATCCACATCACGTGCGCGAGACGACCGTCTGGTGGGACATGCCGGCACTCGGCTTCGACGGCAACGACCGCTTCATCGCCCACGATCACGTCACGGGGCAGGCCTTCACCTGGGGGCAGTCTGTCTATGTGCGCCTCGATCCCGCCGTCACCGTGGCCCACATCGCCGAAGTGGAGCGAGCGCCGTGACCAAGGACAGGCCCGAGCCGAAGGACAAGAAGCTCCCCAAGACGGTCAAGGTCGACCGGGCGGAGTTGGACACCATTGTTGATGGCTGCCACCGCGATCCGCACGCCGTCCTCGGACCCCATGTCGGCAAGGACGGTGTCACGGTCCGCGTCCTGCGCCCGATGGCCGAGGCGGTAGTCGTCGTGCTCGATGACGGCACCCGCGTGCCGCTGCGCCACGAACACCGAGGCGTCTGGGCCGGGCTCCTCCCCGTCAAGAAGGTGCCGGACTACCGGCTCGACGTGACCTACGGCGGGCGCGTCATCCCGGCAGACGACCCCTATCGATTCCTCCCGACCCTCGGCGAGCTGGACATGCACCTCGTCTCCGAGGGGCGCCACGAGGAGTTGTGGCGCGTCATGGGCGCACACGTGCACACCTACGCCACGCCGCAGGGCGAAGTCACTGGCGTGTCGTTCGCGGTGTGGGCCCCCAACGCCCGCGGAGTGCGCGTGACCGGAAGCTTCAATCACTGGGACAGCCTCGCCCACCCCATGCGCAGCCTGGGCTCCACGGGGACTTGGGAAATCTTCATCCCCAATATCGGCGATGGCACCGTCTATAAGTTCGCGATTCTCGGAGCCGATGGCGTCTGGCGCGAGAAGGCCGACCCCTTCGCCTTCGCCACCGAGGTGCCCCCGGCCACCGGATCCGTGGTCTCCACCTCCGACTACGACTGGCAGGACTCGGCGTGGATGTCGAGACGTGCGAGCACGGACCCGCTGCGTCAACCCATGTCGATCTACGAGGTGCACCTCGGCTCGTGGCGTACCGGCCTGGACTATCGCCAGCTCGCCGAGGAGCTCACGGCGTACGTCGTCGACGAGGGCTTCACCCACGTGGAGTTCCTCCCCGTCGCTGCCCATCCCTTCGGAGGCTCGTGGGGCTACCAGGTCACGTCCTACTTCGCTCCCACGCCGCGCTTTGGCAGTCCGGACGACCTGCGCTACCTCATCGACCGCCTCCACCAGGCGGGGGTCGGTGTGATCGTCGACTGGGTGCCTGCCCACTTCCCCAAGGACGACTGGGCGCTGGCGCGCTTCGACGGCACACCGCTCTACGAGAACGCCGATCCCCAGCGCGGAGAGCATCCCGATTGGGGCACCTACATCTTCGACTTCGGCCGGACAGAGGTGCGCAATTTCCTCGTGGCCAATGCGGTCTACTGGTGCGAGGAATTCCATGTCGACGGACTCCGCGTCGACGCGGTGGCCTCGATGCTCTACCTCGACTACTCGCGTGAACCCGGCGAGTGGACTCCCAACATCTACGGAGGCCGCGAGAACCTCGACGCCGTGGCATTCCTCCAGGAGATGAACGCCACGGTCTACAAGCGCGTCCCCGGCGTCGTCACGATCGCCGAGGAGTCCACGGCATGGCCCGGGGTCACGCGTCCCACCTATCTCGGGGGACTCGGCTTCGGCCTGAAGTGGAACATGGGCTGGATGCACGACTCCCTCGGCTACATCCAGCGCGAGGCAGTGCATCGCCAGTGGCATCACAATGAGATGACCTTCTCGATGATGTACGCCTACAGCGAGCACTTCGTGCTGCCCCTTTCCCACGATGAGGTCGTCCACGGCAAGGGCTCCCTCATCGGGAAGATGCCCGGTGACCGCTGGCAGGAGCTGGCCAACCTGCGCGCCTACCTCGGCTACATGTGGGCACACCCGGGCCGCAAGCTCCTCTTCATGGGCGGAGAGTTCGCACAGTCCACGGAGTGGAACGCCGACTCGGAGCTCGCCTGGTGGCTCATGCAATTCGAGGAGCACGCCGGCGTCGCACGGGCCGTGCGCGACATCAACGCTGCCTACCGCGCGACCCCGGCTTTGTGGCAGCGCGATGACGATCCGGCTGGCTTCGAATGGATCGATGCCAATGATGCCGAGTCGAATGTCTTCAGTTGGATCCGGTGGGATGACTCCGGGCGCCCCGTGGTCAACCTCTCCAACATGTCAGCCGTGCCGCGCGACAACTATCTGCTCGGATTGCCTGCGTCCGGGCAGTGGCAGGAGATTCTCAACACGGATGCGAGCGAGTACGGCGGAAGCGGCGTGGGCAATATGGGCATCGTCACTGCCACGGACGAGCCTTGGCATGGCCGCCCGGCCAGTGCTCGCGTCACGCTGCCGCCGCTCGCCACAATCTGGCTCCGCCCGCGTCCGAGCGTCGGTGACTAGAAGAGGGCGCTTGCCAGGGCAACGCGTGCGGGGGGCACCACGGGATCGTCGCCGGCGATGGCAAAGAGGTCAACCAGT
>CAZLMT010000109.1:0-888 GCA_964560615.1 uncultured Actinomyces sp.
TGCCGGGCGCTGTGCAGAGGGATCGGCGGCAGCCCCGCGGCCTTCACCTGCCGGCGGAAGGTGTCGGATATGCCCGCGGGCAGCATCGGTGAGCCGTCGGCCTTGACGAAGACGGGTGAGTCCTCATCGACTACGCCGCCCCGCGCGGCAGCCTCAGCGCTCAGTTTGGCGCGCCAGGCGCGCAGTGCGTCGACGGTTCCTGGATCGATACTGATGGTGCGCAGTGAGCGATGGTTCTTGGGCGGTCCGTAGAGCACGTTGTCCTTGCGCGAGTCGGCGAGCATGGCGCGCGCCACGAGGATCCGAGCTGCATCGAAGTCGATATGCCGCCACGTGAGCCCGAGCACCTCGCCGCGGCGCATGCCTGTCGCGAAGAACACCCGCCAGAGCACCGCCTGCCGTGAGTCCGCGGTGTGGGCGAGGAACGCACGCACCTGCCCGGGCGACCAGATCTGCGCGGGTGTCGCGTGATCCGGTGGCAGCCGCACCTTCGCGCAGGGGTTGTCGGGGATGAGGCCGTAGCGGTGCGCGTCACCGAGGCAGGCCTTGAGCGTGGCGTAGAGCGCTTTGATGCTGCCGTGCGCGGGCACCTCACCGGTGGAGGGAAAGGGGATCGCAGCGCGCTCGGCGAAGTAGCGCTCGATCTCCATGACGGTGAGCTCGCCGATCGGCCGGTCGACCAGGCGTGACGCGCAGAGGGTGTCGACGGCCCACTGCCGGTGACGCTTGCTTCCGCTCGCCCATCCCGCCTGCTTGCGCGGGAGCCACTCGTAGCGCAGGTAGTCACCCAGCGTGGTGCTGGCGGAGGGAGTGTCGAGGGGCATCCGGCGGACGCTAGGGGCGCATCCATCCCTGCGGAGCGCCCAGTCTCGAGTCTGTGTATGGACC
>CAZLMT010000109.1:898-6926 GCA_964560615.1 uncultured Actinomyces sp.
GCGGACGCTACGAGCGGTCCATCGCTGCGGGGCGCCGAGTCTCGAGTCTGTGCATGGACCGCATGAACCACAATTGTGGACGAGGATTATCAGATCAGATAAACTCTTGAAATGGCTCGGTCGCAGCGGCTCCAGCGAGTGCTCGAGTCCGCCGCGCGCCTGCAGCAGTTGGTCCCCGATGCCGTCCTCGTGGGCGGTTCCGCCGCTGCCCTGCACGCCGGCCACCGCGAGTCCTTCGATCACGACCACGTCCTCGTGGATCTCGACCAGCGCTACGCCCAGGTCGTGGAGGCGGTCGAGGCAAGCGACGGCTGGGCCACCTCCGTGCGCGCATCGCGTCCGCCCATGACGATCATGGGATCACTCGACGGGATCCAGGCTGGGCTGCGCAATCTTCGACGCACCAGGCCGCTCGAGACGGTGCGCATCGAGGTGGCGCCAGGTGCGATCGTCACGGCTCCCACTGCCGAGGAGGCCCTGCGCGTCAAGGCCTATCTCGTCGTGCAGCGCAACGCCGTCCGCGACTACCTCGATGTCGTCGCGCTCGCCGAGCACATCGGTGTGGATCACGCGGGGGAGATCCTCCGTCACATAGACGACTACTACGACGATCGATCCCAGCAGGCGGGGTCGGTGCGCACAAGTCTCGCCTTGGCGCTCGCCGACCCGAAGCCCGTCGACGTCGATGTCATCGCCGAACTGCCCAGGTATCGCGGCCTCGATCCGCGCTGGCACGACTGGGCCGCGGTCGTTGCCGCCTGCAGGGACCTCGCACTCGAGGTGGCTGAGGTATGAGCGCACTGAGCTTCCGTAACGTCGAAGCGTCGCCAGACGATCCCGTGGCCACGTGGCCCTACGAGGCGCTCGTGGAGACTCTCGAGCATGGGCTGGTCCCGGACTGGCAGCCTGTCTTCGCGGAGATCCGATCCCATCCCTGGGGAGTGGTCGCCCGTCGCGTCATGCGATGGGCGCGCATCACCTCGGACGAGGCGGCTGCAGCGCTCTTCACGGCAGCGATCGATCGGGCTCGCAAGCGTGCCGAGTCGGGTGAGCGCGAGGAGGTCGCACGCCGCGTGCGCAATGCCATCGAGGGCTCGGGCCTGACTTCGGCTGACTTCGCGGCGAGCATCGGTACGTCGGCCTCGCGCCTCAGCACCTACGCGACCGGAAAGGTCATGCCATCGGCCGCGATGCTCCTCCGCATCGAGCGCACGTCATCGAACGAACGATCAGCGCCGCAGGGGTGACGCTAGGAATCGAACCTGCGTTCATCCTCGATCTCGTCCCTAAGGCCCCGGGGACCGGGCACATCCATCACGGGCGCGGAACGGATCGCGTCGACCGCCCGACGGCGGGTCACGAGGCCCAGAGACTCGTGGTACTCGCCCAGGGCGCCTGCCCAATCGAAGTTCACTGCGAGTCCGGACTCGTGCCTCACCTCCGCGACAGACTCCTCGAGAGCATCACTGACGCCGGAGATGATCGAGTACATGCGATCGAAGGCGAGGTCAGCGGAGATACCCAGGCTTTCCGCCGTGGTGCGCCAGTCCTCCGGGGTCACTCGGGTGAATGCGTCCGTGGTCCCCAGCACGAAGGATGAGTGGAGTTTGCGCACCGAATCGAAGCGCCGGCCCCACGGCCTCGTGTACGGCAGTGCACTGTTCAGGTCGTAGAGCGGGGCGAGCACGGCATCTGCGCCCGAGATGAGCAATGAGAAGTTGCGAGCATGACCATCAGTACCCGCGATGGCGAGGTTGAAGGCGAGGGCCTCAAGGAGTCGAATCGCGGAGGTCTCGCGGAAGCGGACCGGGAGTCTGGCGAGGAGCGCCCCGACGGCGCTGACGCTAGGGCCGCCATCGCGCTCGTATTTTTGCCACGCGGCGTATCCGAGTGCTTGGCCCATGTCCTCTTGGTGGATGCGGCGCACCGTGCCATCGGCGGTGGGCACTCGGTCGTAGCGCCTGACCACCGCGGCGTGAGTGCCATCGCTCAGCGGTTGCAGCCACGCGTCCGCGACGCTGAGTCCGAGGCGCCGGGCGGCACGGAGGCAGATGACCTCGTACGCGTCGAAGTCCTCGAAGCCCGGGATGGCGGGCTTGACGATGTGCGTCGTGGGGGTGGCCCCATGCGGGATCCCCCACTGACCGTCGACGTAAGAGAGTGCGACCTTCGCCTGGGCTCCCGCGAGCGACCACTGGCCGTGTTCGCTGAGGGGCAGCGCGCCGGTTGCCGCGGCTTGGCGCAATTCCGCTACGTACGACGCGAGATCGGATTCGCTGAGTCTCGTCACGCTGCCTGATGTCGGGAGGCCCTCACCTGCCTCGACCACGCACACCGCGCCCGGCAGGTCGCGGCCCACATGGGCGAGAAGGCCGAAGATGTTCGCTCGGGACACCCCTGCCTCGAGCGCGAGTTGCTCGTGGGCGAAGCCCTGCTCTGGCAGCAGGGCTTCGAAGTAGTTGCTCACGATCTCGGGGCGATGCGCCTGTCGCGTGAGAGGCAGCGAGAGGGACAGTGCTGTCGAGCCGGCATCCTCACGGTAGGCGGTGTCGTAGCCGAATTCGAGTTGCCGGCCGTCTGTCGTCCGCAGGTGCCCGGCGAGTTGCTCACCGATCCAGACGTCGAGTTGTGAATCGTGCGTCACTGGCCGGCCCCGTGATCGCGCACGATGACAGCGAGGTCGACCGGGACCGAACGATGGGTGAGCGTCGGTGTGAGGTCCAGCCCGGCCAGCACATCGAGCACCTTTCCGATCTCCACCCTCCGAGATCCGCGCTCGAGTCGATTCACCAGATCGCGGCTCACCCCGGACCGCTCGGCGAGCTGAGCCTGCGTCCACCCCCGCTCTCGGCGGGCAGAGCGCACGGCGTCGGCGACGTCCTCGACGGTGGCGATGCGCATGGCCCTCCTTGAGACGGCGAACGCCGACATCCTACTTCATGTTGGCGATCGCCGACACCTGCCCAAAAATCGGCGATCGCCGACTTTTGGGCAGTACCGTCGAGGAGCCCCCTACGCCCCCCGCGACAGCCCTCGCCTCGGGAGTGAGGCACGTCGACACCGAGGACGCCTCAGCCCTCGAAGATCTCCTCCAGCAGATACTGCGCCCGAGGTGGGATCGGATAGGCGGGTCCCAGGCAGCTGCGCGCCACGCCGAGCGCCTCGTCTGCGCTGGTGAGACCCAGCGTGCGAATGAGGAGCTCGAGGTCGTCGCGATCCTGCTCCACTCTTGCTGCAGCTACCTTCATGGCCAGGAGATGCTCGGGCCCAGCCACGCATACCCGGAGGTGAGAAGACTCGAAGACGACCTGTTGACCGGGATCAGCTGACGGAGGCACGAATCCTTTCGCTGCGTCGTTGATCCAGTCGGGATCGAGGTCGAACTCCTCCGCCACCTCGGTCGCGGCGCTGCGCACCTCGCTCGTGGGGGCGAAGACCGCGTCAAGATCGCGTGTGGAGCGCTGCGCATCGAAGCCCAATGCGATGGCAGACCCGGTCACGATGTAGACATCTGCAGTGGCTCCACGACGCTCAAGTGCACGATCGAGGGCCGAGAGGAGCTCCTCGATGCGGGCGCGGTCGAGGCCGCTCACGCGCGAGCCAGTCCTGAAGGCGTGACGAAGACTCCGCGAATGCGGAATTCGCCGGGGGACTCCACCATCGCCCAAGCGCGGCCATAGGCCGACTCGGACACAAACCACCAGGGCCGCGCCACGCGCGCGGGGTCACGCGCCCATGCGGGGGGAGTCCAGCCGTCACGTGATGCGAGCCAGCATGCGAGAGCCGCGAATGCGGCATCCAGCCCCGAGTGGCCAGTGGGTGGGGGAGGGTCAGCGAAGACACGCGCAGCCGCCTCGAGTCCTTCATGTCGAAGCGTGGACTCATAGTCGTCGAGCAGCTGCAGCACTCCGAAGCGCCACAGGGATTCACTGCCGTCGGTGCCGCACTCGACCAGAGCGCGTGCCTCCTCGGCTGCGCTGCTGACCCGGGCGATGAACACGAGCCCAATCTACCCGCGCGGACTGACGGTCAGGCCTCTTCGTCTAGTCCCCGAAGAGCCCGGCTTCCCGGATCGCAGCAGGTGGGTGATGTGGGTGTGCCGCGCGTCGTGCATGCGCATCTGCGGCGGGCCCGACTTTGCCACCTGGCGACGGAAGGTGTCGGACAGCGTCGAAGTGAGTCCGACCGGACGGGCCGCAACGAAACAAGAGACCCCGTTGAGGGACTCAACGGTGGGGAAGCACCTCCAGCGGCCCGCGAGCAGCGGCCTGCTGGGCTGATACCTGCCGGAAGCGAACGAACCCTTCGTCGATCTCGTCGATCTCAACCCACGACCAGAAGCCTGGACGACCGGCGACCGCGATCGATCCGGGCTCCCATTGGGGTCGGCCCATAGGCAAACGCGCGACGTTGCGACCCTGGTCGTCGACCAGATTGAGGTCTGCTTCGATGTCGATGACGATCATGCCTGCCCTCCCCTCACGACGACTCCTCGCTGGCGTAGTAGGGATTATCCATCGAGTCGCATGAGATCGCCATAATCCCTTCGACCAAAGTGTCCAGGCCTCCGTCGAGGGCCACGAGATCGACGTGCGGTGCGGCTCCGGTGTCCCAGATGGTGAGACCGGACTTTCTGAGTTCATCCACGCTGATGAGGGCGACCCGCTGGGCGCGCGCGAGCTTCTCCTCCAAGATTCGCTGGAGCGGCCAATCCGGCGTGACGAGCCACGCCGACAGTCCTGCGAAGCCGTACAGATCCTGGTTCAGTTCGGCATCAGTCGAAAGGTGCGTGCGATCAAAGACCGAGTTGCCGTTGTGTGATGCGGCCAAGCCGCGAACGACGAGGGCATGTGGAGATGGAGGCTCGTCACCGCGACGCAGGCGCTGCTTCACCATCGGCGAGTACCAGCGTCGCGGGCCATGGAGTGATTCTGCGTCAGCGGTCTGACATCAATCCCCGAAGAGCCCCGCAGCCCTCGCCGCCGTGCGCTCGTCATCCCCGGCGATCACGTGCGCGTATGTCGTCAGGGTCGTGAACGACGAACCATGACCCGCGCGGGCCGAGACGTTCTGGATCGGCTCCCCGGAGCGCAGAAGGTGCGTGATGTGGGTGTGCCGGGCGTCGTGCAGGCGCATCTGCGGCAGGCCCGACTTCGCCACCTGGCGGCGGAAGGTGTCCGACACGGTCGAGGGCAGCATCGGCGTGCCGTCGGCATTCGAGAAGACGGGGGAGTCGTCGGGCAGCTGCCGCGGCAACTCCGGCAGGCGCGCCCCGGGCGTGCGATATCCGGTGAAGCGCTTCTCCAGGTCGGCCAGCCAGGCCCCGTGCTCGGTCTCGCGCAGGCGGCGCCAGCGCTCGAGTGCCTCCGCCGTGCCGGGGTCGATGGTGATCGTGTGCGTGGAGCGGCGCGACTTCGGCGGGCCGTATCTCACGTTGCCCTCGCGGGAGTCGGCCTGGAGGTTGCGGCGTACCGCGAGCTTGCGGGCCGGCAGGTCGACGTCGGCCCAGGTGAGGCCCAGGGCCTCGCCGCGGCGCAGGCCCGTGGCGAAGAGGAGTCGCCACAGGGTGACGTAGCGGGAGCGGCGGGTGGAGGCGAGGAAGCTCTGCACCTGCTCGGGGCTCCAGATGGTGGCCTGGGTGGAGTCGGCCCGGGGGAGCTCGACCCCGGTGCAGGGGTTGTCGCGGATGAAGCCGTACTTCTTGGCGTCGTTGAGGCTGGCCCTCAGCGTGTCGTGGAGGCCCTTGAGGGAGCCGGCCTTGGGCAACTCGCCGTTGGACTCCCAGGGAGTGATGGCGCGCTGGGCGAAGTAGCGCTCGATCTCGAGCACCCCGAGCTCCTCGATGGGGCGGTGGGCCAGGGGGGAGTCCAGGAGGGTCGTCACTGTCCAGGTGCGGTAGCGGCGGGTGCCCTCGGCCCAGGCGGGCAGGCGGCGGGGGAGCCAGAAGAAGCGGAGGAAGTCCCCCAGCGGCGTGCGGCCGGTGGGCAGATAGGTGTCGTCGTACGCCGGAATCGGCTCGAGCGTGGAA